>NZ_BNTL01000031.1:0-77181 GCF_022179005.1 Pseudomonas sp. PAGU 2196 | reverse complement strand
GGGCGACGACGGCGTCAACGTGACCGTGCGCTGCGCACAGAACGTGCGCGAGTTCCGCAAAGAGAGCCTCAAGCACTACAGCGCCGACCTGACCTACACCCTGGTACGGGCGCAAGGCAGCTTCAAGATCCACCGCAAGGTGATCAGCCTGATCAACAGTGACGATACCCTCGCCGGTATCGGCTACATCCTGTGAGGAACCGACCATGAACCAAGTCGCATTGGTAACCGGCGCCGGCCAGGGCTTGGGCCAGCGCTTCTGCGCGCAACTGCTTGCCGCAGGCTTTGACGTGGTGGTCTCGGACCGTGACCTGGCGCTCGCTCAGGCCAGCGCCGAACAACTGCAGCAAGCCCGGCAAGGGCAGGGCGGCCGTACCCTGGCGGTCAAGCTCGATGTCGCCAGCAAGGTCGATTTCGAGCAGGCGCTGGCCCAGGTGCTGGAGCACTTTGGCGCACTGCACGTGGTGGTCAACAACGCTGCGGTGACCAAGACCACGCCGCTGATGCAGATCAGCCCAGAAGAGTTCGACGCCGTGGTTGGCTTGAACCTGCGCAGCGTGTTCCTCGGTTGCCAGGTGTTCGGCGCGTACCTGGCCGAGGCCGGTTACGGGCGGATCATCAACATGGCCTCGCTGGCCGGGCAGAACGGCGGCACCGCGACCGGCGCGCATTACGCGGCGAGCAAGGGCGCGATCGTCACCCTGACCAAGATCTTCGCCAAGGAGTTCGCTGCCCGTGGCGTCACGGTCAACGCCATCGCCCCCGGCCCGATCGATTCGCCGGCGGTGCATGCCGCGGTGCCTGCCGAGCGCCTGCCAGGGCTACTGGCGAACATCCCGGTGCAGCGCCTGGGGGACGCCGGTTTTCTGGGCGACCTGATCGTGCAACTGGCGCGGCCCGAAGCCTACTTCACCACCGGGGCGACCTGGGACGTGAACGGCGGCCTGTTCATGCGTTGATTTTTTTTGCGGGGCGCTGCGCGCCTCCTGTCGTTACACGGGACACCGGCCATGAATGAACAATTGTTGAACGTAGTCGTGCGCAAGCGCGAGATCCAAGGGGCCGACGTGGTCGTCCTCGACCTGGGGCGCGCTGATGGCGCGGCGTTGCCGGCCTTCGAGGCGGGCGCGCATGTCGATATCCACGTCGCGCCCGGCGTGGTGCGCCAGTATTCGCTGTGCAGTGACCCGGCCGATGCTTCGGTGTATCGCTTGGGCGTGCTGAAAGACCCAGCTTCACGCGGCGGCTCGGTGGGCGTGCACGAGACCTTGCTGGAAGGGCGCGAGCTGCAGATCAGTGCGCCGCGCAACCTGTTCCCGCTGGCGCCGCAGGCCAGCCGTTCGATCCTGCTGGGCGGTGGTATCGGCATCACGCCGATGATCGCCATGGCCCACGCCCTGCACCAGCAGGGCGCGGATTTCGAACTGCATTATTGCGGGCGCTCGCGCAGCCGCAGTGCGTTTCTCGAGGCGCTGGCGGCGGCGCCGTTCGCCGCGCGGGTGGTCACTCACTTCGATGATGAAGACCCGGCACAGCGGCTGAACCTGGAGGCGGTGCTGGGCGCTGCCAGCCAGGGCACCCACCTGTACACCTGCGGCCCGTCCGGCTTCATGGACTGGGTGATTGAGGGCGCGCGTCGGCAGGGTTATGCCGAAGACCACATCCACAAGGAGTACTTCCAGGTCGAGGTCGACGCCAGTGGCCAAGGTTTCGAAGTGGTGGCGGCGCGCAGCAACAAGACCGTGCAGGTGGCCGAGGGGCAGACCATCCTCGAAGCGCTTGCCCAGGTTGGCATCAAGATCGACATTTCTTGCGAGCAGGGCGTCTGCGGGACCTGCATGTGCGAAGTGCTCGAAGGCGAGCCGGACCACCGCGATGTGTACCTGACCGATGAAGAAAAAGCCGCGAACGACCAGATCCTGGTGTGCTGCTCGCGGGCCAAGTCCAACAAGCTGGTGCTGGATATCTGAGGAGCATGACCATGGTAGATGTAAGCCAGTTTCGCAATGCAATGGCGCTGCTCGGTGGCGCCGTATCGGTCATCACCACTGATGGCCCCGCAGGCCGTTTCGGTTTTACCGCGTCGGCGGTGTGCAGCGTGACCGACGCGCCGCCCACGTTGTTGGTGTGCATGAACCGCGCCTCGTATTCCAATGAGCAGTTCAAGGCCAACGGCGCGCTGTGCGTGAACGTGCTGGCCGGTACCCATCAGGAGTTGTCGGGGGCGTTTGCCAACCGCAACCTGAGCACGGAAGAGCGCTTTGCGACCACGCACTGGACTGTGCTGGAGAGTGGCGCGCCAGTGATGCAAGAGGCGCTGGTCAACTTCGACTGCCGCATTGCCCAGGTGCATGAGGTGGGTTCGCACAGCATTTTCTACTGCGAGATCCAGGACATCCGCCATGGTGGGGCGGACGATGGGCTGGTGTATTTCAACCGCGCCTATCACCGGGTATGCGAGGCCTCGAAAGCGTGCTGAGCAGCTTGCGCTGACCCTGTGTAGGAGCAGCCTTGTGCTGCGAAGAGGCCGGTGAGAGCAACCGCGATATGTGCCGTTTGCACTGGCCTCTTCGCAGCACAAGGCTGCTCCTACAGGGAGGGAATTGGGCGTTAAAGTGTTTCGAGGTTATGGAACACCACTTCCAGCATCCGGTTCAGCCGCTGCACCTGCGCTTCGGTCAGCCCCTTGAAACTGCGCTGGAACAGTTCCCGCGTCACGTCCTGCATGCGCTCGATGTTCTGCAGGCCAACTTCGGTGATCCGCACCTGGGTCACGCGCCCATCCTCCGGGCTTGGCGCGGTATCGACCAGGCCGTCGTCCTTCATGCGGTAGACGATCTTGGTGATGGTCGACAGCTTGGCGATGGCGTGGGTGGAGATCTCGGAAATGCTCGATTCACCGTTCTCGTTGAGGATCCACAGCACGCGCCAGCGCGGCACGTCGAGGTCGATCTTCTTGAGCAGACGTTCCATGTTCTGGGTGTAGCGGCCATGCACGCGCGCCAGCCAGTAGAAGGGGAAATCTTCCTTGCGAAATTCATCGCTGGCCGGGTCGTGGTGGCTGTGGCCTGTGTTTTTCGAGTTGCTCATCGATTCACTACTTGTGCGGAAATAGTCGCGACATCATAGACGTTTCCGCGCATTTGGCTACCGTAAAGCGGGCGCATAATACTGGAATGTTCAGTTGACATTTCAAGTAATCGGCACGCATTTTATCGGCTGGGCCAAGGCCCGGCATCCATTCTTGAAGAGGGCTGCACAACAATGACAATCATAGTAGAAACCCTTGATCTGGGCGGCACCGGCCCCCGGGTCGTGGTCAAGGACACCATCGATGTCGCCGGTACTGCGACCCGCGCCAGCAGCCAGGCGTTAGAGGATGCGCCGTTGGCCGAGCGGCATGCCGACGTGGTCAGCCAGTTGCTGGCGGCCGGTGCCCGGCTGACCGGCAAGGTGAGCCTGCACGAACTGGCGTTCGGCACGACCGGCATCAACCGCTATACCGGCACGGCCGCCAACCCGCGCTTTCCGGGGCGCATACCCGGTGGCTCGTCCAGCGGCTCGGCTGCTGCGGTGGCCGCTGGCCTGGCGGATTTCAGCCTGGGCACCGACACCGGTGGCTCGGTGCGTGTCCCGGCCTGTTGCTGTGGCGTGTTCGGCCTCAAGCCGACGTTTGGCCGGGTAAGCCGTAAAGGCGTGATGCCGGCCCGCACCAGCCTCGACTGCGTTGGCCCGTTCGCCGCGAGCCTGCCGATGCTGGTACGCGCCATGAGCATGATCGACCCCAGTTTCGTCCCCGCCCAGGTACCGGCCAAGGCGCGCATCGGCGTATTGCGGGTGACCGCCGAGGCCGCCATCCACAAGGTGGTGCACGGCGCCCTGAGCGCCAGTGGCTTGCCGATGGGCAATGTCGAACTCAAACACTTTGGCGCCGCCTATGACGCCGGCATGGTCGTGATCAACCGCGAAACGTTCGAAGGCTGTGGTCACCTTCTGCAAACCGGCAAGGTCGGCAGCGATATCGCCGGGCGCCTGGCGGCAGCGGGGCAGACCACTGACACGGCGCTGGCCGAGGCGGAGGAAGTGCGTCGACGCTTTACTGAAGAAGTCGACCAGGCCCTGGCCAACTTCGATGTCCTGGCCCTGCCGACCATGCCGGACTTCCCACTGCGCCTGGAGGACGCCGCCGATACCCGCGCGGTGCTGGGCATGACCTCGCTGGTGCGGCCGTTCAACCTGTCGGGGCACCCGGCATTGAGCATTCCGCTGGGCAGCGAGGCCGGTTTGCCGGTCGGCCTGCAACTGGTGGCGGCCAAAGGTGCCGACGAGAAATTGCTGGCAGTGGCCGAGCGCTTGCTGCTGAACCTGTACGCCGGCAACGATCATTGAGGCCACGATTGCGATGACCGATATCCTCGAACTCCAGGCCCGCCTGCGCAGCTTTGAAAACCAGCAGGCCATCCGCGTCTGCATCAACCGCTACATGGCGTTGTGCGACCAACTGGACGCGCAATCCCCGCTCGATGAACTGGCGCAGCTGTTTTGCCATGACGCGGTGTGGGAGGGCAAGGGCGCCAAGTACGCCGAGAGCTTTGGCGGCTACCGCGGGCGCGAAGCGATCCGGGCGATGTTCGCCACCTACATGAAGACCCCGGCGCATTTCGCCTTGAATGTGCACTTTCTGACCAGTGAGGTTATCGAGGTGGCCGGCGAGGAAGGGCTGGGGCGCTGGGTGATGTTGCAGACCAGTACCTTTGCCGACGGCGCCTCGCACCTCAATGCTGCCCGGCTGACCGTGCGCTTTACGCTGGAAGAGGGCCAGTGGCGCATGGCGCATTTCCAGACCGAGAACCTGTTCAGCAGGCCAGTGACGGCGTGGAACAGCGACGCGCCGTTGCCGGTGCCAGAGCGGTAGTCACTGTTGCTGGGGCTGCAAAGCAGCCCCAGATCTTCAGCTCAGAAGGTACTGACGAACACCACCTGGCCATACAGGTTGTCGTGGTTGTTGCCCAACTGCGTCCCCCCTTGCTCCACGCTACGATCCGGCTGATACAACCCCACCAGCGGCACGATCATCAGGTGATCATTGAGGGTCCACTCGGCATAGATATCCAGCTCGCGACCGTCCACATTGCCCAGGCTGCGATCGATGGTGTCGAAATGGAACCCCATCACGCCAAGGTTCAACGTCGGCGTCGGGCTGACCGTCAGGCCGACCTTCTGCACCCGCGCATTGCTGTTGAACGGCCCGGCATAGTTACCGGCCACCTCACCCTGGAACCAGGTACCCAACCCGCGCCCGAGGCCATAGAACAGCGTGTCGTACTGCTCGGAAAAGCGGCTGTAGCGGTAGCTCAGGTTCGGTTGCCAAGGTAGGTCGGCGAAGGTCCAGCCGGCTTCCAGGTACCAGGCGTCCTCGGTGGCGGTATGGGGTTTGTCCTGTTTGGCGTATTCCCCGGACAAAAACAGGTTTTCTACCCCGGCATTGCCCTGGCCACGCAGGCTGTAAGTCTTCATGCCATCGCGTTCCAGTTGCAGCGGGGAGGCGTACTGCTCGTCGACATGGGTAGTGCCGATATAGGTCAGGCCGACGGTGCCGGCGTCCGCCACATGCTCAAGGGTGGCCACGTGCAGTTCGGTGTTGGCCTGGGCGCGGTTGTCTGACTGCAGCCACATCAGGTCGCCGCGCCAACCACTGCTGCCGCCCAGGCGCAGCACGGCGGTCTTGTCGAAGCTCTTGCGAGCGGCGAGGTAGTACGCACCGCCCCGGTTGAACTGACCATCGGCAAGGCCATGGCCGACGTTCAGCGAGTCACCCTGAAGCAGAAACCCATCGCCCACGGCGACCATCTGTTTGCCGAACGACAGGTCGATACCGTCCTCGCCCAGGATCGGCACCAGGTTGCCGGACTTCCAGCCCACGTAGGCATCCTCGATCTTGCTGGTGCGTTCGCTGCCATCGCTGAAGCCGGCAGCATCACCGTCGCCCCAAGTCGCCGAGCTGAGCATGGCGAAGGCGCCGTACAGCGAACCGACGCTGCCCAGGGCCTGGTCGGCGCTCAAGCCATACTTGATGTAGCCTTCCCGCCACGAGGTGGAGCCGGGTTGGTCGCGGGCGATGGCGTAGCTGCGTTCGCTGTGGAATGCACCGAACACGGCTTCCACATTGGCGTTCAGATGGCGTTCGGCATCGCTGTACAGCTCGTGCGCGGACGCACTCAGCGAAGCCCCGGCCAGGAGTGCGGCCAAGGTTAGGCGGAACGGGCGGTGGTGCATGGTCTGGCTTCCTTTGTCATGGTTTTGGCAGAAGTTCCGAAGACGTGCCAATGATCATGAAGCAAGCCCAGCCCTGGGCTTTTGCCCTGGCTGCCAGTTGACTTTGGCGGTGTGCCAAGCTGATGGGGCGGGCGTTAAAAACGCAGAAGGCCCCATTGCGGGGCCTTCGTGGGCAAACGTGGTTACTTGAGGCCGGCGAGGAAACACGTCACCGACTGGCGTTCGCCAGCGTCCGGCAACCCTGCATAAGGCATGTAGGTGCCGGGTACTGCCGCCTGTGGCTGGGCAATGAAGGCGCCGATGCTTTGCGCCGTCCAGGCCGCCTGGCGGGTTTTCATGGCCTGAGAGTAATTGGCCCCTGGCACGGTACCGGGGGTACGGCCCACCACGTCGTGCAGGTTGGGGCCCATCATCACTGGGCCATCCTTTTGCGCCGAATGGCACGCGGCGCAGTCGCGCGCGAACACCTGTTCGCCCTGTTGGCGCTGCGGGGCCGCGCAGTCTTCGGCCAGGGCCAGCGGGCTGGCCAGCGCGGCGAGCAGGAAGGGCATTACGAACTTGCTGGATACGACGGTCGACATCACGCACGGTTCCTGGGTAGGGCAGCGCGGGGCTGCTTCTTGTTGGTGTTCTGCTTGATTGTGTGCGAGTACAGGCGGGCGGGTTTTGTTGTGCCTGCCAGGGTGTTTGCTGGGCTTGTCAGTTGGCGTGACGCTTGCGGTACTCGCCTGGGGTCATGCCAAACCGGCCTTTGAATGCGGTGCTGAAGTAACTCGAATCGGAAAACCCCCAGGCATACCCCAGCGACGACACCTTCTGATCCATCGATGGGTTGCGCAGGCTTTCGGCGCAGAAGTCGAGGCGGCGGTTGCGGATGTACTGGGCGATGACCAGGTCGTGTTTGGCGAAGATGCGGTACAGGCTGCGCATGGAGATGCCCACTTCGCGGGCAATGAACTCAGGTGTCAGGCTTTCGCAGGTGATGCGCTGGTCAATCAGTGCCAGGGCCTTGCGGAACATGCGCTCGTGGCTGCCGGGCACCGAGTCCTGGGTGATGGCGGGGCGCAGCAAAGCGATCAGCGCCTCCAGTACGGCCTGGCTTTCGTTGTTGGCCATGTGCTGGGTGCGGCCGGCTTCGAGCATCATCTGGCGGGCCATGCTCGCCAATGGGGTTTGCGCTTCGATGCGTTTGGCGCAGGCCACGCTGACGCCGCGGGTGCCGCTTTCGACCTGAGTGCGCGGCAAAATCAGCGACAACTGGCGCGAGCGCTGGTGGAAGTGCATGTCCAGCGGGGCACTGGCGTCGATCAGGGTCAGGTCGCCGGGCCGCAGTTCGATGCGTGCATCCTGGTGCTCGATATGCGAGGTGCCGGCCATCTGCAAGACGGCATAGTAGTTGTCGGCACCGCTGGCGCGTATTTCCCGCGGGCCGCGGAACAGGTTGACGTGGGTCATGTCGACGATGCTCATGGAAATCTGGCCTACCTGGCACTTTTCGAGCTGGCCGACGAAGCCTGCGTCGAGCTTGCGGGCGTTGAAGTGACCGCAGGCATCGTTGACCTGGCTGAGCCAGGCCTGGAAGTGATCGTCGGTAACACGGGTTGCTGGTGTCATGGGGGCCTCGCGCGGTAAGACGTGGAACGGTTCGCTTGGGCGAACTCTTGGAGGGGTGCCTTAAAGCATTAAAATTCACTTGAATTTTCAAGCAAAAAACGGGCCTGATAGGTGGGGTTGTAGCAGGGGGTATTTGCTAGTGCATTGTTTTAATTGGGATTTATTTTATTTTTGATGAGGGTGTTGGCAGTGGTAGTGGTGTGATTAGTGCGTTGGAATGCGCTGGGATGTAGCCAATTGATACGGGTTTGTTTCCAGATGTTGCACTTTGGCAGGTTGGGTGAGGGCGACGAGGTGCCTGCCTCAGGTTGTGAGGTGGGGCGTAGATCGAGCGCCGCCCGCGCGGCGCTTCGCGGGGCAAGCCCGCTCCCACATCTGTTTCGGGCCAGTGCAGCCTGTGATATTTGCGCGCGACCGCCTTGTTGGTCCACCTCGATATTGAGGTGGGCGCTAAGGGGCCGCGCGCCCATGGAACAGGAATGATTGGCCCGAAACAGATGTGGGAGCGGGCTTGCCCCGCGAAGCGCCGCGCGGGCGGCGCTCGATCTCACAGGCGCCGAAAATCCAGCGACGAACACCCCCAACCCCAACCCCAACCCGACAAACAAAAAAAAGCCCGCTGACAGGGCGGGCTGAAGGCACAACGCTTGCGTAATTCAGTGGCCAAGCCCATCGCTGATGGCAATGCCCTTGGCCTGCATCGCTTCGATCAACCCGGCGCGCACATGCGGCAGGTTGAGCATGCTGTTCTGACGTACTCGATGTACTTCCTCGCCGCTGTACGGCGGCCATTGCTCGGGTGAGCTGTTGCCGGCCATCCCATCCCGCGCCAGCAGCCAATTAAGCAAATCGGCAATCTGCTGATCATTAAGCGCCGACTGGGAAATCCCCGGCACCCGCACCAGAAACTCGCGCCCGCCCGGCACCCGCAGGAAGTTGCCGACAAACCCCTGCATGCGCGGCGTGTCGTTGGCCGCCGAGCCTTCGCCGTGGTCGCGGTGGCAGCCGGCGCATTGCAACTGATAATTCACCGGCACCGAGTAGCCGGCCTGGGCAATCGGCACCGGTGGCACCTCGTTGCCCGGCGCCGGGCGCTGGTTGGGGTTGGGCAGGGTCCTGGCCTGGGCGACAGGCGCCAGCAGGCACAGGATCAACACCGTGGTCAGGGCCTTCACGGCGCTAGACCGCCACGCCGCGGATGATGGTAACGGTGCAGTTGTAGATCTTCGACTCAGCCCCCAGGCACCAGTTGATGTCGTTGTTGTTGAACGGGCGATACAAGGGTTGTTCATCGTCGTTGCGCGAGCAGGCGCACTGGCCGCACGCGTGCTTACCGCAGCAGTCGTTGTACGAGATGATGTAGTTCTTGCCATCGGCAGGGTTGCGGCAGGTGCCGATCCAGGTCACCAGCGAGGCATCGGTGCCGGGCGGGCAGGAGGTAATAGAACCGCCGCAGCACGAGCACAGGAAGCCGTCGATCGAGCAGTTACGCCAGTAGTCACAGCTGGTCGGGTCACCTGGGTCACCCATTTTCGGCTGCTCGGCGGCCAGCGCCTTGGCGGTACGGTCGATCGGCAGCAGCACCGGCAGGGCAGCGCCGGCGACGATCAGCGAACCCAGGCGCGCCAGCACCTTGCGCCGTGAGGTGGTGTCGGCGACATGACGGCTGGAGCGTTCAAACAGTTTGTCGAGAAAACTCATGGTGTGCTCCGCGATCAGTGTTGCGCGCTGTGTGGGTGGGCATGGTCGTGGTCGTGGTCGTGAGCATGGCCGTGCGCGTGGTTGCCGTGCAGGTACTGCTGCAGGCTCGCGCTGCCCAGGTGCACGGTCTCGAACAGGCTGTCCAGGTGCTCGCGGGAGTTGACCAGGCCCTTGGCGCGCAGGGTGCCGGCCTGGTCGATTAACACGGCGTACGGCAGCTTGCCAATCTGGTAGGTCATGCCGATCTCGGGGCCGACCACGTAGGTGGCTTGCTGCAAGTCGTTGGCGTCGATCAGGGCCTGCTGTTCGGCAAAATCACCGTCGCTGACATAGATAACGTCCAGCTCGCCGCTGTTGTCCTTGGCGATCGACTTGATCGCCGGCAGCAGCGATTTGCACACTGGGCAGCCGGGCGCGAGGAAGAACAGCAGTTGCGAGCGTTCGCCGCGGTAGCCGATGTTTACCGGGCGGCCATGGCGGTCGGCGGCGGTGACCTGTGGGGCGGGGTCGTTGACCGTCACGCCTTTGTCTACCATCAGCGCACCGGCAGGCGCGATGCGGCCATGCAGCACGCCGATCTGGCGCACCAGGGCCATGACCGTGAACGCCACCGCGATCAGCAGCAGCCAGAGCAGAATGTTCGATGCGATAAGCAGTTGCATGGGTTATCTCCCAGTCAATTTGGCAAGACGCGGCTGGTTGGCCAGCAGGCCATCCACCGCCACATGAATCAGCAGCGCCACGGCACTGGCCGCGATCACCACGAAAATATCCAGGGCACCGAGTGCACGCTCGGCCATGGGCAGCGCCGCCAGGCCGGCCAGCAGGGCGATCACCAGGTTGCGCAGCAACAGCACTGGGCGCAGTGGCTGGGCAGCGCCGGGGCCTGAACAGCCGCAGTCGATGTCGCGGCGGCCACGCCACAGGTTGATGCCGATGGCGCTGGCATACAGCGCCATCAACAGCACCACCGCCAACGCCGCGCTGGCTCGCCCACCGGGTAGCAGCAAGGCCAGCGCTAGGGCCAGTTCGGCCAGCGCAAGGCTTGCCGTGGCTACGGGTGCCAAGGGCGCTGGCAGCAGTTGGTAGGCGCGCACGATGGCGCTGAACGCCCGCAGGTCACGTAGCTTGTGGCTGGCGGCACTGGCCAGCAGCGTCGCCAAAGCGGTACTGCTGGCAATCACGAGAACAGGGTCGAGCATGGTCGGGTCTCCTGTTTACCAAGGGGCCAAGGTGAGCACGGGCGTGTCGGCGATCTGGTCCATGGCACCGCTGTGCTTGCCGGTGGCCAGGTCGAAGAACTGCACGCCGCCTTCCAGGTCGGTGGCCACCAGGATGGGCGCCTTGTCATGGCTGGCCTGCAGGCTCCAGACTGGCTTGGGCGAGTCGAGCGTGCCGAGTTTCTTGCCCGTCTTCAGGTCAAACGCCCAGATGGTGGTGCTCGGGTCTTCCCATTTGCCATCGGTGTGCTGGTCATGCATCAGCGCATACAGCCGGTTCAGGCCTGGCGCCAAGGCCAGGGCTTGCCAGCCACCCGGCGCCCAGCCTTGCTTGCGTTCCTCGTCGCTGACCAGCGACCAGGTGGGCTGCGGCTTGGCCTTGCCCCCTTCGAAACTCACCGGGTACACCTCGCCATGGGTGGTGGTGAAATAGTAGGTGTCGCCGTTGGCGATGGCGCGCTCGTTGAGGCGGACCTTGTTCGGGTCGAAGAACGGCGTCTGGGTGCGTGAGACTTCCTTGCCGTCATCATCCAGTGTCACCACCAGCAGTTGGCCGTCACCGCACAGTGACGCGAAGCTGCGTTTGCCGACTGGGTAGTTGAGTACGCAGCCGCTGATGGCGACTTCGCTGGCGACCGTGTGCGTCTGAGTATTGACCACGGTCACCGATGTCGACGGCGTCAGGTTGAAGACATACGCCAGCTTGCTGTCGGCGCTGACACCCATCGCGTACTTCTCGGTGAGCGTGGAGGCGCGCTTGGCGGGCAGTACCACTTCCCATTGCGGGCGCAGGGTCTGGGTGTCCCAGGCCACCAGCACGTCGGTGCGTTCGCCGTAGGTGCCACGCGAGTAGAACAGGTTGGCCGAGTACAGGGTGCGGTTGTCCGGGCTCAGCGCCGTTGGGGCGACGAAGGCGTTGGTGGTCATGCCGAGCATGCGCTTGGCCTTGGGGTCGACCACCACCACCTTGCCGGCGATGGGGTTCTTGAAGTCCACATCGAGGATGTAGACACGGTGAGGGTCCGGCGGGAACGGCAGGTTGTTCTGGCCGATCTCTTCGGCGGGCAGGTCGGCCCGCACCGCGCTTGTGCTCGCAGCCAGGGCCAAGGCCAGGGCTGCCGAGATGCTAAGCCTGTCTACGCGACGCATTGGCTATCTCCGATGTTGTTATGGGTTATGCAGATATCGCAGTGATCGCAGTGTGCCGCCTGGGCCGGCGTGGTGATTTGGCCAGCGTGACATTCTCTTGAGGCTCCCTGACAAAACGCCGTTCGGGGCTGGCAGGCGGGTAGGCGGGGGCCTGAAGATCGGCCCGCACACACTTTTGCGCTGCCTTCCAGGAGTCATGTCATGAGCGATATCCAGCTGTTACCTGCCGTGGTCGAGTTCCTCGCCAGGCCCCATGGCCATTTCATCGATGGCCAATACCAGGCGGGTGAGGCGGGGCCGTCAGTCGATATCCACGACCCCTCCAGCGGCACAGTCATCAGCCGGGTTGCCGAGGCCAGCGAGGCGGAAGTAGCACGTGCGGTGCACAGTGCCCGGCAGGCCTTCAAGGGCAGTTGGGCTGAGGTTTCGCCCTATCAGAAAGGCGTAGTGCTCAACCGCTTGGCTGACCTGATCGAGGCCAATGCCGAAGAGCTGGCACAGCTCGAGACCCTGTGTTCCGGCAAGTCGATCAACCTCTCGCGGGGGTTGGAGATCGCTCAAAGTGTAGTCTTCCTGCGTTATTTCGCGGGTTGGGCGACCAAGATCACTGGGCAGACCATGACCCCGTCGCTGCCTTCATTCGGTGGCGAGTGCTACACCGCCTTTACCCTGCGCGAGCCGGTGGGCGTGGTCGCGGGGATCGTGCCGTGGAATTTCTCGGTGATGATCGGTATCTGGAAGATTGCTTCGGCCCTGGTAACCGGTTGCACCATTGTGATCAAACCCAGCGAATTCACGCCGCTTACGCTGCTGCGCATCGCCGAACTGGCGGTCGAGGCAGGGGTGCCGGCGGGGGCGTTCAACGTGGTCAATGGGCGGGGGCAGGCGGGCCAGCTGTTGATCGAGCACCCGCTCGTGGCCAAGGTCGCGTTCACAGGCTCGGTGCCGACCGGTATCGCCGTCGGCAAGGCCGCGATGGCGGCGAACCTGACCCGCGCCACGCTGGAGCTGGGGGGCAAGAACCCGGCAGCGTTGTTGGCCGATGTGGACGTGGACGGCGCCGTGGCAGGCATCCTGCAGACGGCCTTCGTGCACCAGGGGCAAGTGTGCGCTTCGCCGGAGCGGGTGTATGTGCACCGCAGCAAGGTTCAGGAATTTACCCGCAAGCTGGGTGAAGCGCTGGGGCAGTTGAAGATTGGTTCGGCGTTGGACCCCGACGCCCAGTTCGGCCCTTTGGCCAATGCCGCGCACCTGCAGAAGATTCTCGGCTTCTTCGAGCGTGCCCGGGCCAGTAACACGGTGGTCTGTGGGGCGAAGGCGCTCGACCGGCCGGGCTACTTCGTCGAGCCTACGGTGGTGCTGGCCAATGACGCCAGTGACCCGTTGCTGCACGAGGAAACGTTCGGCCCGATCGTCTGTGTGCTGCCGTTCGACGATGAAGAGCAGCTGCTGGCGTTGATGAACGATAGCCCCTATGGCCTGACCGCCAGCCTGTGGACCAACGACCTGTCCAAGGCGCTGCGGCTGATCCCGCAGATCGAAGCGGGCACGGTGTGGGTCAACATGCACACCTTCCTCGACCCGGCGGTGCCGTTTGGTGGGTCGAAGGCATCGGGGGTAGGGCGGGAGTTTGGCAGTGCGTTCATCGAGGATTACACCGAGCTCAAATCGGTGATGATCAGGTACTGATGACGGGTGAGGGGCCTGCGTTGAAGTGCCTGGCGTGGTTTTGAGGTGGCGCTCGATCTTCGCACCACCTCAAAACCACGCCAGGCACATCCCCGCCTTCAGCCCTTCGTACGGCAAAGGACAGTGCAGCAAAATTTTGTGAACCACTTCACAAAATCCGAGTGACCGGCATAATGCCATCACCTCTGTACAAGACCCGGTCGCGCAGCGCCGGGGTCCTTTTCGTGCCCGTCGAAGGTTCAGGTTAATTTCATGTCGCTAGTCGCAAGCCCCGACATCATGTATCGGCTGTTGATCCAGAGTGTGGTGGACTATGCCATCTACCTGCTCACCCCCGAAGGCATTGTTGCCAACTGGAACCCCGGCGCCCAGCGGGCCAAGGGGTACCTTGCCGACGAGATCGTCGGCCAGCATTACTCGTTGTTCTACAGCGAGGCCGAACGGGCTGCCGGACTGCCCGCGCACAACCTTGAACAGGCGCGTTGCACGGGGCGCTTCGAAGAGGTGGGTGTGCGGCTGCGCAAGGATGGCTCGGCCTTCCATGCGCATGTGGTGATCGACGCGGTGCATGACGATGACGGCCGCCTGGTGGGGTTCGCCAAGGTCACCCGCGACATCTCCGAACGCCACCAGCAGGAGCTGGAGCTGCTCAAAGCCAAGGAACTGGCCGAACAGTACAGCCAAGAGATGGCCAAGCTGTCGCAGTTTCTCGACTCGGTCATAGCCAACATCCCGGCCAGTGTCATGGTCCAGGACCTGGAGAGCCAGCGCATCCTGCTGGCCAACCAGCAGGCCGAACGCCTGTTTGGTGTGCCGGGTTCGAGCATGATCGGGCAACTGCCTGCCCAAAGCCTGGCGCCGGCTGCAGCCGATTACCTGGAGCAACAGCTCGCTCGGGGGGCACGCAGCACCAAGGGCTATGCCGCCGAAACCCGGGTCGACACCCAGTGCGGGCCACGCACCCTGCGCAGCCGTACGCTGCTCAGCCAGCACCGCGAGGGCCAGGCCGACTATGTGCTGTTCGTGGCCGAAGATGCCACTGAAGAGTTGGCGGCCCACGCGCAGATCCACCATATGGCGCACCACGATGCCCTCACCGGGCTGCCCAACCGCACGCTGTTCCATGAGCGTTTGCGCCAAGCCTTGGTACGCGGTGATGAGAACGCCAAGCTGACCGCTGCCCTGTGCCTGGACCTGGACAATTTCAAGAACATCAACGATTCGTTAGGTCACGCGTTCGGCGACAAGCTGCTGCGTGAGCTAGGCAAGCGCTTGCGCCGCGAACTGCGCGAGCACGACACGTTGGCCCGCCTGGGCGGTGACGAGTTTGCCATCGTGCTCACGGGGCTGGATGGCCGTGATGCCGCGTGCAATACCGCGCAGCGCCTGATCAATGCCATTTGCCCGCCGTTTCAGATCGAGGGGCATCAGTTCACGGTGGGTGTGAGTATCGGCGTGGCGATCGCCCCGGACGACAACGACCAGGCCGAGCAACTGCTGGGCTATGCCGACATGGCGTTGTACGAAGCCAAGCGCAATGGCCGCAACCGGTACGAGTGCTTCAATGTCGAACTGGATGTCGCCGCCCGTCAGCGCCGCCTGGTCGAAACCGACCTGCGTACGGCGCTGCACCTTGGTCAACTGCAGTTGCACTACCAGCCGGTGGTCGACCAGCAGACCAGCAGTGTGACGGGTTATGAGGCGTTGTTGCGCTGGGAGCACCCGACCCGCGGCATGGTCATGCCCATGGACTTCATCCCCATCGCCGAAGAGACCGGGCTGATTCACGAGCTTGGCATCCGCGCGCTGAACCTGGCGTGCCAGGAGGCGGCCAGCTGGGACAGCGAACAGACAGTGTCGGTCAACCTGTCCCCGGTACAGTTCAAGAATGCCAACCTGGTCCACACCGTGGCCTTGGCCCTGGCAGATTCGGGCTTGCCGGCGCGGCGCCTGGAGCTGGAGATCACCGAGTCGGTGTTGCTGGGCAACAGTGAAGAGAACGTGCGCACCTTGCGGGCGCTGAAAGACCTGGGTGTGTCGATTTCGCTGGATGACTTCGGTACCGGGTATTCGTCGCTGGGGTACTTGCGTTCGTTCCCGTTCGACCGGATCAAGATCGACAAGTCGTTCGTGCATGACATGTGCGACAGCCGCGAAGCCATGTCGATCATCCGCGCCATTACCGACCTGTCCAACAGCCTGATGATCAAGACCACGGCCGAGGGTGTGGAGTCAGAAGAGCAGATGCGGCGCCTGGCGGCGGAAGGGTGTTCGCACTTCCAGGGCTACCTGTATGGGCGGCCTGTACCGGCGAGTGAGCGGTTGAAGCAGGTGGCGTTGCTGTGGGGCTAGGCCCGACGGCCCCGCGCGATCCCTGGAGCAGCCTTGTGCTGCGAAGAGGCCGGTGATAACACAGTGAATCTTTAGTGCCATCACCGGCCTCTTTGCAGCACAAGGCTGCGCCTACACAGGGGGCCAGTATCAGCTATTCCAGTCAGGCGCAAAGTCGGGGCTGACCACGCGCTGATCCTTCGGCAAACCCGCAATCAATGCCCGGTCTTCATCATCCAGCTGCACGTCCAGCGCCGCCAAATTCGCCAACTGGTTCTCGCGGCTGCTGGCCTTGGGGATCACGGCGACGCCGTCCTGGTCGAGCAACCACTTCAGTGCCACCTGGCTCGGCAGGACGCCATGCTTGCGGGCAATCGCCTGGATCACCTGTTGTTGCGCCGCCTGCCCGCGTGCCAGCGGGGTGTAGGCCGTGAGCAGCAAGTCGTGGCGGCGTGCATAGTCGAGCAACGGCTGCTGGTCGAGCAGCACGTGGTACTCCACCTGAATGGCCGACAACGGCGCGCCCAGCGTCTCGACCACTTGGCGCAGCAGGCCAAGCGGGAAGTTGGCGACACCAATGCTGCGCGCCTTGCCTTCGTCACGCAGGGCTACCAGGGTCTCGATGCTGCGGGGCAGGTCCCAGTCCTTGCCCGGCCAGTGGATGTGGAACAGGTCGACCTGCTCGGTGCCCAGCACGCGCAGGCTGTCTTCCAGCGACTGACGCATGGCCTTGGGGTCCAGGCGGTCCCACCAGACCTTGGTGGTCAGGTGGATCTGCTCGCGTGGCACGTCGCTCTCGCGCAGGGCTTGGCCCACAGCCGCTTCATTGTTGTAGGCGGTGGCGGTGTCGATGTGTCGGTAACCCAGGTCCAGGGCCTGGCGCACAGCCTGGGTGCACTCGCTGCCGGTCATCGGCCAGGTGCCCAGGCCGATGCAGGGCAGGTCCAGGCCGTTAGGGGTGGTGAGCCTTCGCATGACAGTTCCTTGTAGTGGTTACAGAGTCCGTAGGGGATGGTCTTCGATCAGCCCGGCGCGGACCATGCGCGGCGGGACGAAAGTGGTCGATCAGCGAACGGAAATTGCGTTTGGCCTCGACAAGCGCCAATTGAACTTCCTTATCCTCGTCTATCTCTTCTAGAATTCGAGCTGTTTCATCCGCCAGGCCAGCCCTGTGCGGCTTTCCCTGGGCGCAGCATCCGGCCGCGCCGCCGTCGAGAACGCCATGAGTTCCAGCACACCGCTGTCCGGAGTCAACCAACCGCTGCGTGGTATCGCCCTGGTGGTGGTGGCGACGTTCCTGTTCGCCAGCCACGATGCCCTGTCCAAGTTCCTCGGTGGCCTGTACCCGGTCATCATGGTGGTGTGGGCGCGTTATGTGGTGCACACCCTGCTGATGGCCGGGATCTTCCTGCCCAAGTCTGGCCTCAATGTACTGCGCACCCGTCGCCCGCTGTTGCAGACCCTGCGTGCCCTGAGCCTGCTCAGCACCAGCCTGTTGTTCACCACCGGCCTGCAATACCTGCCGCTGGCGGAGGCCACGGCGGTCAACTTCCTCGCGCCCGTGCTGGTCACGGCCTTGTCGGCACCCTTGCTCAAGGAGCGGGTGACGGTGGGGCAGTGGGTGGCGGTGGTGATGGGCTTTATCGGGGTACTGGTGGTGGTGCACCCCGGTGGTGCGATGTTCACGCCGGCGATCCTGTACCCCTTCGGTTCGGCGCTGGGCTTCTGCTTCTATCAGTTGCTGACGCGGATTCTGGCTGCCCATGACAGCCCCACCACCAGCAACTTCTATGCAGGGCTGTGCAATACCCTGGCGATGAGTGCGCTGGTGCCGTTTTTCTGGGAGGTGCCGCGCTGGGACCATGCACTGTTGATGCTGGCGCTGGGTGGTTTCGGCATGACGGCCCACCTGCTGCTGACCCAGGCGTTTCGCCATGCCGCACCGGCGCTGCTGGCGCCGTTCAGCTACTGCCAGATCGTGTTTGCCGGGCTGCTTGGGCTGCTGTTCTACAGCCAGGTGCCAGACAGCCTGAGCCTGGTAGGGATCTCGATCATCTGCATCAGTGGCCTGGGCGCGGCGTGGATGCAACGGAGCAAGTGACACGGCCTGGGTTCATGGCGATGCCATGAACTGCAGGATCCGCTCGCGCAACCAGCGCTCGGCCGGGTCGTTGTCCTGGGCGCCACTCCAGACCATCGACAGTTCTGCCTCGGTGATCTCGAACGGCGCCGGGTCGGCGCGCAAGCTGCCGTCATCGGCCAGGGCGCAAGCGGCGTAGTCCGGTACTGTGGCGATCAGTTCGGTGTTGCGCAGCAGCGCGCGCAGGCTGCCGAACTGCGGCACGGCCAGCACCACCTTGCGGCAACGGCCGATACGCGCTAAATCCAGGTCGATGTTGCCGCTCATGTCGCCAGAAAACGACACCATCACATGCGGGCGGGCGCAGTACTCGTCGAGGGTCAGTGGCCCCGCTCGATCGTCGGCGCGCAGCACGCGTACGCCAATGTCGCGCAACTTGCGGCGCTTGGCGTTGGCCGGCAGGTCGGTGGTGTAGCTCACGCCCACCGAAATCTCGCCGCTGGAGAGCAGGCCTGGCATCAACAGGAAGTTGGCCCGCCGCACCACTACGCTGATTTCCGGTGCCTCTTCGCGCAAGGCTTGAAGCAGGGCCGGGAGCAGGCCGAACTCGGCGTCGTCCGAAAGCCCGAGGCGGAATACGTTGCAGCTGTTGGCGGGGTCGAACGCCCGCGCACGGCTGATGGCGGAAGAAATCACATCCATGGCCGGCCCCAGCTCGGTGAAAATCTGCATCGCCCGTGGCGTGGGCTCCATGGCCCGACCGTTGCGGATCAGCAGCGGGTCGTCGAACAGCTCGCGCAGGCGGGCGAGGGCGGCGCTGACGGTGGACTGGGTGATGAACAGTTTTTCGCCGACGCGGGTCAGGTTGCGTTCGATCATCAGGGCTTCGAACAGCACCAGCAGGTTCATGTCGACGCGGCGCAGGTCGTTGCGGTTCATGGGGCTTGGCTCACGGGGTCTGAGGGGATTGGCGGTGTATTGAAGCACGGCGCAGGCCCGATTGCCTTGTATGGATGTGCGGGCCTTTTCGCGGGGCAAGCCCGCGCCCACAGGTAGATCCAAGCCCCGTACCAAACCTGTGGGAGCGGGCTTGCCCCGCGAAGAGGCCGGCACGGCAGAACGCTGACAGAGCCAGCCTATTACCCCGTAATACTCGCTCTATTAGAAGTCTGCCCAAGCTCGGCTAGTCTTTCCCCTGGCCCTGTGAATTCCGCGGCCGGGGCGCGCCTGAGCACCTGTGTTCAAGACCGTAGCGCCCCGCCGTGACAGCTTCGCAAGCCCCGTGTCGGCAAGACACCGACCAGACCTGATGAGGGGTAGGCACGAGCCCAAGCGCTCGGCTGATAGAACACCTGGCATAGACCGGAAATCTGGATAACCGACCCAAAGGTACCCACAGATGTCGAACGAATCGAAATGCCCGTTCCATCAAACCGCAGGTGGCGGCACCACCAACCGTGACTGGTGGCCTGACCAGCTCAACCTGAGAATCCTTCACCAACATACCGCCAAATCCGATCCGATGGACCCGGATTTCGACTACGCCAACGCCTTCAAGAGCCTCGATTTCCAGGCCCTGAAGCAAGACCTGACGGCCCTGATGACCGACTCCCAGGACTGGTGGCCCGCCGACTTCGGCCACTACGGCCCGCTGTTCATCCGTATGGCCTGGCACAGCGCCGGGACCTACCGCATTGGCGATGGCCGCGGTGGCGCCGGTTCCGGTCAGCAGCGGTTCGCCCCACTCAACAGCTGGCCGGACAACGTCAGCCTGGACAAGGCCCGGCGCCTGCTGTGGCCGATCAAGCAGAAGTACGGCAACAAGATTTCCTGGGCTGACCTGATCGTCCTCACCGGCAACGTGGCGCTGGAGTCCATGGGCTTCAAGACCTTTGGTTTCTCTGGCGGGCGCGCCGATGTGTGGGAGCCGGATGAAGACGTGTACTGGGGCTCGGAAAAGGTCTGGTTGGGCGGCGATACCCGCTACGGCAAGGAGCAGGTCAAGGCACAGGAACCCGGCCAGGGTGACCTGGTGGCCGAACCCGCCAAGCACGGCGAAGAACAGAGCCGCAACCTGCAGGCCGAGCGCAACCTGGAAAACCCGCTGGCCGCCGTGCAGATGGGCCTGATCTACGTCAACCCGGAGGGCCCAGAAGGCAACCCCGACCCGGTCGCTTCGGGCAAAGACATCCGCGAAACCTTCGGCCGCATGGCCATGAACGATGAAGAGACCGTGGCGCTGATCGCCGGGGGCCATGCGTTCGGCAAGACCCATGGCGCAGGCCCCGCCGACAATGTGGGGGCCGAGCCCGAGGCTGCGGGCCTGGAGATGCAGGGCCTGGGTTGGGCCAACCAGTTCGGCTCCGGTAAAGGCCCCGACACCATCACCAGCGGCTTGGAAGTGACCTGGACCTCGACGCCGACGCGCTGGAGCAACGAGTACCTCAACAACCTGTTCAACTTCGAGTGGGAGCTGACCAAGAGCCCGGCTGGTGCGCACCAGTGGCGGCCGAAGGAAGGCAAAGGCGCAGGCACCGTGCCGGATGCCCATGACCCCAGCAAAACCCATGCGCCGTCCATGCTCACCTCCGACCTGGCGCTGCGCTTTGACCCGATCTACGAGCCGATTGCTCGCCGCTTCAAGGACAACCCCGACCAATTGGCGGACGCCTTTGCCCGTGCCTGGTACAAGCTGATCCACCGCGACATGGGCCCTCTGGCGCGCTATCTCGGGCCAGAAATGCCCAACGAGGAATTGCTGTGGCAAGACCCGCTGCCTAAAGCCGACCCGGTATCGTTGGGCGAGCAGGATGTCGCAGCGCTCAAGGCCAAGATTCTGGCTTCAGGCTTGAGCGTGGGCGAGTTGGTATCGACCGCTTGGGCTTCAGCTTCGACCTTCCGTGGGTCTGACAAGCGTGGTGGTGCCAACGGTGCACGCTTGCGGCTGGCACCGCAGAAAGACTGGGCTGCGAACCAGGGCGTAGGCAAGGTCTTGGCAGCGCTGGAGAAGATCCAGAGCGAGTTCAGCAACGGTGGCAAGAAGGTCTCCCTGGCCGACCTGATCGTGCTGGCAGGTACCGCCGCCGTCGAGAAGGCCGCCAAGGATGCGGGTTACAGTGGCAGCGTCGGCTTCCGCCCCGGCCGCGTCGATGCGTCCCAAGAGCAGACCGATGTTGAGTCGTTCGCTGTGCTGGAACCGCTGGCCGATGGCTTCCGCAACTTCACCAAGGACCGCTACAGCGTCAAGGCCGAGAAGCTGCTGCTGGACAAGGCCCAACTGCTGACCCTGACGGCGCCCGAGCTGACGGCGCTGATCGGCGGCCTGCGCGTGCTGGGTGCCAACCATGGCGGCAACAAGGACGGGGTGTTCACCGACAAGCCGGGTACGTTGAGCAACGACTTCTTCCGCAACCTGCTGGACATGGGCGTGCAGTGGACGCCGACGTCAGCCGACAACGAGCGCTTTGAAGGCCGGGACCGCAAGACCGGGCAGGTTAAATGGACGGGCAGCCGTGTTGACCTGGTGTTCGGTTCGCATGCCCAGTTGCGGGCGTTGAGCGAGGTGTATGGCAGCAGCGATGGCAAGGACAGGTTTGTGAAGGCCTTCGTTGCGGCTTGGGTAAAAGTCATGGAGCTGGACCGCTTTGATCTGAAATAAAGCGTGCCTGAAACCCCACAACCTGTGTAGGAGCAGCCTTGTGCTGCGAAGAGGCCGGTACAGAGAGCCGCAATTCGGGCTGCCTGTACCGGCCTCTTCGCAGCACAAGGCTGCTCCTACAAGTCGGTGGCCATCCCGCCAATTCCAGGTCGGATAGATACAAAAGCGTCCTCGTTCGTTCTGTTGCAATGCTTCTCAGGCGGCCGGCCTGAAACAGCGTGCTCACAACGACAAGGAACCCGACCATGCACATGCCAAAAACCCTGAAGATCCGCAACGGCGACAAGGTCAAAGCGACCTTCTCCGCTCAGGAATACGCAGCCCGCCACGCCCGCCTGCGGGCCTACATGGCCGAGCAGGACATCGAAGCGGCGATCTTTACCTCGTACCACAACGTCAATTACTACAGTGATTTCCTCTACTGCTCGTTTGGCCGCCCCTATGCACTGGTGGTGACCCAGGACAAGGTCGTCTCGATCAGCGCCAACATCGATGGCGGCCAGCCTTGGCGGCGCACGGTCGGCACCGACAACATCGTCTACACCGACTGGCAACGCGACAACTTCTTCGTCGCCATTCAACAAGCGCTGCCGCTGGCCTCGCGCATCGGCGTGGAGTACGACCACCTCAACCTGCAAAACCACGGCAAGCTCGCCGCCTGCTACCCCAAGGCCGAGTTGCTGGACATCGGCGCCCCGTGCATGCGCATGCGCATGATCAAGTCCGCAGAAGAGCAGGCGTTGATCCGGCACGGCGCGCGGGTGGCCGATATCGGCGGCGCGGCAGTGGTCGAGGCCCTGCGTGAGCATGTGCCCGAGTACGAAGTGGCGCTGCATGCCACCCAGGCGATGGTTCGCGAGATCGCCAAGTCTTTCCCCGACGGCGAGCTGATGGACACCTGGACCTGGTTCCAGTCCGGGCTCAACACCGACGGCGCGCATAACCCGGTCACCAGCCGCACGGTGGGCAAGGGCGAGATCCTCAGCCTCAATTGCTTCCCGATGATCGCCGGCTATTACACCGCCCTTGAGCGTACCTTGTTCCTCGACCATTGCCCGGATGATCACCTGCGCCTGTGGCAGGCCAACGTCGAGGTGCATGAGGCTGGGCTGAAACTGGTGCGCCCGGGCATGCGCTGCAGTGACATTGCCCGTGAGCTGAACGAGATCTTCCTGCGTCACGACCTGCTTCAGTACCGCACGTTCGGCTATGGCCATTCGTTTGGGACGTTGAGCCACTATTACGGTCGCGAGGCGGGGCTTGAGCTGCGCGAAGACATCGACACCGTGCTTGAGCCGGGCATGGTGGTGTCGATCGAGCCGATGATCATGCTGCCCGAAGGGCGGCCGGGTGCTGGCGGCTACCGCGAGCACGATATCCTCATCGTCAACGACAGCGGCGCCGAAAACATCACCAAGTTCCCGTACGGGCCGGAGCACAACATCATCCGCAAATGATGCTCGGTGCCGGCCCCTGTAGGAACGGGTTCAACCGCGAAGAGGCCGGCACTAACAACAATAAAATCACTGTATGACCACCAGACCCTGCCTCCAATTAGAAGAACCAGAGGGTACCCGTCATGTCCAGCACCACCCTGAACGCCTCAACCCTCGGCAACGTCGCGCACAGCGCCGAACGCCAGGCCCTGCGCAAGGCCGCGCGCGCCAGTTTCATGGGCAACTTCGTCGAATGGTTCGACTACGCCGCCTACGGCTACCTCGCCACCATCATTGCCGCCACGTTTTTCCCGCAAACCGACAAGACCACCGGCCTGCTGGCGACCTTCGCGGTGTTCGCCCTGTCGTTTCTCGTTCGCCCGTTGGGCGGCGTGGTCTGGGGCCACTTTGGTGATCGCCATGGGCGACGCAACGCGCTGTCGTTGTCGATCCTGATCATGTCGATCTCGACCTTCTGCATCGGCCTGCTGCCTGGCTATGCGCAGATCGGCCTATGGGCACCGTGCCTGTTGCTGCTGATACGCCTGGTGCAGGGCTTTTCGGCGTCGGGCGAATACGCGGGGGCATCGGCCTTCCTGGCCGAGTACGCGCCCCAAGGCCGGCGTGGCCTGTACACCAGTATCGTGCCGGCCAGCACGGCAGCGGGGTTGCTGTTCGGTGCGGCGTTTGTGGCGGTGCTGCATGAGCTACTCAGCACCGAGGACCTGCACAGCTGGGGCTGGCGCCTGCCGTTCCTGCTGGCTGCACCGTTCGGGCTGGTGGGCCGTTACATCCGCATGAGCCTGCAGGACACCCCCAAGTTTCTAGAGATGGAGCAGCGTCTCGAGAACAAGGCCTGCATGACCCCGGCACCGATTCGCGAATTGCTGACCCAGCATCGCCGCAGCCTCGGCATCGGTATCGGCGTGACGTGCCTTAACGCGGTGGCGTTTTACCTGCTGCTCAGCTACATGCCGACGTACCTGTCCACTGAGCTGGGCATGACCGAGCGAGATGCCTTCATTGCCTCGACGGTTTCATTGGCCACTTACATCGGCCTGATTTTCCTGATGGGGCGGCTGTCGGATCAGTTTGGCCGCAAGACCATGCTGGTAATCGCCTCGCTGCTGTTTTTGGGGCTCACCGTGCCCTTGTTCACGTTGCTCGATGGGCAACCGCTGCTGGTGATTCTGGCCATCCAGATTCTGTTTGGCGCGATGCTGGCGATGAACGATGGGACCTTGCCGTGCCTGTTGGCTGAGATCTTCCCGACGCGGGTGCGCTTCAGTGGTTTCGCCCTGAGCTTCAACGTGGCCAATGCCTTGTTTGGCGGGACGGCGCCGTTCATTGCCACCTGGCTGATACAGCTGACTGGCAGCAAACTGGCACCGGCGGGGTACCTGTTGGCCGCAGCACTGGTGGCGCTGGTGGCGATGCTGATGTGCCGGGAGACGGCGCATGCGGCCCTGAAGGATTGATTCAATCTGTGCCGGCCTTTTCGCGGGCAAGCCCGCTCCCACCGGTCCCCCACCGCGCTCAAGGTGAGTGGAAATCCTGTGGGAGCGGGCTTGCCCGCGAAGAGGCCAGCACTGTTTGATATCAGTGCAACGAAGCCTGCCGCCGCTCCCCTAGCGGCGACAGCCCAAAAAACCGGCTGTAACTCTTGGAAAAATGCGCCGGCGAGCTGAACCCACAGGCCAGCGCCACCTCACGCACCTGCACATCGCTGCGCAACAACAACTCCCGCGCCCGCGACAGCCGCAACTCCAGGTAATACTGGCTGGGCGTGCGCTGCAGGTATTTATGAAACAACCGCTCCAATTGGCGCACGGTCACTTCATTGAGGCTGGCCAGCTCCTCCAGCGCCAGTGGCTCCTCCAGGTTGGCTTCCATGATCGCCACCACCTGGCTCAACTTGGGCTGGGCGCTGCCGAGCAGGGTGCGCAGGGGCACCCGCTGGCGTTCGCGCTCGCCACGCACACGGTCGCACAGCAGCAGTTCGGCGGCCTTGGCGGCGATGTCTTGGCCGCCTTCTTCCCGGGCCACCAGTTGCAGCATCATGTCCATGGCCGCCACACCACCCGAGCAGGTGTAGCGGTCGCGGTCCAGTTCGAACAGCTGGCCAGAAATGACGATACCGGGAAACTGCTCCTGCAACGTCTGCATGTCTTCCCAGTGGATGGTGCAGCGGTAGCCCTTGAGCAACTCGGCCTTGGCCAGCAGGTAACTGCCCGTGCAGATGCCGCCCAACGGCAGGCGTTGACGGGCCAGCTGGCGTAGCCAGTCGATCAAGGGCCGGTTGCCACGGCTGCGATCGATCGGGTTGGCCCCGACCACCAGCAGGGCGTCCAGCGCCGGGGCGTTGCCGATGCTGTAGTCAGGCAACACGCGCATGCCGTTGCTGGCCGCCACCGGTTCATCGCTGGCGGCGATCAGCACGCTGCGGTACATCGGCCGGCGGGCCGCCAGGTTGGCCATGCGCAGGGTCTCCACCGCCGACGCCAGGCCGATGGTGGTGAAATTGGGCAAGATCAGAAAACCGAAGGTCTTGGCGGGTGAAGGCGTTACGATTGCAGAAACGGGGTGGACCATTGCGATCTTCCTGTGCAAGCTGAGGCGTGATTCGTCGGGGGCAGTGAGAAAAACAGGCCTCGCATGATTCTTGTTGTTATAGGTCGTTACCCGGTCGATCTTACACCCCGGGCTGGTGGCCAGGAATGGACCTGAATGCAGACAGAAGGTGAACCTACGTGAACCCCGAATCCATGCTGGCGGCGCTGCCAGGTTTTGCCCTCGCGCCTGAGGCGATCCAGGTATTGCCCGATGCCGCGGCGTACCGTCGCTGCCTGCTCGAGCGCATCGCGGCGGCGACCCGACGCATCGTCATCGTCGCCCTGTACCTGCAGGAAGACGAGGCCGGGCAGGAAGTGCTCGATGCCCTGTACCAGGCCAAGGCCGCGCGGCCAGGCCTGGAAATCACCATTGTGGTTGACTGGTTCCGTGCCCGCCGTGGCCTGCTGGGGGGCGGGCGGCAGCCGGGTAATGCGGCCTGGTACCAGGCCCAGCGCCAATTGCGGGGGCTGGATGTAGTGATCCACGGCGTTCCGGTGCAAACCCGCGAGCTGTTTGGTGTGTTGCACTTGAAAGGCAGCATCATCGACGACTGTGTGATCTACACCGGTGCCAGCCTCAATAACGTGTACCTGCACCGTTTCGACCGCTATCGCCTGGATCGCTATCACCTGTTCCAGTCGCCTGCGCTGGCCGATGCCATGGTCGACCTGGTTCGACGTTTGCTGCACCACACCGCCACACCGCGGCTGGACTTGCCGGCACCACCCGCGACCCGCAGCTTACGCGGTGACATCCGGCGTTTGCGCGCGCGGCTGCGGCGCATGGGCTATGAGGTACCCGCCGGCGAAGCGGGGCAGGGCTTGCGGGTCATCCCGCTGCTTGGCGTTGGGCGGGGCAACCCGCTCAACAAAGCACTTTGCGCACTGCTGGCCGCTGCACGCACGCAGATCATCATCAGCACGCCTTATTTCAACCCGCCTCGGGTATTGATGCGCGAAATCGACCACGCGCTGGACCGTGGCGTGCGCGTGGAGTTGATCGTCGGCGATCGCACGGCCAATGACTTCTATATAGCCCCGGGTGAGCCGTTCAGTGCTAGCGGCGCGTTGCCCTACTTGTACGAGGACAACCTGCGCGCCTTTGCCCGCCGTCGCCAGGCCGCGCTTGCCAATGGCCAGCTCGAAGTGCGGATTTGGAACGACCCCGGGCACACCTTCCATGCCAAGGGGCTGTGGATCGACCAGCGTTATTCGCTGCTGACCGGTAACAACCTCAACCCGCGTGGGTTCAACCTGGACCTTGAGAATGGCCTGCTTATCGATGACCCAGCAGGGCAGTGGTTGGTACCTCGAGACGTGGAATTGACGGGGATACGCCAGCACGCACGGAAAATCGATTCAGCGGCCGAGCTTGGGGTCAAGGCCGAGCACCCCAAGGAGGTGCGCAAGCTGTTGCGGCGGTTGCGCTATAGCCGCCTTGAACCGTTGATCAAACGGGTGCTTTAACGGTGTGGGAGGGGCTCTGAAAAAGTGTGGCAAGCGCATACAATCAGCCCATTTCCCACGTTAACCAGATAGGCCAAACCGTCTATGGCGCTTGATCCACCCACGATGCTGACGATTACGATCGCCCTGGCAGCCGCTGCTGCTTTGTACCTGGCGATCGAATGGCGCAGCGTTCGCGAGGCTTCACTCCTGTTTTGGAGCGCGGGCTTCGCCACTATTACCGTTGGCTCCACCCTGGCCCTGTTGCGTGGTATTGGCTTGCTGTTGATCGGCATCTGGTTCGCCAACGGGTTGCTGGTGGTGGCGCATGCGTTTTTCCTGATGGGGGTGTTGCGCTTTACCCAGAACCGCCTGTCGCGCACCTGGCTGCTGATGGTGCCGGTGTGGTTCGCCTTGCTGCTGCTGCCCGCGGGGCCGGAGTGGTCGAAGGTGATGCTGATGGTCAACTCGTTGCTGGTGGCGCTGTTGACCCTCAAGGCCAGCTTTTTGTTGAAGCCTCACGGCAGGTCGCTGAGCGTGGGCGCGGTGCAATTGCGCTATGTATTGCTGATCCATGGCCTGTTCTATGTGGCGAAGGCGATCATTGCGATCACGCCGGGCACCTTGATTGACCTAGCGACCTTTGGCGGGCTGATCATTCAGATTTCCCTGGTCGAAGGGGCGATGGCGATCATGTTGATTGCGCTGTCGATGACGGGGACGGTGCGTTATCGCCGTGAAGAACGAATCGCCCGGCTGGCGGCGCGCGATCCGTTGACGGCACTGTACAACCGGCGGGCGCTGGAAGTGCGGGCGCCGCACTTTTTCAAAGAGGTCAGCCCGGCGCGGCCGGGGGCCTTGCTGTTGATCGATATCGACAACTTCAAGCTGGTCAACGATTTGCACGGGCACATTGCGGGGGATCGGCTGTTGATCGCCTTGAGCGAGATGATTCGTGCGGTGCTGCCGGAGCGGTCGCTGGCGGCGCGGCTTGGGGGGGATGAGTTTGTGATTCTGCTCAGTGAGGCGACGCGGGAGCGGGTGATGGAGCTGGGTAGCCAGTTGCGTGAGCGGTTTCAGCTGTTTGCTGGGCAGACGGTGCCTACGCCGCAGGCGGTTACGTTGAGTATTGGGGCTAATGTGTTTGATCAGCCGCCGGTGAGTTTGGCGGCGTTGATTGAGCAGGGGGATGTGGCGTTGTATGAGTCGAAGCGCGGGGGGCGTGACAGTATTCGGCTGGTTGAGCGGGAGGGTTTGGTTTCTTGATCGTTGGTGTGGGTGTTGGTGTTGGTTTTGAGGGGGGGGGTGATCCAGCATTGGGGCGATGCTTAGTCACCTTTCCGCCCTTACGGCGGGTCACTTTTTGGCAAACGCCCCAAAAAGTAACCAAAAAAGGCTGCGCTCCATCATACGGCCCCTACGCTGCGCTTCGGGGTCCCCTCGCTACGGCCTTGCTCCCGGGAGGACCGCGCTGCAGGGCCCATCCTGGGCCCCAGCGCTTGACGGGCATCCTTGCCCGTCACCTCCCTTCGCAAGGCCTGCGCTCGGCCTCCTGAGTCGCTGAAGGTCAAAAGCCAGATCAAGATCAACAGCCAGATCAAGATCAAAAGCCAGCTCAAGAGCTGGCGCTAGATCATCGTTTTCAGGTCACTACCTGGTAGCACGGCACATAGGCGGCACCACCCGGCAACTTCATGCGGTGCTGGTCGACGAATGCTTGTAACAATCGCCCCAGTGGCTCCAATACTGCGCTGTCGCCGCGGATCTGGTAGGGGCCGTGTTCTTCGATCAGGCGGATGCCTTTGTCCTTGACGTTGCCAGCAACGATGCCGGAAAACGCTCGGCGCAGGTTGGCGGCCAGTTCATGGGGCGGTAGCTCGCGGCGCAGGGCGAGTTCGGCCATGTTGGCGTGGGTCGGGTCGAACGGGTGCTGGAAGCCCTCGTCGATCTTCAGCAGCCAGTTGAAGTGGAAGGCGTCGTTGCGTTCACGGCGGAACTGTTTGACCTCCTTGAGGCCTTCGACCATGTGGCGCGCGACTTCGGCCGGGTCATCGATAATGATCTGGTAGTGGCTTTGCGCGGCTTCACCGAGGGTGGCGCCGACGAAGGCGTGCAGTTGCAGCAGGAACTGCTCGGCACTGCGGGGGCCAGTGAGCACGACCGGGAAGGGCAGGCCTTGGTTGTCCGGGTGCATGAGGATGCCGAGCAGGTAGAGGAACTCTTCGGCAGTACCGGCGCCGCCCGGGAAGATGATGATGCCGTGGCCGACACGAACGAAGGCTTCCAAGCGCTTCTCGATGTCCGGCAAGATCACCAGCTCGTTGACGATCGGGTTGGGCGCTTCGGCGGCGATGATGCCCGGCTCGGTCAGGCCCAGGTAACGGCTGCCGTGCATACGCTGCTTGGCGTGGGCGATGGTGGCGCCTTTCATCGGGCCTTTCATTACGCCAGGGCCGCAGCCGGTGCAGACGTCCAGCTTGCGCAGGCCCAGTTCGTGGCCGACCTTTTTGGTGTATTGGTATTCCTCGCTGCTGATCGAGTGGCCGCCCCAGCACACCACCATCTTCGGCTCCACGCCTGGGCGTAGGGTGCGGGCGTTGCGCAGCAGGTGGAACACGTAATCGGTGATGCCCTGGGAGCTTTCCAGGTCGATGCGCTGGCTGGCCAGCTCGCTTTCGGTATAGACGATGTCGCGCAGGGCGCTGAACAGCATTTCACGGGTGCTGGCGATCATTTCGCCATCGACGAAGGCATCGGCGGGGGCATTCAGCAACTCAAGGCGTACGCCCCGATCTTGCTGGTGGATACGCACCTCGAAGTCCTTGTAGGCCTCGAGAATGGTTTTGGCATTGTCGACATGCGCGCCGGTGTTGAGGATGGCCAGCGCGCACTGGCGGAACAGGGTGTAGAGGCTACCGGTACCGACTTCGCTCAGTTGCTGGACTTCACGTTGCGACAGCGTCTCCAGGCTGCCTTTGGGGCTGACGGATGCATTTATGACATGGCGTTGGGGCATCTAAGTCTTTCCTGTGCAGGTAAAACATCCTTCTTAGACAACACCATAAGTCATGCGAAGAGCTTTTGCACACCCAGCGTAATTGCCAGCCCGCCCCCCACCAGCCAAAGGTTCAGTATCGCCCCGGTCAGCAGCGCCCGTGGCCCTGCCTGGCGGATCTGGCTGAAGCGTGTCTCCATCCCCAGCGCCGTCATGGCCATGGTCAGGGCAAAGGTGTCGAGGCTATTGATCGCCTGGGTCACACTGCCAGGCAGCACCTGCAGCGAGTTCACCAGCACCAGCGCCAGGAAGCCGAAAGCGAACCAAGGCATGGCGATGCGGCCGTTGCCTTGCGCCTGGCCCGGCTGGCGCGAGCGGCTGATCCACAGGCCTACCACCAGCAGCACCGGCACCAGCAGCATCACCCGGGTCATCTTGACGATGGTGGCGATGTGCGTCGCCTCGGGGCTGACGTTGCTGGCTGCACCTACCACCTGGGCCACTTCGTGGATTGTGCCGCCCAGGAACAGGCCCGCCCCCAGGGTATCCAGGTGCAGCCAGCCGGCATTGATCGCCAAGGGGTAAAGGAACATCGACAGGGTGCCGAACAGCACCACGCTGCCAACGGCCATGGCACTCTTGTGCGGGGCGCTGCGCAGCGCCGACTCGAACGCAAGTACTGCAGCGGCGCCGCAAATGGCACTGCCAGCAGCGGTGAGCAACGCGGTGTCGCGGTCCAGCTTGAGCAGCTTCATGCCGCACCAGAGCCCGATCAGCAGGGTGCTGACCACCACCAGCAGCGAAACCGTCAGGCCAGACCAGCCGACTTCGGCGATTTCCTGCAGGCTGACCCGCAGGCCGAAAAAGGCCACGGCGATGCGCAGCAGCCCGCGGGCCGAGAAGTTGATGCCCGCCGCCCAGCTCGCCGGCACGCCATCGCGCAGCGCGTTGCCGTACAGGGCACCGGCAACGATACCGACGATCAGCGGGCTGATGCCCAGGTTGGCGATGGCGGGCAAGGCTGCCAGTTGGGTGACAGCAAGCGCGAACAGCGCCACAAACAAAATGCCATTGAGCCGCCCTCGGGTAGAGAGGGTAGGCGCGTAGGCGGGGTGGGATGGAACCGTGGCCATGTGAGTCCTCCGGGAAAGGTATTTCGACAAGGCCTACGTTAATCTGGTTATAAGCTTATAAAAAATCGTAATTTAGGATGTGAAGTATCCGTTTAGCTGATATTTTGAATTCATGACCCCAGAACAGCTGATAACATTCGCCACCGTCGCCGAGCATGGCAACATCAGCCACGCGGCCCAGGCGTTGCACCTGTCGCAGCCCGCTGTGTCCGGGCAGCTCAAGTTGCTGCAGGAGGCTTTCGGTGAGCCCCTTTACCAACGCGCGGGGCGCGGGGTGCGCCTCACGGCTGCAGGTGAGCAGTTGCTGGCCCATGCCGAGCGCCTGCGCGATACCTTCCGCCAGGCCCAGGCCCTGCGCGAGGCCATGCGCGGCCTGGAGCGCGGCACCTTGCGCATCGGCGCCAGTACCACGCCGGCCAGCTACCTGCTGCCGTACCTGATCGCCGACTTCCACGCACGCTACCCAGACGTGTCGGTGAGCACCTCCAATGGCAACACGGCTGAAATTGTCGCCGCGCTGGGCAGTGTCGATATCGCCTTGATCGAAGGGCCTCCCGGGCAGGAGTTGCCGTTGGGCACCGGGGTAACGCCGTGGCGTGAGGATGAGATCGTCGCGATCGTGCCCAGTACTCATCCGTTGGCCGGTGACGAGGCGCAGACCTTGGAATCCTTGGGGGCCTACCCACTGGTGCTGCGCGAGAGTGGCTCAGGGGTGAGGCAGATTGTCGAGCGGGCGTTTGCCCGCAGTGGCGTGGCAATGCGCGTCGCGATGGAAATCGCCGGTGTGGAAGGGGTAAAGGAAGCGGTGCGGGCAGGTATGGGGATTGGCTTTGTGTCGGCCATGTCGATTCGCCATGAGGATGGCGTGTTGCGGCGGCTGCGCATTACGCCGCAGCCGTTGGTCAGGCGCTTTTCCATCTTGATGCCCCATGCCGCCACGCCGTCGCGGGCGGCGGCGCGGTTCATGGAGTTGTGTGTGGGCGAGCCCAAAGACGGTTAGCGACGCTGGCCTCTCCCGGCGGTATCAACCCACCTTGAACACGTGCTTGAGATACGCCACGAAGTTCTCGTCCCGGCATTGGGTCTTGCCCGGGCTGTCGGAAATCTTCGCCACCGGCGCCCCATTGCACGCCGTCATCTTGATCACGATGTTCATCGGCTCCACCCCTGGGATATCGCAGGTGAGGTTGGTGCCGATGCCAAAGCTCACGTTAATCCGCTCATGCAGTGCGCGGTACAGGCCAAGCGCCTTGGCGAAATCCAGCCCATCCGAGAAGATCAGCGTTTTGCTTCGCGGGTCGATCCCCAGTTTTTCATAGTGGGCAATGGCCTTTTCTGCCCATGCCAGCGGGTCGCCCGAGTCGTGGCGCAGGCCATCGAACAGCTTGGCGAAGTACAAGTCGAAATCCCCCATGAACGCGTCCATGGTGATGCAATCGGTCAACGCGATGCCCAGTAGCCCGCGGTATTCCCGTACCCAGCATTCCAGCGCAGCGGCCTGGCTGTCGACCAGGCGCGGGCCCAGTTGCTGGTGGGCCATGAACCATTCGTGCGCCATGGTGCCGATGGGCTTGAGTTCCAATTCGCGGGCCAGGTGCACGTTGCTGGTGCCGACCAGGCGGCCAGGGAAGTCGCGCTTGAGGATGTGCACGACCTGCTCCTGGACCCGGTACGAGAAGCGCCGTCGGGTGCCGAAATCGGCCAGTTGAAAGCCTGCCAGCTCATCGGCACTCGCTTCGGCCTTGAGCCAGTCAAGCTTCTGGTACAGCCGCTCGCCCACGTGTTCCATCACCACTTCCCGATAGCGGTAGCGGTTGCGCACTTCGCTGATGATTGCCAGCAGCGGGATCTCGTAGAGGATCACGTGCAGCCACGGCCCGCGCACGCGGATTGCCAGCTGCCCGGCGTCATCCAGGCCGACCTGCACGTAGCGCAGGTTGAAACGGAACAGGCTCAGAAAGCGGATGAAGTCCGGTTTGATGAACGGGATTTTTTCGAGGTAGGCCAATTGGTCGTGGGTGACGGTGACATCGGCCAGTTGCTCGACCTGGTAGCGGATTTCTGCCAGGTACGGGGAGAGGTCCTCACCGTTACGGCAGCGGAATTCCCATTCCACCTCGGCGTTGGGGTAGTTGTGCAGCACCGCCTGCATCATGGTGATCTTGTAGAAGTCGGTGTCCAGCAGGTTCTGGATGATGCGCGGGCCGAAAACGCTGTCACTCATGGGCGGTCTTCCTTGATCAGCGAGAGTTGGTAGTCGAGCGCGGCTTCGTCGCCGCAGAGGATGACACCCTCGGCGGCCAATGCGCCGCAGGCAGCGATGGCGCCGGCCTGGGTAAGGGCGCGGCAAGCCGGCAGGTACAGCAACACCTGGAACCCGGCCCGGCGCAACTGGTGGGCGGTGGTCTTGACGCAGTAGTCCAGGGCCAGGCCGCCGACGATCACGGCGCCCACCTGCTGCACCTTGAGGTATTCGATCACCCCGGTGGAGCGGCGTTCGGCCAGGTCGTGGTAGCAGGCGCCATAGGGGTGCAGGTCGGGTTCGACGCCTTTCCACACGAAGTAGTCGTAATCGATGGGGGCGGGCAGGCCAGGCAGCAGTTCGAAGCCCGGTGTGCCTGGCACGCAGTGGCTGACCCAGGTCAGGTCGGCATTGGCCAGCGGCAGCGGTTGCAGCATCTGGGCCGGGTCGGCAACCACCCAGGCCGCATTGGCCGGGTGAGCGTCCTTGCTGCCCAGGCGCAGGTCTGCACGCAGGGCCATGGCGTTGAGGTCGGCGGCGATTTCATCGCCCTCGGGCACGGGTAGCTCCTGCGGGGCGTTGGCGGTGAAGCCGTTTTGCGCGTCGACATCGAAACTGGCGATCTTCATGGTGCTCTCCTCGCTGGCATGGCTATATATTCCACCTGGTGCATTAAGTGTGTCAAGCACTAGCTAATGAAAAAAAGCCCCTTGTGCTACTTAACTGCTCTGGTGGATTATTGAGTTACTGAAGCGTGGAGCGTTCCCTTGAGTAGCACTGAAGTCTTGGCCAGCGTCGATATCGTCGCCTTGCGCATGGCCCCTGAAGCCCAGCATCTGCAAGTGTTGTTGCACCGCCGTGAGCGCGAACCGCACGCCGGCCAGTGGGCCTTGCCGGGTGTGATCGTCAACGGCCGTATCCCCGACACCAGCCTGGAGGGCGCGGCCGACCGCGCTTTGCGGGAGAAGGCCCGGGTGGCGCCGTGCTACATGGAACAGGTGGGTACCGAAGGCAATGCGTTCCGTGACCCGCGTGGCTGGTCGCTGAGCACCTACTACCTGGCCTTGCTCGCCCCTGGGCAGACCGTTGAAGGTGAGCAGCTGGCGTTTGTCGATATGGACAGCGTGCTGGGGCGCAAGGTGCTCTTGCCCTTCGACCACAACTTGCTGGTGGAGCGCGCCCGCGAACGGCTGGCGGCGAAGACTGTGTATAGCAGCTTGCCGCTGTACCTGCTGGCCGAGAAGTTCACCGTGCTCGATGCCTTGGGGGCGGTTCAGGCGTGCCTGGGGCAGGCGGTGAACAACACCTCGCTGCGCAAACGCCTGGAGCGCTTGCGCGAGCTGGGGTGGGTGAGGGATACCGGGGAGAAGAACCAGCCAAAGCTGGGTAGGCCGCAGCAGTTGTTTCAGTACACGCCGCAGGGGGAGCGGCCATTCATGTTTGACCGCAGTTTGTTGCAGTAGGGGCTAAGTCGAGCAATTCTAGAGGCATTGCCTCCCATTGCGGTAAGTATGACTATTTTTAGTCGTTTGCGGCGGAAGAACCCGCAGTGAACGTTCCGATGGACCTGGTAAAATTGCTAGGTTCGCGAAAGCCGTAATACACATAGAGTGGGCTTCAGTGATAAGGCTATCTTATGAGGGACCAATGAATAAGCCTGCGGCATTAATGTTTTTTTATGCCAACGCTCAAAGGGTTTGTCAAATGGGCCTGGGGAACGTGCGACTTATGGTTGCAGGGCGTCAGGGGGTCGCACAGTTGCAAGGGACAGTCAAACTGTTGCAGGTTGATGGGGGGGCTCGATACTTGCGGCACGCGGTGCTCAGGAAGCCAGTGGGGCGAGTTACTGTCCATACGGTTTATCGACAGAAAAAGAAGTTGCGATAGTCGGGTTCAATGGGGAACCATTTGATTTACTAAGTGAATGTTCCCCATTGGGTATTGGCTATAGGTACTATAGCCCTGCCCTCAGACGTTTTCTCAGCGCTGATAAGGCTAGCCCCTTCGGTAAGGGAGGACTGAATGCATACGTTTATTGTGTCGGTGATCCTGTAAATCGAGCAGACCCTTCAGGTCGATCATCCATTTGGAATTTTCATCGAAAAGTGCCAACGGGTACCAGTCAAGTAATGGCGGATATAGGGCTGCCGGGGAGCATGAGGCGAATGCTAAAACATGTTCATGAACAAATCATGAAGAATGATTTTCCCAGGAGTGAACAATATGCTGCTGAGTTCTACAGTATCAAAAACCGCAAAACCTATTATGTGGGTTTTAGTAATGTAAATAATAATATTTATTATTCCGGTGTAAATCCTTTCGTGCCAGTGCTGGACGGAAAATATCGTGTCGATGCTGGAAGCGGGTGGATGGGGAAGTCTAAATATGGTTTGCCAGAAAGAAGCTCGCTGGGGAAGGTTTGGGATTGGCTGACGGGTGTATCAATTGGTGAGCCTGGTGACCCGGCAATATACAGAAGATATTACGAGGATATGCGCGCTCTTAATGCTCAATTTTCAAGTAATTCTCCTGTCATTGCGGATGATAATCAGAGTATTCGACGTCACTCAGATGCCCCCCCGCCATATAGTTCTCTATTTCCGGAAGAGTGAGCGGAGAGCTTGGAAGAGATCGAAGCGGCCTGCCATCGTATCTGTTGGCGAAGATTTCCGTTCTGAATTTATTGAATGTGGCGCTGGGATGCTTGAGGAAGCCGGTGCAATCCACTGCGTCGGCTGCTTCGCGGGCAAATTCCACAGGTATTGTGCATGCGCCATTCGATGCATGCAGGCAACACGCTAGCATCAATGCGCGCAGCGGCTGGTATCACCGTGCTCCGCCGGCGCCTTGCGCGCCGCAGCCAGCAGCGTCGCCAACACGATCAACGCCGCCCCCGCCGCCATGCGCACACTCGGCTGCTCGCCAAACAACCACCACGCCCCAAGAATCGCATACACCGGCTCCAGCGCGATGATCATGCCGGCGGTACGCGCCTCAAGGCCTTCCAGGCTCTTGACGAACAGGAACTGCGACAGCCCGGTGCAGAACACGCCCAGCAGCGCCAGGTTGACCCAGTCGTGGCTACCCAGGCTGGTGCTGCCCAAGTGGGTAAAGGCGAACGGTGCCACCAGCGCGGCCACGACCACGTTCTGCCAGAACGCCACCTGCATCGCGTTCATGCTCGATGCGCGGCGGCGGTTAGCGACCGTCAGCAAGGCGAAGGCAAGGCCAGACCCCAAACCCCACAGCAGGCCGACAGTGCCTTTGTCGAGCAGGTCGAAGGTGGGCACGACCAGCACCAGGCCTGCCGTCACCATCAGCAATAACAAACCTTGGGTAGCGCCAATGCGTTGGCCGAACACACCGCGCTCGATCATGGCGATAAAGGCGGGGAAGCTGGCAAAGCCCAGGGTCGCCACGGCCACCCCACCGACCTTGACGGCAATGAAGAAGGTCACCCAGTGGGCAGCCAGCAGCGCGCCGGTCAGGCCGAGGATTGGCAGGTTGCGAAAGGTCAGGGCGTCGAGCAGGCGGGTGCCCTTGAGCCCGGCGACGAAGCCCAGGGCAATGAAGGCAAAGGTGGCGCGGCCGAAGGTGATGATGCTGGCGTCGGCTTCGATCAAGTGGCCCAGGATGCCGGTCAGGCCGAACAGGACGGCGGCGATGTGGGCAACGAGCAGCGCGTTGCGGTGGCCGGTGGAGGCACCGGCTACGGGGAGGAAGGTAGCGATCATGGCAGTCAAATTCTTCACAATGTGCGCGCGCAAGCACTCCCGGCCGACGCGTCGCGGGTCTTCAAAACTGGGAGTTTTATCGTTATGAGCCCGGACGAATTGCCCGGTGCAAAAAGGCGCCACAGCGTTGGAATTGTGAAGCGAGGCTGTTTACTCGCAATTACTGCGTCTGCCAGCCCACGGCGCGGGGCTGGCTGATGTGTGTATTATTTTTGTATACAGGGTTGCGAGGCCGGTCGCGGGCGACGTCTGGTTGTCTGATCGCGACATTGATCGTTGTCGCGCCGCACCGCCTTACTCTTCGCCGTAGTTCATGATCGACAGCAGGCGGATGGGCACCTGCACGAGCTGCTCCGGCCCGTGCGGGGTTTCGCCATCAAAGGTCAGGCTGTCACCCGCGTGCATGTGATAGAGCTGGTTGCCGTGGCGGTACACCAGTTCACCCTCCAGCAAATGCAGAAACTCCGTGCCTGGGTGGGCGAAGGTCGGGAACTCTTCGCTGGCGTCATCCATGCTCACCATGTAGGCCTCGAAGTGCTTCTTCGGGCCCCTGGCGTGATTGAGCAAATGATAGGTGTGGCCCTTTTCCGTACCCCGGCGCACCACCTCCAGCCCTTCACCGGCCTTTACCAGCAGTGCATTGCCGTCAGGTTGGTCGTATTGGCTGAACAGCTTGGCCATCGGCATACCCAGCACATCGCACAGGCGGCTGAGGGTATCGAGGCTGGTGGACACCTGGGCGTTCTCGATCTTGCTCAGCATCCCTTGGCTGATACCGGCGATGCGCGCCACATCGGCGAGTTTGAGGGACTGGGCCTGGCGCTGGCGCTTGATCTGCAAGCCCAGGTACTGCTCCAGGCGAAGGCGCGGTTGGGTTTCGGTCGGCATCTAATGTCCTGCACGGTTTCAGTTCAAGAATAAAGATTTCGCACTGAGAAAGTGCGAAATGCTGCTGCGGTGGCAGCCGTTTTCCTCAGGTGAAAACAAGTTTCCCATATCTACAACGGAATTTCCTGGGTAATGGCGGCTGGCCTCTTCGCGCCGAACCGCCGCGAAAAGGCCGGTGGAGGTAAACCTGGCAAGCGCTTTGCATTCCTCTGATGAAAGTAAGTTTCCCATACGGAATTAAAAACAGCCCCTTACCCAGGAGTGTTCAACCCATGTTGCCAGCAGAAACCCAGCGCACCCTCGATCAGCACGGCATCAAGTATGTGCTGGCGCAGTTTGTCGACATCCATGGCTCGGCAAAGACCAAATCGGTGCCGGTCTCGGGCCTCAAGATGGTGGCCGAGGAGGGCGCCGGTTTTGCCGGGTTCGCCATCTGCGGCATGGGCATGGAGCCACACGGCCCGGACTTCATGGCCCGGGGTGACCTGGCCACGTTGATCCCGGTCCCCTGGCAGCCCGGCTATGGCCGGGTGGTGTGCGTCGGCCATGTCAACGGCCAGCCCTGGCCTTATGACAGCCGCTACGTTCTGCAGCAGCAGGTGCAGCGCCTGGCCGACAAGGGCTGGACGCTGAACACCGGGCTTGAGCCCGAGTTCAGCCTGTTCCGCCGTGACGAAGGCGGCAAGCTGCAATTGGTGGATGCCTCCGACAACCTCGACAAGCCGTGCTACGACTACAAGGGCCTGTCGCGTTCGCGGCTGTTTCTGGAGCGCCTGACCGAAGCCTTGCAACCCGTGGGCTTCGACATCTACCAGATCGACCACGAAGACGCCAACGGCCAGTTCGAGATCAACTACACCTACAGCGACGCCATGGAGTCGGCCGACCGCTTCACGTTCTTCCGCATGGCGGCCGGCGAAATCGCCAACGACCTGGGGATGATTTGCTCGTTCATGCCCAAGCCCGACCCCAAGCGCGCGGGTAATGGCATGCACTTCCACCTGTCGCTGGCCAGCAGCACCAACAAGAATCTGTTCCATGACGCCAGCGACAGCAGCGGCATGGGCCTGTCGAAGCTGGCGTACCACTTCGCCGCGGGCCTGATGGCCCACGGCCCGGCGCTGTGTGCCTTCGCGGCGCCGACCGTCAACTCCTACAAACGCCTGGTGGTTGGCCGCTCGTTGTCCGGCTCGACCTGGGCCCCAGCCTTCGTTGCCTGGGGCGCCAACAACCGCTCGGCGATGGTCCGCATTCCCTACGGGCGCCTTGAGTTCCGCCTGCCGGACGCGGGCTGCAACCCGTACCTGGTCACTGCCGCGATCATCGCTGCTGGCCTGGATGGTATCGACCGCCAGCTCGACCCAGGCGAGATGTGCAACGAGAACCTCTACACCCTGAGCCTCGAAGAAATCGCCGCACGCGGTATCAAGACCCTGCCGCAATCGCTCAAGGAAGCCGCCGACGCGCTCGAGGCCGACCCCCTGTTCCGCGAGGTGCTCGGCGCCGAGATCGTCGACGAGTTCATCAAGCTCAAGCGCATGGAGTGGGTGGAGTACTGCCGCCACGTCTCCGACTGGGAAATCCAGCGTTACACCGAGTTTTTCTAACCGCCCCCATCCCTTGGGCGGCCCTCAAAACAGCGGTCGCCCACTGCCTAGTAAGGAGCATCACCATGTGTGGAATCGTAGGTCTGTACCTGAAAAAGCCTGAGCTGGAAGCCCAGCTCGGCAAGCTCTTCGAACCCATGCTGCACGCCATGACCGACCGTGGCCCTGACAGCGCCGGCTTTGCCATTTACGGCGACGAAGTGGCCGACGGCTGGGTAAAACTGACGTTGCAGGCTCTTGATGGGGGCTATTCGTGGGTCAGCTTGATGGGGCAACTGGAAGGGCGCCTGGGCTGTTCGTTGGACTGGTTTCAGAACGCCAGCGCCGCCGTGCTCAAGGTGCACACCACGGAAGCCGCCGCCCGTGCTGCATTGGCCGAGCTGGCCCCTGAAGTGCGCATCATGAGCGCCGGGCAGAGCATCGAAATCCTTAAGGGCATGGGCCTGCCGGCTGAGATTTCCAGCCGCTTCGGCCTGGCCGGCATGAAGGGCAGCCACATCATCGGCCACACCCGCATGGCCACCGAAAGCGCGGTGACCCTGGAGGGCAGCCACCCGTTCTCCACCGGCGCCGACCTGTGCCTGGTGCACAACGGGTCGCTGTCCAACCACTTCCGCCTGCGCCAGGAACTCAAGCGTGAAGGCATCAGCTTCGAGACCGACAACGACACCGAAGTGGCTGCCGGCTACCTGACCTGGCGCCTGCAGCAGGGCGATACCTTGGCCAAGGCTTTGGACGGGGCTCTGCAAGACCTGGACGGGTTCTTCACCTTTGCCATCGGCACCCGCAACGGCTTCGCGGTGATTCGCGACCCGATCGCCTGCAAGCCAGCGGTGCTGGCTGAAACCGACGACTACGTTGCCATGGCCTCCGAGTACCAGGCCCTGGCCAGCCTGCCCGGTATTGAAAACGCCAAGGTCTGGGAGCCGGCGCCGGCCACCCTGTACGTCTGGGAGCGCGAAAGCGCCTGACCTGCCACCGAACCTCTGGAGAACCTTATGAAGACGATCGACCTTTCCAGCACTTCGGTGCGTGTCCTTAACCAGTCCCTGCACGGTGAGGTGCAAGACCGTGAGTGGCGCGTGACGCGCCCCGACGGCAAACACAACCTGGCTGTCGGCATCAACGAAGACGTTTCGGTAGAGATCGACGGCCATGCCGGCTACTACTGCGCCGGCATGAACCAGAAAGCCAACATTACGGTGCACGGCAATGTGGGCGTGGGCGTGGCGGAAAACATGATGTCCGGCTCGGTGCGGGTCAAGGGCAGTGCCTCCCAGGCCGCCGGTGCAACCGCCCACGGCGGGTTGCTGGTGATCGAGGGCGACGCCGGTGCCCGTTGCGGTATTTCCATGAAGGGCGTCGACATCGTGGTCGGCGGCAGCATTGGCCACATGAGCTGCTTCATGGGCCAGGCCGGGCGTTTGGTGGTGTGCGGCGACGCCGGCGATGCGCTGGGCGACTCGCTGTACGAGGTGCGCATCTACGTCAAGGGCACGGTCCAGTCGCTGGGTTCGGACTGTATCGAGAAAGAGATGCGCGCCGAGCACCTGCAAGAGCTTCAAACGCTGCTGAACGACGCGGGCCTCGACCATAAAGCCGCCGATTTCAAACGGTATGGCTCGGCCCGTCAGCTGTACAACTTCAAAGTCGACAACGCCTCCGCGTACTGATCCAGGAGCAACCCCATGAGCGAGCAATTCCCCCCGGTACTGCGTGAGTCGGCCACCTTCGATCGCCTGACCATCCAGGAAATCCAGCGTGCCGCCGAAACCGGCATCTATGACATCCGCGGCGGTGGCACCAAGCGCCGCGTGCCGCACTTCGATGACCTGCTGCTGCTCGGCGCCAGCGTGTCGCGCTACCCGCTGGAAGGCTACCGCGAAAAATGCGGCACCGACGTGGTGCTGGGCACCCGCTTTGCCAAAAAGCCGATCCACCTGAAGATCCCGGTGACCATCGCTGGCATGAGCTTCGGCGCGCTGTCGGCCAACGCCAAGGAAGCCCTGGGCCGCGGTGCGACCATCGCCGGCACCAGCACCACCACCGGTGACGGTGGCATGACCCCGGAAGAGCGGGGCCAGTCGCAGCACCTGGTGTACCAGTACCTGCCGTCTCGCTACGGCATGAACCCGGACGACCTGCGCAAGGCCGATGCCATCGAGATCGTCCTCGGCCAGGGCGCCAAGCCGGGCGGTGGCGGCATGCTGCTGGGCATGAAAGTGACTGAGCGCGTGGCCGGCATGCGCACCTTGCCGATCGGCGTAGACCAGCGCAGTGCCTGCCGCCACCCGGACTGGACCGGCCCGGATGACCTGGCGATCAAGATTGCCGAGCTGCGCGAGATCACCGATTGGGAAAAACCCATCTACGTGAAAATCGGTGCCAGCCGCCCGTACTACGACGTCAAGCTGGCGGTGAAGGCCGGCGCTGACGTAATCGTGCTCGACGGCATGCAAGGCGGTACTGCCGCGACCCAGGAAGTGTTCATCGAGCACGTCGGCATCCCGATCCTGCCGGCCATCCCGCAGGCGGTGCAGGCGCTGCAGGAGATGGGCATGCACCGTAAGGTGCAGCTGATTGTCTCGGGTGGCATCCGCAACGGCGCCGATGTGGCCAAGGCCATGGCCCTGGGCGCTGACGCGGTAGCCATCGGCACCGCTGCTTTGATCGCCCTGGGCGACAACCACCCGCGCCTGGATGCGCAGTTGAAGGCACTTGGCTCGGCCGCCGGTTTCTACGATGACTGGCAGAACGGCCGCGACCCAGCCGGTATCACCACCCAGGACCCGGAACTGGCCAAGCGCCTGAACCCGGTAGAGGCCGGCCGGCGCCTGGCCAACTACCTGCGCGTGCTGGTGCTGGAGGCGCAGACCATGGCCCGTGCCTGCGGCAAGTCGCACCTGCACAACCTGGACCCTGAGGACCTGGTGGCGCTGACCGTCGAGGCGGCTGCCATGGCCCGGGTGCCCCTGGCCGGTACTGCCTGGGTACCAGGCCAGGCTCAGTACTGATTCAACTTTCTGGGGCCGCTTTGCGGCCCTTTCGCGACACAAGGCCGCTCCTACAGTTGATCGCGGTCCGTTGCAGGAGCGAAAGGGCTGCGAAGCAGCCCCCGATGCATCCCCATTCGCACAGGAGTGACTCCATGAAGCTTGCCCTTGCTGTTGTGCTGTTGGCATTGACGCCGTTGGCCCACGCCGCCGAGCCCACCCTGGACACCGGCAACACCGCCTGGATGATCTGTGCGGCGATGTTCGTGCTGATGATGTGCATCCCGGGCCTCGCGCTGTTCTACGGCGGCATGGTGCGGGCCAAGAACTTTCTTTCGGTGTTCACCCAGCTGTTCGCCGTGGCCGGGCTCATCGGCATCCTCTGGGTGCTGTTCGGCTACAGCCTGGTAGTGGATACCCGCGGTATGGTTGAAGGCCAACTGACCTTCAACAGTTTTATCGGCGGCCTGGACAAGGCGCTGATGCTGAACATCGGCCATGACAGCCTGGTAGGGACCATCCCGGAAGGTGTCTTCGCGGTATTTCAGCTGACCTTCGCGATCATCACGCCTGCGCTGATTGCCGGCGGCTTTGCCGAACGCATGAAATTCAGTGCCTCGTTGTTGTTCATGGGCGCCTGGTTCGTCCTGGTGTACGCACCGATTGCCCATATGGTCTGGGGCGGGCCAGGGGCATTGATGGTCAACTGGGGCGTGCTGGACTTTGCCGGCGGCACCGCAGTGCACATCAACTCCGGTGTGGCGGCGCTGGCTGCAGCGTTGATGCTAGGCAAGCGCAAGGGCTACCCACAGGTGGCCATGCCGCCGCACAACCTCGGCTTCACCCTGGTAGGTGCCGGTTTGCTGTGGGTGGGCTGGTTTGGGTTCAACGTGGGCTCGGGTCTTGCGGCCAACGAAGGGGCAGGGGTGGTGATGCTGGCGACCATGGTGGCTGCCTGCGCAGGGATTGTCGGTTGGTTGATTACCGAAAAGCTCATGCATGGGCGGCCCACTGCACTGGGGGCGGCCTCAGGTGCGTTGGCCGGGTTGGTTGGCATCACGCCGGCGTGCGCCTTTGTCGGGCCGTTGGGGGCGCTGGTGATCGGCTTGCTGACGGGGGCTATCTGCTTCTTCGCGGTGACCCGGCTGAAGCAGGCATTGGGGTATGACGACAGCCTCGACGTGTTCGGCCTGCATGGCGTGGGCGGGATGGTTGGCGCGCTATTGACCGGGGTGTTTGCCGCGCCGTCGTTGGGCGGCTATGTGGAAGGCATTACGCCCCTTGGGCAAGCACTGGTGCAACTGAAAGGCGTGGCCTTTACCTTTGTTTATTGCTTTGTGGTGAGCTGGGCGATTCTGGGCGCCATCAAGCTGACTGTCGGGCTGCGGGCCAGCCGGGAGGAGGAAGAGCAGGGGCTGGACCTGGCGGAGCACAATGAGCGGGCTTATAACCTCTGACTACAAGGTGTCTGTACCGGCCTCTTCGCGGGCAAGCCCGCTCCTACAGGGGATCCACAGATTCCGGGCCCTGCGGTATTCCTGTGGGAGCGGGCTTGCCCGCGAAGAGGCCAGTACAGGATGAATCAGTGCCCCATGGCCAGCTTGGCACTCACTTGCCGGCGACGATAGGCACTGTCGCGGCTAGCCAGCCACCAGTACAACGGCGAGGTAATCGCCAGCCCCACCAGCCACGACAGGTCTGCCCCGTTGATGTGCTCGGAAACCGGCCCGACATACAGCGGCGTGTTCATGAACGGGATCTGCACCACGATGCCCACGGCGTAGGCCACCAGCGCTTGCGGGTTGTAACGCCCGTAGATACCGCCATCGACCTTGAAGATCGACTGGATGTCGTAGTCCCCCTTGTGGATGGCATAGAAGTCGATCAGGTTGATCGCCGTCCATGGCACCAGCACCACCAGCAGCACCAGCACCATGTCGACGAAATGGCCGATGAAGTCCTTCGATGCGCACACGGCCACCACACTGCAAGCCGCCAGGACGATCAGCGACAGCACCGCACGGCTTTTGGCGGTGGGGATCCAGCGGTAGGCGAAGGTCTGGATCAGGGTAATGATCGACAGCACCGCGCCATACAGGTTGAGGGCGTTGTGGCTGATCACGCTGAGCAGGAACAGCACCAGCATGATCGGGCCCAGGGTGCCGGTGGCGAGTTTCACCGCGTCCATGGTGTCCATGCCGGCCGGGATTGCCAGCACCGCGACCGCGCCGAAGATGAACGACAGGCTCGAGCCCAGCACAGAGCCCAGGTAAGTGGTCCAGAAGGTCGAACTGACCTTGACGTCGGCCGGCAGGTAGCGCGAATAGTCCGACACATACGGGGCAAAGGCGATCTGCCACAACGCTGCCAGCGACACCGTGGCCAGCCAGCCGGCCAGGTTGAAACCGCCGCGGGTGAGGAAGTCGTCACTTTGCACGTGGGTGAAGATATAGCCGAAGCCGACCACGATACCGATGCCCAGCACCCAGGTGCCGATGCGGTTGAGCACATGGATGAAGCGGTAACCGATGATGCCGATGATGCCCGACCCCAGTGCGCCAATGACGATACCCACCGGTACCGGCACGGCTTCGACCACGCCATGCAGCGATTTGCCCGCGAGGACGATGTTGGAGGCGAAGAACCCGATGTACATGACCCCGGCGATCACCACCACCAGCAGCGCGCCAAGCGTGCCGAACTGGGCGCGGCTCTGGATCATCTGCGGGATGCCCATCTGGGGGCCTTGGGCCGAGTGCAGCGCCATCAGCACCCCGCCTACCAGGTGGCCGACGAGGATGGCGACGATGCCCCACACCAGGTTCAGGTGAAACAGCTGCACGCCCAGCGCGCCGGTGACGATGGGCAGGGGCGCGATATTGCCCCCGAACCACAGTGTGAACAGATCCCTTACCTTTCCATGGCGGTCTTGCGGGGGCACATAGCCGATCGTGTGTTTTTCTATGAGGGGTGCCGAGTTGGCTGCACTGGTCATGACTGACTCCAAGGCAAGGTAGGGCATGGGGTACTGCCCGGGTGCGTGCCGGCGAAGGGCGACGCGTTCTTGTTGGAGGGATGATGGGGGGTGCGGGGATAACGAGAAATTAGTAAATATGTGCCCATAAACCTTAAAAAACCTAAGGCTGACAAAAGGTTAAGGGACGAGTGGTAGCAAGGAGCGAGCCATACGGCTGGAAGGCCTGGGCCTGGGGGGTTGGCGCCCTCCGGGTGAAAGGGCCGGGAACCGGGCTGGTGCGGTGTGCGCGTTTTCAGTGCAGATAAATAGTCCGCCTGTACCGTAATGCTGTTCACTTAAGTTATCCATCGCCTGTATTGGGGCCGCTTTGCGGCCCATCGCGGCACAAGGCCGCTCCCACAATGTTCGCGCATGCCCTGTAAATAGGGGCATAACGCGGTCGGTGTGGGAGCGGGCTTGCCCGCGAAGAGGCCAGAGCAGGCCTGCACAGCTACATGGGCAACAGCCGGTCCTGGATCACTTCCTTCATCACCAACGTCGAACTCAACCGCTTCACGTTGGGAATGCTGGTCAGGTGTTCGTCATACAGCTTCTGAAACGCTGGCAGGTCCTTGGCCACCACGTGCAGCAGGTAGTCCGGGTCGCCGAACAGCCGCTGCGCCTCGACGATCTGGGGGATTTCGGCCAACGCTGCCTCGAAGTCCGCCACCGGCTGGCGCGTCACCTCGCGCAGGGTGACGAACACCAGCGCGGCGAAGTTCAGCCCCAGTGCAGTCGGCGCCAGGCGCGCGTGGTAGCCGAGGATAGCGCCCGATTCCTCCAGCGCCTTCAGCCGGCGATGGCAGGGCGACAGGCTCAGGCCCACGCGATCCGCCAACTCGGTCACCGACAAGCGACCATCTTTTTGCAGCTCGGCAAGGATTTTTCGATCAGTTCTGTCCATGGAGAAGAATCTTCCAGCATATGTGCGATGACGGGGAATATACGAAAGAAAATGCCCCGAAGGAATCCGTAATCTTTCTGCATACCAAGCCAAGACATAAGGAAGATTCAAGTGGCAATCAGTGTGCTGACGGCGTTCTGGGCCGTGTCGTTGCTGTTCGTGATTACCCCTGGTGCCGACTGGGCTTACGCCATCTCGGCGGGCATGCGTGGCCGCTGGGTGATGCCTGCGGTGGCGGGCATGTTGTCGGGGCACTTCCTTGCGACGCTGGTCGTGGCGGCCGGCGTGGGCAGCCTGTTGGCGGGGCACCCGTTGGCGTTGACGTTGCTGACCCTGGCAGGCTGCACCTATTTGTTGTGGCTGGGCGGCAACCTGCTGCTCAGCCCGGCGGTGCCGGAAGCCGGGCAGGGCGGTGTTGGCGATAGCGGTTCACGCTGGGCCTTCAAAGGCTTTTGCGTGAGCGGGCTCAACCCCAAGGTGTTTCTGCTGTTCCTGGCCTTGCTGCCGCAATTCACCGACCCGCAGTCAAGCTGGCCGGTGCCGGTGCAGATCCTGCTGCTGGGGCTGGTGCACCTGTGCAGCTCGCTGGTGATCTATTCGCTGGTGGGGTACGGCGCCAAGGCCGTCTTGAGCACCCGGCCAGGGGCGGCGAAGATGGTCGGGCGCGTGTCGGGCGTGGCGATGATCGCCGTGGCCCTGGGGCTGATTGCCGGGCAGTTAGGCTGACGCTACCGGCGCTGACGCCGCTCGGATACACTCGCCGCTACTTTTCGCACAACCAGGATGTGCCCCATGCCCGACACCGCCCAACTGCTGACCTTCGCGCTGATCTGCCTGGGTATGGTGCTGACGCCCGGCCCGAACATGATCTACCTGATTTCCCGTTCGATCTGCCAGGGCCGAAAGGCGGGGTTGATTTCCCTCGGTGGTGTGGCCTTGGGCTTCGTCATCTATATGCTCTGCGCTGCACTGGGCATCAGCGCGCTGGTCATGGCGGTGCCGTTTGCCTACGACGTGCTGCGCATCGGTGGCGCACTGTACCTGTTGTACCTGGCCTGGCAGGCGCTTCGGCCTGGCGGTAACTCGCCATTCCAGGTCCGCGACCTGCCAGCGGACAGCCCGCGGCGGCTGTTCACCATGGGCTTTGCCACCAGCCTGCTGAACCCGAAGATCGCCGTCATGTACCTGTCGTTGATGCCGCAGTTCATCGAGCCCGGTCACGGCAGCGTGCTGGTGCAGTCGCTGGTGCTCGGGTCTACGCAAATCGCCATCAGCGTTTCGGTTAATGCCTTGATCGCGGTGATGGCCGGCTCCATCGCCATGTTCCTTGGCGGGCGGCCCCTGTGGCAGCGCGTTCAGCGCTGGTTGATGGGCACTGTGCTGGCTGGCCTGGCCTTGCGCATGCTGGCTGAAGGGCGCCGTTGAAAAACGTCTGAAAGCAAGGGAACGAACGGGTACTTGCAGGCCTCCTATCCATCAGATGGATGGCAATGTGCCCGGGACCTCCCTGACATGAGATCGCTTCAACAACCCCCCACCGACGCGGGCAACCCACCGTTGGGCTTTCTGCTCAACGGCGGTAGCGTCGGCAGCCTGCTCCAGTCGATGGACTGGCGCGGCTCGCCGGTGGGCCCACCCCACACCTGGTCGCCGCACCTGCAGACGGTGATGGGCACGCTGCTGCCGGCGCAAGCGCAGTGCGTGCTGTTCTGGGGGCCGGCCTACGTGGCGCTGTACAACGATGCCTATGCGCCGAGCATTGGCACCAAGCACCCCCAGGCATTGGGGCGGCCGGCCCAGGAAAACTGGAGCGAGCTGTGGGACGACCTGGAGCCGTTGCTGCGCGGTGTGCGCGAGAGCGGCCAGACTTTCTCGGCCAAGGATCGCCCTTTCTACATCGAGCGCCACGGCGTGGGTGAAACGGCCTATTTCGATGTGTCCTATTCCGCTGTGCGCGAGGCTGACGGCAGCGTTGGCGGCGTGCTGTGCCTGGTGACCGAGACTACCGAGCGCGTACGCTTCCAGCAGCGCCAGGCCTTTTTGCTGGAACTGGGCCGTGCATTACCCGCGCTGGGTGATGCAGAGCGGATCGAAGCGTTCGCAGTAAGTCGGCTGGCACGGCGACTCGGCGCGGCACGGGTCTATTTTGGTGAAGACCAAGGCGACGGCAGCAACTTCCAGGTAGCACATGACTGGTCCGAGGGCTTGCCCTCGTTCGTCGGCCAGCATGCCTACGCGAGCTTCGGTGCTTCGTTGCGCGAGCAACTGGCAGCGGGGCAGGTGGTGCAGCAGCCTCACAGCCTGCATGTGCCGGTCCTGCGCGCTGGCCGTCTGGAGACCACCCTGAGTGTGCATTTCCATACCCCGCACCTGTGCCCTGAAGACGAATGCCAGCTGGTGGAAGAGAGCGCCAAGCAAGCGTGGGCGGCGATTACCCATGCCAGGGCCGAGCGCGCGCTGCACCTGCTCAACGAAAGCCTGGAGGAGCGCGTGGCGTCGGCCCTGGCTCAGCGCGAATCCGCGATGCTGCAGCTGCACGAAGCCCACAAGCTGGAAATGATCGGGCAATTGACCGGCGGCATCGCCCATGACCTCAACAACATGCTCACGCCGATCATTGCCTCGTTCGAATTGATGCGCCGCAACCCACAGTCCGAGCGTGCCCCCAGGCTGATCGACGGCGGCCTGCAGGCTGCCGAGCGGGCGCGCAACCTGGTCGGTCGGCTGCTCAGTTTCGCCCGCCGGCAAACCCTCAAACCCCAAGCCGTATCTCTGGCGGCGCTGGTGGAAGACATGCGTGAGCTGATCGCCCGTTCGCTGGGGCCGACCATTGCCGTGCACGTGCAGGTCGACCCGGCGCTACCGGCCGTGGTGGCCGACCCTCATCAACTGGAGCTGGCCTTGCTCAACCTGGTGGTCAATGGCCGTGACGCCATGGCTGACGGCGGCGAGTTGAGTATCGTCGCCGGTATCGATGCAAACGGCCCGCCGAGGCCGGAAGGTGTGGCCGCGGCGCGGCTGGCCTGGCTACAGGTGCGCGACAGTGGCTGTGGGATGGACGCTGAACAACTGCGCCGCTGCTTCGAGCCCTTCTACTCGACCAAGGCGGTGGGCAAAGGCACCGGCCTAGGCCTGCCGATGGTGCAGGGCTTGGCCGTGCAGTCGGGCGGCGGTTTTACCCTTCGCTCGTGGCCAGGTGAGGGCACCGAGGCGACCTTGTGGCTGCCGACCAGCGATGTGGCGGCAAGCTGCCGCGACAGCGATACAGCCGAAGCGCCATTGGCCGGCCGGAAGAACCACGTGCTGTTGGTCGATGACGAAGCGATCGTACGCCATGCCACAGCGCTGCAACTGCGCGACCTCGGCTACGAAGTGATCGAGGCCGAGAGTGCGGCGGCGGCCTTGCAGCTGGTAGAGCGGGGGCTAGTGCCGGATGTGCTGGTGACCGACCATGTGATGGCCGAGATGACCGGCGTGCGCTTCGCCCAGCAGATGCGCCAGCGCCAGGCCAACCTGCCGGTGTTGATCATTACCGGCTACGCCAACCTGACACCGCGCGAGCTCAAAGGCTTCGAAGTGCTGCGCAAGCCGTACCGGCGTGCCGAGCTGGCACAGAGTGTGGCGCGGTTACTGGCCGCGCAACGGTAGTCTCTATTCAGAAGCCTCAAGGCCGGCAGAGGGCGTTTCTTGCGGCAGATACAGGGTAAACGTCGTGCCCTGGCCTTCGGCGCTGATCACCTCCACATCGCCTTCGGACTGCTTGGCAAAGCCGAACACCTGGGACAGGCCAAGCCCGGTGCCTTCACCGGGTGCTTTGGTGGTGAAGAAGGGGTCGAAGATGCGATCGAGCAGCTCGCTGGCGATGCCGACACCGCTGTCCACTACCGAGATGGCGGCAAAGGGCCCGGCTTGCCCGGCCTGCCCACGCAGGCCGGGCAAGCGTTGGTTGGCCTGAAGGCGCAGGCGCAAGGTGCCTTCCCCGGCCATGGCGTCGCGGCCGTTGAGCATCAGGTTGATGATCGCGGTTTCGAGTTGGCTGAGGTCGGCGCGGATATGGCAAGGCGCCTCTGGCAGTTCGATTTCCACCTGAACCCGTGCACCGGTAGCGGTATCGAGCATATCGGCCATGGCCTGCAGCCGCGGCCCCGCCTCGAACACTTGTGGGCTCAAGGCCTGCCGACGGGCGAAAGCGAGCAGTTGGCCGGTCAACTTGGCGCCGCGTTCGACGGTGTCGGCAATGGTCTTGAGGTAGCGCTCGCGGCGTGCTTCGTCCAGGTTGGGACGCTGCAAAAAGTGCAATGACGAGCGGATGATGGTCAGCAGGTTATTGAAGTCGTGTGCCACACCGCCGGTCAACTGGCCGATGGCTTCGAGCTTCTGCGCCTGGCGCAGCACGGCTTCGGTGTGCAGCAGCTGGGTAGTGCGCTCTTCGACGCGGTGCTCCAGGGAGGCGTTGAGCGCCTCCAGCGCGGCCAGGGCTTCACGCACTTCGGCGTGGGCCTGCACCCGTTGGATATGCGACCAGCAGCGTTCGGTGACTTCGCGGATCAGGCGAAGTTCATAGCCCGTCCATACCCGGGCCGCCTTGTCGTGAATAGCCATCAAGGCGGTGAGGCGACCGTCCTTGATCAGCGGCATGCAGATGGTCGCGGTGATGCCGATGGCCTGGAACGTCGCGGCTTCCTCGGCGGCCAGTTCGCTGAGGTTGTCATTGATCACCAGCGGTTCGCCTGCGCGCAGTCGGCTGACTGCCAGGCGACCGAAGTCGGCCAGGCGGTATTGGCCGATCAGCCGCGGTGAGCCGGGGGCGACGCTGTCGCCGCAGATGTTGAAGCCGTCCTGGTCGGGGTCCATCACCGCGTAGGCGCAGCTGGACAGTTGCAGGTGTTCCACCAGCATGCGGGTGGTGATGGCCATGATCCGCTCGGGGTCGGTGGCATTGGCCACTTCGCGCCCCAGGCCGTCGAGAAAGCTCAGGCGCTGGCTGTTGACCACGCTGGTGGTGGTTTCGGTCACAGTGTCTAGCATGCCCAGTACCGTGCCGTCTTCGCCGCGGATCGGGCTGTAGCAGAAGGTGAAGTAGGCGCGTTCGGGGGCACCGTTGCGGTCGATGACCAAGGGAAAGTCTTCGATGTAGACCGCCTCACCGGCCATGGCGCGTTCGGCCATGGCGCTGATTTCGCCCCAGGCCTCCTGCCACACTTCACTGAACGGTCGGCCCAGGGCCAGGGGCTTGCTGCCGAGGATCTGGGTGAAGGCGTCGTTGTACAGAGTGATCAGCTCGCTGCCCCATAACACGGCCTGTGGGAAGCGCGAGGCCAGGCACAAGGCCACCGAGGTCTTGAGCGCGCTCGGCCAGGCCTCGAGCGGGCCCAGTGGGCTGTGGGTCCAATCGTGCTGGCGGATGCGCTCGGCCATCAGCCCGCCGCCGTCTAGCCATTTCGCCATATGCGCTCTGCCGGTCCTTTTTGCCTGGGAGGATAAGGGTGCACCGAGAATAGCGAATTGGCGAGGGCTTTGTGTCGTCTGTGCGGGCCTCTTCGCGTGTAGGAGCAGCCTTGTGCTGCGAAGAGGCCAGCGAAAGCAGCGAAGATCTCCGCTGTTATCCCCGGCTTCTTCGCAGCACAAGGCTGCTCCTACCGAATCGCGCTGGCTCAGCGAATGAAATGCACCTTGCCGGTATCGTCATTGCCCATGTAGATGCCGTACACCCCGGCCTGGCGTTCCAGGATATAACGCTCGAGAATCTGCCGGATGGCCGGGTAGTAGATCTCGTCCCAGGGGATTTCGTCCGGCTCGAAAAACTTGTAGGCCAGTGTCTCCGGGCCGAACTGGCCGGTCTCCTGCGTGGCGATGGCGCGGAAGATGATGTACACCTCGCTGATCTTGGCCACGCTGAAAATCGAGTAGGGCGAGACGATTTCGGCGTGCACGCCGCTTTCTTCCCACACCTCGCGCAACGCCGCCTGCTCGGTGGTCTCGCCCGCTTCCATGAACCCAGCGGGCAAGGTCCAGGTGCCAGGGCGGGGTGGAATGGCCCGCTGGCACAGCAAGTACTTGCCATCGCGCTCGATGATGCAGCCGGCGATGATTTTCGGGTTGATGTAGTGGATGTAGCCGCAGCCAGTGCAATGCAGGCGTTCGTGGGTGTCGCCTGTGGGAACGCCCCGGGCCAGTTCCGTGGTGCAGTGCGGGCAGTAGCGCGGGGCGTTGGGCATGGTCAGCGGCCTATGCGGGGTTCTATACGTGGCTCTTTGAGGGCCAGGGGCTCGACCATGTCGCGCACCTTGGTGTTGTCATCCTGCTTCTGGCGCAGGTAGTCCAGGGCCACCTTGGCGGCGGCGCGGACGTGATCGACCGAGGCTTGGTGGGCGACCAGTGGGTCACCGCCCTTGATCGCCTCGACGATCTTTTCCATCTCCCGGTTGCTGGCACCGCGGCGGTTTTCTTGCGACACCGAGGTGGCGCGCAGGTAGCTGATGCGGGCCTGCAGTTGGCGCAGCTGTTGGGCGGCAACCTGGTTGCCGGAGCCTTCCAGCAGCACATCGTAAAAGCCTTGCACCGAGTCGAGCACCTGTTGCAGCTCGCCTTCTTCCAGGGCTTCGCGGTTGACCTCCAGCGCGCGCTCCAGGGCGCGAATGTCCTTGGCCTTGGCATTGAGGGTGAACAGCTGGACGATCAGGCCTTCGAGCACGCAGCGCAGCTCGTAGATATCGCGGGCATCTTCCAGGGTAATGATGGCCACGCGCGGGCCTTTGGCGTCGGCGAACTCGACCAGGCCTTCGGATTCGAGGTGGCGCAGGGCTTCACGTACAGAGGTGCGGCTGACCCCGAGGCGGTCGCAAAGGTCGCGCTCCACCAGGCGGTCACCTGGCAGCAAGTGGAAGTTCATGATCGCGGCGCGCAGCTTGTCGAGCACGATTTCGCGCAGGGTAACGGGGTTGCGGTTGACCTTGAAGCTGTCGTCGAGTGGCTGGCGTTTCATCAGGTGCGCTCTTTATGAGGCTGTTGCGCCAACCCGCGGAGCACGCCGAACCGGGCGCTGCTCCTTACGGTGGTTCGAACAGCCCGTTGTTAACGGGTTGACTCCGCATCGGCTTCGGCGAACGCTTCGCGGGCCAGGCGGAAACTGTCCACCGCCGCGGGTACGCCGCAATAAATGCCGACTTGGAGCAGGATCTCGCGAATCTGTTCTCGGCTCAGGCCATTACGCAATGCGCCGCGGATGTGCAGCTTGAGTTCGTGGGGCCGGTTGAGCGCGGAAATCATGGCCAAGTTTATCATGCTGCGCTCTTTGAGCGACAAGCCTTCGCGGCCCCAGACATGGCCCCAGCAATACTCGGTGACCAGCTCTTGCAGCGGCTTGGTGAATTCGTCGGCATTCTGGATCGAACGGTTGACGTAGTCCTCGCCCAGCACCTGGGTGCGGATCTGCAGGCCTTTCTCGTACTTTTCGTTGCTCATTGACCAGCTCCGAATCAAAACAGGGGCCGCAACCAAGGGTGAGAGGGTAGCGCGGCCCCTAAAAAATGGGTGGAACAGGGCTGCAGGGCAGCCCCAAGGTTATCAGCCCAGCGGGGGCAGGGCGCCCAGCTTGCCTTTGTGGTAGACCATCGGGGTGACCGGATCTGCCGGCAACACCAGGTTTTTCACCGCGCCGACGATGATCGCGTGGTCACCGCCGTCATACTCGCGCCACAGTTCGCATTCGATGATCGCCGTGGCCTTGGCCAGCAACGGGTTGCCCAACTCGCTCAGGTGCCAGTCGATGCCCTTGGCCTTTTCCTTGCCCTTGCCGGCAAAGGCATACGCCTCGGCGGTTTGCTCGGCAGACAGCAGGTGAATGGCGAACTGCTTGCTGTCACGCAGGATCGGGTACGTGTCGGAGGCGTAGTTGGGGCAGAACAGCACCAGTGCCGGCTCGATCGACAGCGCGCTGAACGCGCTGGCGGTGATACCGACGATGCCGCCGTCGGCGTCCAGGGTGGTGACCACCGTAACGCCGGACGGGAAGGAGCCCATCACGTCTTTGTAGATGCCTGGTTCGATCATCTCGTGCTACCTCTTAACGCATCACAAACGGGTCGGGCATCGGCGCGGTGGACAGGTTGATCCACACGGTCTTCAGCTCGGTATAGGCCAGCACCGAATCGATGCCGCTCTCACGGCCGTAGCCGCTGTTCTTGAAGCCACCGATCGGCGCCATGGCCGACACCGCGCGGTAGGTGTTGACCCAGATGATGCCCGAGCGTACGTCACGGGCCAGGCGGTGGGCGCGGCCCAGGTCGCGGGTCCAGATGCCGGCCGCCAGGCCGAACTGCGAGTCGTTGGCAATGGCCAGGGCCTCTTCTTCGGTCTTGAAGCGAATGACCGCGGCAACGGGGCCGAACACCTCTTCCTGCATGATGGTCATCGAGTTGCTGTCGCACTCGAACAGGGTGGGTTCGTAGAACCAGCCGTCACCCTCGACCTCGGCTCGCTTGCCCCCCAGGTGCAGCTTGGCGCCTTCGGCCTTGGCCGCAGCGACCAGGCCTTCGACCACGGCCAGTTGCTGGGCGGTGGCCATCGGGCCCATTTCGCTGGCGTCGTCCTGTGGGTTGCCGATGCGGATGCGCTTGGCGCGCTCGACCAGGCGGCTGACGAATTCGTCGAAGATCTCGTCCTGTACCAGCAAGCGCGAACCGGCCACGCAACTTTGCCCGGAGGCGGCATAAATGCCGGCCACGGCGCCGTTGATGGCGCTGTCCAGGTCGGCGTCGGCGAAGATGATGTTTGGCGACTTGCCGCCCAGCTCCAGCGACAGCTTGGCGAAGTTCTCGGCGCTGCTGCGCACCACATGGCGGGCCGTGGCGGCGCCGCCGGTGAAGGCGATCTTGCGTACCAGCGGGTGGCGGGTCAGGGCCGCGCCGGTGCTAGGGCCATAGCCTGTGACCACGTTGACCACACCCGGCGGGAAGCCGGCTTCAAGGGCCAGGCGAGCCAGCTCGAGGATGGTCGCTGAGGCGTGTTCGGACGGTTTGAGCACGATGGTGTTGCCAGCGGCGAGGGCTGGGGCCAGCTTGATGGCCGTCAGGTACAGGGGGCTGTTCCACGGGATGATCCCGGCGACCACGCCAATCGGCTCGTGCACGGTGTAGGCGAACAGGTCTGGCTTGTCCAGCGGCAGGGTGCCGCCTTCGAGCTTGTCGGCCAGGCCTGCGGTGTAGTGGAAGAACTCGGGCAGGTAACCGACCTGGCCGCGGGTTTCGCGGATCAGCTTGCCGTTATCACGGCTTTCCAGCTGGGCCAGGTGCTCTTTGTTCTCGGTGATCAGATCGCCCAGCCGGCGCAGCAGTTTGCCGCGCGCCGTGGCGGTGATGCTGCGCCAGGCAGGGCTTTCGAAGGCACGCTGGGCGGCCTGCACGGCCAGCTCCACATCGGCTTCGTCGGCGTCGGGCAGTTGCGCCCAGGCTTGGGCGGTGGCCGGGTTGAGGCTGTCGAAAGTCTTGCCGCTCTGGGCATCGAGCCATTGGCCGTCGATGCACATCTGGAAACGTACGAGGGTCATGCAACAATCCCCTTGGCGGATTCGGTGAGGGTGCGGGCTTGCTTGAGGAAGTCCAACAGCATCTTGTTGACTTCACGCGGTGCTTCCACCGGCATCATATGCCGTTGCTCGGCGAGGACCACACTGTGCGCCCCGGGGATGCTGGCGGCGAGCTGGCGGGTCATGGCCGGGGTGGAGCCCGAGTCGAGTTCGCCGGTGGCGATCAGCGTCGGCACCTGGATGCTGCCCAGGTCGCTGGCGCGGTACATGTCCTGGGTGGCGAACAGCGAATAAGTAGTGTGGTAGCCCTGCGGGTCGTTGCTCGCCAGCACCTGGCGAATGGCGGCGACCTGCGCCGGGTTGGCAGCCTTGTATTCACGGCTGAACCAGCGGTCGAGGGCCGCGTCGACGTTGGCGTCGGGGCCGAGCTCCGCCGCCTGGGCGGCGCGGGCGATAACGCCGGCACTCTGCTCGGGGGTGCGGTTGAACACGCTGTTGAGCACCACCAGGGCAGACAGCCTGTGCGGGTGGTTGAGGGCGAAGGCACGGGCCACCAGGCCGCCCATGGAGAAGCCGATTACGGTGGCCTGGGCAATCTGCAGGTGGTCGAGCAGCTCGACGAGCTGGGCGGCGTAGCCTTCCAGGCCGGTGTCGGCGGCTGGCAACGCACTCTGGCCGTGGCCGAGCATGTCGTAAGCGATGACGCGGTAGTCGTTGGCCAGGCCAACGAACTGACCGCCCCACATTTCCTTGTTCAGGCCCACACCGTGGATCAGCACCACGGGTTGGCCCTGGCCTTGGTCCAGGTAACTGGTCCCGGCCGGTGTACGTTCAGCGACAGGCTGAATCATGGAGGGCGCTCCTTGAAGGTCGGGCGCGGCGGGTAAGCACGCCACGCCCCGGCCCGTCTTGGTTGTTGTTATTGAGCGTTGGCTTTTTCGGCAGCCAGTTCTTCCAGGTCGATATAGCGGTTGCCAATGCGCGGGTGCAGACGACCGCCGTCGGCAGCGCCCAGGACCACGACGATTTCGTCGGCACGCGGGGCGTCTTCGATCTGCATTTCAAGGGTGATGTAGTGCGAACGCAGGCCTTCGTCGTCCTTCTGCATCATCGGGATCTGGATCGAGGTGCCTGGGCCGCCGCGCTTGTTGGTGAAGCTTAGGTAGCTCTTGGCCTGTACCGCTTCGCGGTAATGGTTGCCGAAACGCAGGGTGTGGATCACGGCAGAGGCGTGTTCGATTTCGCCGTCGGCGCCGACCACAGCGGCTTTACCGTAGGCTTCGATCTTGTCGGCACCGCCGATGGCGGCGGTCAGGCGCTCGACCATCAGTGCGCCCAGCTCGGAGCAGTTGGCACGGATTTCCGGCTTCAGATCTTCTACAAAACCACGACCCGCCCACGGGTTCTTGATCACCACGGCCAGGCCGACCATGGTCACCGGTTTGTCGGTGGCCTTGCCGCCTTCGATGCGGGTCTCTTCGGAGTAGGTGACGATCTTGCGGATTTCGAAACTCATGGGTGGCTCCTGGTGAGGGTTATCAGCTCTTGTTGTCTGATGGTATACCATAATATTTGTTGTGCAATAGGTGTCTGGAAATTTCTATTGCCAGGGGACGAAAGGTGGGCTGATCCCTTGAATCTTGTGGTGTCTGTACTGGCCTCTTCGCGGGTGAACCCGCTCCCACAGGTACCGCGCAGGCCTTGAAAGCTGTGGGGAACCTGTGGGAGCGGGTTTACCCGCGAATGGGCCGGTGCAGGCTGTCACTGAACTTCAAAAAAAGCCCGCTCACGCGGGCCGCAAGGGCCCCCGGGAGCGGGCTGATCCCGCAACTACTTCAGGCAAAGGGAATTCAGGCGAACGCCGGCACCACTTCCTTGATGAACAGCTCGAGCGACTTTTTCTTCTCGGCGTGGGGCAGGCTGTTGTCGCACCAGAAGCTGAACTCGTCGACGCCGAGCTCTTGGTAGTACTTGATGCGCGCGATGATTTCTTCCGGTGTGCCGATCATGGTGTTCTTGCGGATGTTTTCCAGCTGGAACGCCGGCACTTCGGCAAACTTCGATTCCGGGCTCGGCTCCAGGAAGCCGTTGACCGGCACAGTCTTGTTGCCGAACCAGGCGTCGAAGGTGCGGTAGAAGCGCGAGATGGCCTGGGCGCCAACCTTCCAGCCTTCTGGCTCGGACGGGCTGTGCACGTGGGTGTGGCGCAGCACCATCAATTGTGGGCGTGGCACATCCGGGTTGTTGTCCAGGGCCGCCTGGAACTTGTTTTTCAGGTCCAGCACTTCTTCGTCACCCTTCATCAGTGGGGTGACCATGACGTTGCAGCCGTTGGCCACGGCGAAGTTGTGCGAGTCTGGGTCGCGGGCGGCGATCCACATCGGCGGTGTAGCGTTGAACGGTTTCGGCACGCTGGTGGAGGTGGGGAACTTGTACACCTCGCCGTCGTGGGCGTAGTCGCCTTCCCACAGTTTGCGCACCACCGGGACCATTTCACGCAGGGCCTTGCCGCCGTCGGTGGCAGGCATGCCATTGGCCATGCGGTCGAATTCGAACTGATAGGCGCCGCGCGCCAGGCCCACTTCCATGCGGCCGTTGCTGATCACGTCGAGCAGGGCGCACTCGCCTGCCACGCGGATCGGGTTCCAGAACGGCGCAATGATGGTGCCGGCGCCCAGGCGGATCTTCTCGGTGCGCGCGGCGAGGTAGGCCAGCAGCGGCATCGGGCTTGGCGAAATGGTGTACTCCATGGCGTGGTGTTCGCCGATCCACACGGTGCTGAAACCGCCGTTCTCGGCCATCAGGGTCAGTTCGGTCAGGTCTTCGAACAGCTGGCGGTGGCTGACCTGTTCATCCCAACGTTCCATGTGTACGAACAACGAAAATTTCATGGGGCTTTCCTCGGAGCTTGAAAGTCTCGCCTGGCGCGCCAGGCGTCAGTAATAAGGCTAGGTGCTTCAGGCGAAGGCGGGCAGGCTGGCCATCTTGCCGCGGCAGTAGATCATCGGCTGCGGGGCTTGCTCGGGGACGATCAGGTTGTGCACCTTGCCGACCATGATGGCGTGGTCGCCACCTTCATATTCACGCCACAGTTCGCATTCGATGATGGCGGTGGCATTGGCCAGCAGCGGGTTGCCCAGCGCACTCAGGGACCACTCGATGCCGGTGGCTTTGTCTTTGCCTTTTTTGGCGAACGCATAGGCTTCGGCTTGCTGTTCACCAGAAAGCAGGTGAATGGCGAAGCGCTTCTGCTTGATCAGCACAGGGTAGGAGTCGGAGCTGTAGTTGGGGCAGAACAGCACCAGCGGCGGGTCCATCGACAGGGAGGAGAAGGCGCTGGCGGTAAGGCCGACGATCGAGCCGTCGTCGTCCAGGGTGGTGATGACGGTAACGCCGGACGGGAAGGAGCCCAGGACGTTCTTGTAGACGGTTGCGTCGATCATCTCATGTACCTCAGAAGGGCTGCGGTGGTCCGCGGTTTTTATCGTTGATGTGTCTGATGGTATACCGTAATACTCGATTTGCAAGCGGAATTTTCCCCCGCAGCAAAATCACGATGAATGGCGCAAAGCCGCATGGATAGGGGGCTTGGCGGAACTTCAATGCCCCAGCGTCAGCTGCTGAACCGGATCAGTTAGGGTTTTTTAAGCCGAATCAGTGTTGTCAAAAGTTTGGAATACCATAATATGGTCCGCAGCTGAGAGGCCGCCTAGACGCGGTTTCCTTACAAAGATAAAAACGACCTTTCGAGCTGAAAACCATGTCCCAACCGTCATCGCAACACCAGTTTGTCGAGAATCACACGGTCGATTACGTTCCACCTGCCGAGCGCCATGGGAAGGCGCGCGACCTGTTCACCCTCTGGTTCAGCACCAACATTGCGCCCCTGCCCATCGTCACCGGTGCCATGGTGGTGCAGGTATTCCACCTGAACCTGGTGTGGGGGCTTGTCGCTATCGTGCTGGGCCACCTGCTCGGGGGCGTGGTCATTGCCCTGGCCTCTGCGCAGGGACCGCAGCTGGGCATTCCGCAGATGGTCCAGAGCCGCGGCCAGTTCGGCCGTTATGGCGCCCTGCTGATCGTGTTCTTCACGGCGCTGATCTATGTGGGCTTCTTCATTTCCAACATCGTGCTGGCGGGCAAGACCATCCACGGTATCGCCCCGAGCGTGCCGATGCCCGGTGCCATCGTCATCGGCGCCCTCAGCGCGACGGCCATTGGCGTGATCGGCTATCGCTTCATCCATATCCTCAACCGTATCGGTACCTGGGTGATGGGGTCGGCGCTGCTGGCCGGGTTCATCATGATGTTCATCCAGGAGCTGCCGGCCGACTTCTTCAGCCGCGGTGCGTTCAACTTGTCGGGCTTCATCGCCACGGTGTCGCTGGGCACCATCTGGCAGATCAGCTTCTCGCCGTACACCTCCGACTACTCACGCTACCTGCCTAAAGAAGTCGGCATTGCCAAGCCGTTCTGGGCCACCTATTTCGGTGCCACGCTGGGCACCATCCTGTGCTTCAGCTTTGGTGCGGTGGCGGTGTTGTGCGTACCGGAAGGCACGGACGCGATGGACGCCGTCAAGCAAGCCACCGGCTGGCTCGGCCCGATCCTGATGGTGTTGTTCCTGCTCAACATCATCAGCCACAACGCGCTCAACCTGTATGGCGCGGTGTTGTCGATCGTCACGGCCATCCAGACCTTCTTTGCCAAGTGGACGCCGAGCATCAAGGTGCGGGTCATCCTGGCCTCGGTGATTCTGGTGGGCTGCGGCCTGGTGGCGCTGAATGCGTCGGCGGACTTCATCGGCCAGTTCATCGGCTTGATCCTGGCGCTGTTGCTGGTGTTGGTGCCGTGGGCGTCGATCAACCTGATCGACTTCTACCTGATCAAGAAGGGCCAGTACGACATCGCGTCGATCTTCAGTGCCGACGGCGGCATTTATGGGCGCTTCAACCACCACGCGATCATTGCCTATGCGTGCGGGATCGTGGTGCAGCTGCCGTTTGCCAATACGGCGCTGTATGTGGGGCCGTATTCGAACATCGTCGAAGGGGCTGATTTGTCCTGGCTGATCGGGTTGCTGGTGACGGTGCCCCTGTATTACTGCCTGGCGACCCGCGGGCAGAGTGTTAACAGTGCGCGGGCTGTCAGCGTGAACGACTGATGATCAAAACTGGGGCTGCAAAGCAGCCCTAGCTATCTTGAGTCAAACCTTGAACTGGGCAACCATCCCATTCAGGTCCACCGCCAACCGCGACAGGTCCTGCGCCGCCGCACTGGTCTGATTCGCACCCGCCGACGTCTGCATCGCCAGGTCGCGAATATTCACCAGGTTACGGTCTACCTCCCGCGCCACCTGCGCCTGTTCCTCCGACGCACTGGCGATCACCAGGTTGCGTTGGTTGATCGAGGCAATCGCTTCGGCAATCACCTCAAGTGCCTGGCCTGCAGACTGGGCCACTTCCAGTGTGCCCGTGGCACGCCCTTGGCTGCTGTGCATGGCGCTTACCGCGCGCTCGGTGCCGGTCTGGATACCCACGATCATCTGCTCGATTTCTGCCGTGGACTGCTGAGTGCGGTGGGCCAGTGCGCGCACCTCGTCGGCGACTACCGCAAAGCCACGGCCTGCCTCACCGGCCCGTGCTGCCTCGATGGCGGCATTGAGCGCCAACAGGTTGGTTTGCCCGGCGATCGCGCCGATCACATCGAGCACGCGGCTGATCTCGTTGGCGTTGTTGGCCAGCAGTTCGATCTCGGCCGAGGTACCGGTGACGTCGTCGACCAGGTGCTGGATCGACGCCAAGGCCTGGTTGACCTGGTCGCGACCGTCGCGGGTGGTGCGGTCGGCGCCTTTGGACGCGTCTGCGGTACTCACCGCGTTGTTCGCCACTTCTTCCACGGCGGCGGTCATCTGGTTGACAGCGGTAGCGGCCTGGTCGATCTCCGCACTTTGCTGGTGCAGGCCGCGGCTGGTGTCCTCGGTGACGGTGTGCAGCTCTTCCGAGGCCGAGGCCAGTTGGTCGGACGATGCGGCAATCTTGCGCAGGGTGTCGCGCAGGCTGTCTTGCATGCGGCTCAAGGCGCGCAGCAGTTGCGCCGGTTCGTCGCGGCCGATCACGCGGATTTCGCGGGTCAGGTCGCCGGTGGCCACGCGCTCGGCCACGGCCACCGCGTCGGCCAGGGGCACGACGATGCTGCGGGTCAGCACCGTGGCGATGGCTGCCAGCGCGAGCATGATCACCAGCAGTGAACCGATGATGGCGGTCAACGCTTGGTCCGCGACATCGCTGCTACGCTGCGAAGCCACTTCAGCGCCTTTGCTGTTGTAGGCGATCAGTGCCGCCATGGCTTTCATCATGCTGTCGGCGTGCAGGGTGAGCGGGCCGTTGATTTTCTGCCTGGCCTGGTCAATGTGCCCGGCGGCGATGTCGTCGAGCACCTGCGCCTGCAGGTCGACGTACTGTTGGTGGGCAGTGCTGAAGGCATTGAACAAGGCGCGGTCGTCGGCGGCGATGATGGTGCTGTCGTAGTCCTGGAGGCCGTCCTTGAGCTGAGCGTTGATGCCTTTGAGCATCTCGAGGTTGCGTGCGCGCTCGCTGTCATTGTCATCCAGCGCCGCGCGCAGCGTCACGGCGCGGGCCCGGCCGAGGTTGCTGCTGATTTCACTGAGTGCGACCACGGCGGGCAACCAGGTGACACGGATCTCGTCCGTGGCCGTGTCCATTTGCCGGGTCTCGTAGAGGGCGATCAGGCCCATGCCCAGCACCAGTGCGCCCAACAGGGCGAATACGCTGGCTGCGCGAATGCCGATCTTCATATTCCGTAACTGCATGGAATGCTCCTTGACGGTGGCGTGCAGGCGTCAAGAGCATGGACGGAAGGCCGGGTCACCGGGGGTGGTGCCAGCTCTCGATGCGCTGCGGATTTAGTGTGTGTGCCTCACCCTCGGAAATGTTTTATTTAAATGATGGCATATCGACATCATTATTGACCAGTCATTCAATGTAACGACATGTGCGGACAAATCCGTCGTTTTTTGACGGATTTATCCGCTTTCAGGTGTCAGACGATCGGGATCAGCGGGTCGGCAGCGGCCAGCGCCAGTGCCCGGTCTGCGGCGGGTGGGTAGATCCACACCGAGTTGATCTGGCGCTTGAGTGCCTTGCCTTCCTGGCCGTGCAACTTCAGCTCTCGCGCCCAGCCCTCGCTGTAGGCCGCACCCCAGTCGCCGAGGTCCAGGCAGGTGACGTATTTGGGCTGGCGATAGATGACCGGGTCGATACCCAGCAGGTCGGCAGCGGCATTGTTGCCGCAGTGACGGCCCATGGGGATGGCGTGCTGGCAGGTCATCAGGGCGTGGTTGCCCAGCTCATCGACCGCGGCCCAGGCGGTGTCGCCGGTGGCATAGATATGCGCCTGGCCAATCACTTTCAGGTGGTCGTCGACTCGCAGGCGGCCTGTGGCGTCACGCTCGCCGGCGACCTGTGCGGTCAAGGGGCTGGCCTTGACCCCTGCGGTCCAGATCACCGTGCTGCTGGCGATGTACTCGCCGTTGTCCAGGGTGACGCCGCCGGCATCGACGGCCACCACCGAGGTACCGGTCAGCCATTCGACACCTGCCTGAGCGGAGGCGGCCTCGATCGAGGGGGTGATGCCCGCGCCCAACGCCGCGCCTACACGGGCGCCACGGTCGACCACCAGCACACGCACCGCGCTGCCGTCACCGAGCAGGGCGCGCAAGCGTGCGGGCATTTCGGTTGCCGTTTCGATGCCGGTGAACCCGCCACCACAAACCACGACCGTGTTACGCGCCGGGGAAGCGGGCAGGGCGGCCAGCCCCAGCAGGTGCTGTTCCAGGCGCACGGCCGACTCCATCTGGTCGACATCGAAGCTGTGTTCGGCAAGGCCTGGTACAGCCGGGCGCGCCACCTGGCTGCCGGCGGCGAGGATCAGGCGGTCGTAGTGGATCTGCTGGGGCTGCCCCTGGGCATCGGTGTAGCTCACGCTGCGCCCGTCGGCGTCGATGCTGTCGGCGTTGCCAGGGATGAAGTGCACGCCCACGGCCTCGAACAACTCGCCCAACGGCGCCTTCATGCCATGCACATCCGCTTCGTAGAAGCGTGGGCGAATGCGCAGCTCGGGTTGAGGGGCGAGCACGCTGATACGCACGTCTTCACGTTGTGCCTGGTCCAGCAGGCGAGCAGCGCTCAGGGCGCTCCAGACACCGGCAAAGCCGGCACCGATGATCAGGATGTTGGATTTCATGCAGGTGCTCCGCAACGGTCATGTAGGGAAAGGGCTTCGATGACACAGCAAGTGCGTTCGAATAACTACGACTGTATTGGTCGTAGTTTGAGTCTGCAAGTTTTTTTTCGTCCCAGGTAGGGGCGCAACCCGCCGGTCAACACCTGGGAAGTCCGTGTTTTGATGGGTTTTTGGCAGTGAAACGAAGATTTTGCTGGCGACGAGCGGTCGTTCGGGGGCAGGGGGGGAGGGCCGCCATCCTTGATATCCCCACCCCCATCCGTTATAGATAAAAAAGAAACCATAAAGAAAAGAGGCCATTTCAGCCCCCATGTACGAGATCACACGTATCTTGCGCCCCTCAGGCCCCCATTACGCACCCTGCGCTAATGGATACGGGCCCACCCCCATGACACGCTCCCCGCTTTCGAGCCTGTACCACGTGTTGTCGATCCCGCCCGTCAACATCCTGCTTAGCCAGATGCGCAAACGCCCCGTCCCTCCACCTGCACCGTAACGCCTGAATTTCACCACCCCCGGCCTTTTGCCGTTTGGGGTTGGGGAGCCTTTGCATTTTTTCAGCGTTCAACTGTTCAGGAATCACTATGACTCTTCGTGTCGCTATCATCGGCGCCGGCCCGTCCGGCCTTGCGCAACTGCGTGCGTTCCAATCCGCCCATGCCCAAGGCGCCCCCATGCCTGAAATCGTGTGCTTCGAGAAGCAAGCCGACTGGGGCGGTATGTGGAACTACACCTGGCGTACTGGCCTAGACCAGCATGGCGAACCCGTGCACGGCAGCATGTACCGCTACCTGTGGTCAAACGGCCCCAAGGAATGCCTGGAATTTGCCGACTACAGTTTCGATGAGCACTTTGGCCGGCCGATCTCCTCGTACCCGCCGCGCGAAGTGCTGTGGGACTATATTCAGGGCCGCGTGAAGAAGGCCGGGGTGCGCGATTACATCCGCTTCAATACCGTGGTCAAGCACGTCAGCTTCGATGAAACCACCCGCGAGTTCACCGTTAGCGCCCACGACTACAGCGCAGGGCTTGGTATCGAGCAGGTGTTCGATTATGTGGTGGTGGCCAGTGGGCACTTCTCCACCCCACACGTGCCGGAGTTCGAAGGTTTCGAGCGTTTCATCGGGCGTATCCTGCACGCCCACGATTTTCGCGAAGCGATGGAGTTCAACGGCCAGGACCTGCTCATTGTCGGCAGCAGCTATTCGGCCGAGGACATCGGCTCGCAGTGCTACAAGTACGGTGCACGCTCGATCACCACGGCCTACCGCACGCAACCTATGGGCTACAAGTGGCCCAAGGGCTGGGAAGAACGCCCGCAACTGGTCCGGGTCGAGAACGACCTGGCGTACTTCGCCGACGGGTCGAACAAGCGCGTCGATGCGATCATCCTGTGCACCGGTTACCAGCATCACTTCCCGTTCCTGCCGGACGAACTCACCCTCAAGACCAACAACCGCCTGTGGCCTGCGGGGCTATACCAAGGCGTGGTATGGGAGCAAAACCCGCAGCTGATTTACCTGGGCATGCAGGACCTCTGGTACAGCTTCAACCTGTTCGACGCACAGGCATGGTTTGCACGCGACTACATGCTGGGGCGCATCACGTTGCCGGCCAAGGCCGCCATGCATGCCGACAGCGAGCGCTGGCGCGAGGATGAGCTGGGCCTGGAAACCACGGCCTCGATGTACGAATTCCAAGGCCGATACATCAGGCACCTGATCGAGCAGACGGATTACCCGAGCTTCGATATCGAGGCGGTGAACCGCATCTTCCTGCAATGGAAGACCGACAAGAAGCACGACATCATGGGCTACCGCGACAAGTCGTACCGCTCGGTGATCACCGGCACCAAAGCGGTGCCCCACCATACCCGCTGGATGCAGGCGATGGACGACTCGCTGCAGGAGTACTTGCGCGAAACGGACGGCAAGCAAGGTGAGGTGAAGGTACTGCGCGGGTAGGCGCCACCGGTTTTCTATCGCGTCAAACGAGGGAATGCTTTCGGCGCTGGCGCTATCGGCGTATTATTGCGACAAAGTTGGTCGGAGATTGATATGTCGCTGTACAGTGCTGGCGTCGAATATGGCATCCATTGCCTGCTGTACCTAGTGGATGAGCGCGGTGACACGCGCGAGTCCAGCGTGCGCGACCTTGCGGCGCTGCAAGGCGTGCCGCAGGAATACCTGGCCAAGGTGTTCACCAAGCTGGCTCGCGCCGGCTTGGTGGTTGCCACTGAAGGGGTTCGCGGCGGTTTCCGCCTGGCGCGGCCGTCGGATGAGATCACCGTGCTGGATATCGTCACGGCTATCGACGGGCCGAAGAAGATCTTCGATTGCCGTGAGATTCGCGAGCGTTGCACGCTGTTTGATGGATCACCACCGGGTTGGGCGACCGAAGGCACCTGTGCGATTCATGCGGTGATGCTGAGCGCGCAAAAGCGCATGGAAGAGGCGCTGGCGCAGCAGACCATCCTAGACCTGGCGCGGCGCGTGGGGCGCAAGGCGCCTGCCGCGTTCGGGCAGCAGGTCAATGAATGGATGGGGGAGCGGCGGGATGGCAAGGGTGGCGGTGATATCCCGGTGAGTCAGGTCTAAGTCAACCTGCCCAGGCTCTTCGCGGGCAAGCCCGCGAAGAGGCCCGACCAGGCAAGCACAAATCAACGCCCCTCATGCTGCCTGCGATACGCCCCCGGCTGCACCCCGACGGCCTTGGCAAACGCCCGGGTAAACGCCGCCACCGACTGATACCCCACCTGCGCACCCACCTGCTCCACGGTGTTGCCTGCTTGCAACAGCTGGGACGCATGGCGCATGCGCAACGCCAGCAGCACCTGCCCCGGTGACTGCCCGGCCAGTTCGTTGAAACGCTTGAAAAACGCTGACCGCGACAGCCCCGTGCACGCGGCCATGCTCTCCAGCGTCCAGGCTTGCCCAGGCTGTTCGATCAGTTGCACCAGCAACGCGGCAAACGCCGGCTGCCGGGCCAGCGCCACCAGCCCGCCGAGGGGCTGCCCGGCATGCACTTGCTGGCGCAGTACGTACAGGAACAACAAATGCGTCAGCCGCTCCAGCAAGGTCTGCGACGGCGGTAGGCGTTCGCATTCTTCCAGGATCAGCCCGAACAGCGCCCGCGCCGCATGCCCGGCGGGCTCGTTGGCGCGCAGCAGAATCCAGTCGGCCAGGCCTTCCACGATCAATGACGACAGCCCCGGGCGAAAGTGAAAGAACCCGCACACCAGCCCCACGCCATCGCCGGCAGTGGCATCCAGAGCCTGCATCGCCTGGCGCGGCTGGGCGCAGGCGCTGACGGGGTTCTGGTCACTGGACAGCCGATACGCCAGGTCACGCAGCAAAAAAACCGCATCCCCAGCTTCCAGCCGCACTGCCTCGGCCTGGCCATCGAGGTGCAGCCAGCAATGGCCCTGCACGACCAGGTGGAAACTGGCGCGGCCCATGCCTTGCGTGCTGGCATGCCAGCCGCCGCAATAGCGGCCGACATGAAACAGGCTGGCGTCGAGCTCCAGGCCTTCTAATAACCAATCGACAAGGTGGCTGGACGAAATCATCTAATGCAAAGACTCAGGAGCAAGGAAAGGCGACTGATGAATATGGAGGGTAGTTCTTATAACCAACAGACTGTAAGGACACCCACCACAGGAGACCCCTCCATGTCCTCGCGCATCACTTTACACACTCTGCAGAGCGCCCCGGAAGCGGCCCGTCCATTCCTTGAAAATGCCCAGAAAAATTCCGGCTTCATCCCCAACCTGCTCGGCGTGCTGGCCAACGCCCCGGCAGCGCTGGAAACCTACGTGACCGTGTCGGCGCTCAACGGCAAGTCCGAGCTGACCTTGGCCGAGCGTGAGGTGGTGCAGTTGATTGCTGCCACCCAGCATGGCTGCGACTTTTGTGTCGCCGGCCACACCGCAGTCGCGCTGAACAAGGCCAAGCTGCCGCAGCCAGTGGTCGATGCGCTGCGTGCGCGGGGCGAACTGCCCGATGCCCGTTACGAGACCCTGGCCGCGTTCGCTCGCGAAGTCATCGCTACCCGTGGCAACGTCAGCGAGGCCACCTACCAGGCATTTCGTGAGGCCGGCTTCAGCGAAGGCAACGCCTTGGAAGTGATTCTGGGCGTGAGCCTCGCAACCCTGTGCAACTTTGCTAATGTTTTCGCCCAGACGCCGCTCAACGACGAACTGAGCAAGTACCGCTGGCAGCCTTCTGCGTAATCCGCGTGTGGTGCCGGCCCCGCCGGCGTTTTCAAAGGAGTACAGACATGCAAGATTGTGCATTTCGGCAATGGCTGGATGCCAACGCCGAGGCCATTGACCAGGGCACGTGCGAGCCGCACCTGGTGCTGGCGCAGATCGCTGAAGCGCAGGTGCTGCGCATCGGCGTCGATCCGGCCCAGGGCGGCACGGGCGGGCAGGTGACCGATGCGGTCGAAGCCATCGCCGCCATTGCCAGCCGTTCGTTGGCGGCGGCGTTCGTCTGCTGGGGCCAGCGCGCCTTCATTGAATACCTGCTGCAAAGCCCTAACCGGTCACTGCGCGAACGCCTGCTGCCGAAGTTGCTGACAGGCGAGCTGGCAGGCGCCACCGGGTTGTCCAACGCCATGAAGTTTCTCTCGGGCATCGAGCGCCTGCAGGTGCGTGGGCGCCCCAGCAGCGAGGGGTGGAACCTGGAGGGCCGCTTGCATTGGGTGACCAATCTGCGCAAGAGCGGTTTTGTGGTGGCCGCGGCCATCGAGTGCGATGCCGAGCGCGCGCCTTTCGTGTTGGCCATTCCGTCAGAGGTGCAAGGGCTGGAGCGCTCGGACGACTTGCAACTGATGGGGCTGCAATCGAGCAATACCGCCGCGCTGGCGTTCCATCAGGTCGAGCTGGGCCGCGAGTGGTTGCTGCATGAAAACGCCCGTGAGTTCCTGCCCAAGGTACGCCCGGCCTTCCTCGCGCTGCAATGCGGCATGGCCATCGGCCTGGCCCGGCGCGCGTTGGATGAAGTGGCGGCGCACCTGCAAGGCCGTGGTTCGTTCCTCGAAGAGGCCCGCCAGGTGCTCAAGGAACGCCTGGAAAACACCGTGAGTGAACTCAAGCAGGGCCTGCTCGACGGGCGCTTCCTGCAGCAGCCAGCGGCGTTGTTCAAACTGCGCATCATCCTTGCCGAAAGTGCTGCCGACGCGGTGCAGCTCGAGCTGCAGGCCAGTGGTGGCAAAGCGTACCTCAGCGAGTACGGCCAAGGTTTCGCGCGCCGTTGGCGCGAATCGGCGTTCGTGCCCATCGTCACGCCAAGCCTGGTGCAGCTGCGCGCCGAACTGCAACGCCAGGCGGGCACGGCATGAGCGAAGTCGTGCTGCAAGCCCGAGCTATCAGCCTCGGCTACCCCCGCGAGGGTAGCTGGCACGAGGTGCTGGCGCGGTTCGACCTGCAGTTGGCACCGGGCGAAGTGGTGTCCATCCTGGGCCCCAGCGGGGTTGGCAAGTCCAGCCTGTTGCGGGTGCTGGCGGGCTTGCAGGCACCGCGTGGCGGCAGCGTGATGTTGCACGGCGAGCCGTTGCAAGGGCCGCACCCGCGCCTGGCGGTGGCCTTCCAGGACCCCAGCCTGTTGCCTTGGCTGAGCCTGGAAAAGAACGTCGCCTTCGGCCTGGATTTCGCTCGCCAACCCAAGTTGGCCGCCACCGAACGGCGTGCGCGCATCGACCATGCCATTGCCGCCGTGGGCTTGGACCATGCCCGTAACCAGTACCCGGCGCAGCTGTCCGGTGGCATGGCCCAACGCACGGCGTTGGCGCGCTGCCTGGCGCGTCAGCCTGAAGTGCTGTTGCTTGACGAGCCGTTTGGTGCACTCGACGAAGTGACCCGCGCCGACATGCAGCAACTGCTGCTGCAACTGATCGCCACCCACAATACCGCTGCGGTGCTGATCACCCACGATATCGACGAAGCCCTGCTGCTGTCCGATCGGGTCCTGCTACTGGGCAACCACCCAGCGCAGGTGCTCGGCCAGTGGCGCATCGACCTGCCGCAACCGCGCGCACAGCGGGTCGAGGAACTGGGCGCGCTGCGTATCGAGATTGTCAAAACCCTTCGGCGGGCAAGCCGCACAGACCCACCTTCCTCAACCCCCTTGCCCTCGGAGGCTGTCCATGTGCATGGATGACTGCTGTTCCGCTTCTTCGCGTCGCGACTTCCTCAAGCTTGGCGCCATGCTTACTGCTGCCGGTGCGTTGCCGCTGCTGTCGAGCCTGCAGGCCCGTGCGGCTGCCGAGCCGGACGCGCCGGTGCGCATCGGCTACCTGCCGATCACCGACGCCACCCCCTTGCTGGTAGCGCACAACAATGGCCTGTTCGAGGCCGAAGGCATCAAAGCCGAGCGCCCAGTGCTGCTGCGCAGTTGGGCGCAGGTGATCGAAGCGTTCATTTCCGGCCAGGTCAACGTCATCCATTTGCTGTCGCCGATGACCGTCTGGGCACGTTACGCCAGCAAGGTACCGGCCAAGGTCGTGGCCTGGAACCATGTGGGGGGGTCGGGGCTGACCGTGGCGCCCGACATTACCGACATGAAGCAGTTGGGCGGCAAGACCGTGGCCATCCCATTCTGGTATTCGATCCATAACGTGGTGCTGCAGCAGATGCTCAACGACAGCGGCCTGACCCCGGTGTCGAAACCTGCCAATGCGCAGTTGGCGGCCACCGAGGTCAACCTGCTGGTGCTGCCACCGTCCGACATGCCGCCGGCACTGGCCAGCAAACGTATCGCTGGCTACATCGTCGCCGAACCGTTCAACGCCCTGGCCGAGAACCTCAAGGCGGGCCGCGTACAGCGCTTTACCGGCGATGTGTGGCGCAACCACGCCTGCTGCGTGGTGTTCATGCACGAGCACGACCTCAACAACCGCCCGGAGTGGTCGCAGAAGGTGGTCAACGCTATCGTCAAGGCCCAGCAGTGGACGCGCGAGCACCGCGCCGAAGCCGCCGCGCTGCTGTCCAAGGCCGGCCCCAACAAGTACACCCCGCACGAAGTGACGGTGTTGAGCAAAGTCCTGGCGCCAGCCGCCGAAGACCGCGCAGGCTATATCGCCAGTGGCGCGATCCAGCATCAGCAGTGGGACGAAAAACGTATCGACTTCCAGCCATACCCGTTCCCCAGCTACACCGAAGCACTGATCAAGCGCCTGCAGCACACCCTGATCGAAGGCGACAGTGGTTTTCTGGCTGGCCTGGACCCAGCGCACACTGCCCGCGACCTGGTCGACGACCGTTTCGTGCGCAACGCCATCGCCGCCGTTGGCGGGCCGTCGGTGTTCGGCATTGCCGACAACTTCGAGCGTAGCGAGGAGTTCGCGGTCTGATGCGCAAGCATGTCGTTCATACCGGCCTGGGCTTGGCCGGGCTGCTGGGGTTGCTGCTGGCATGGTGGGCCGGCGTGGCGTGGTTTGGCGAGGCCGATGGCCTGTCGGCGCGCTTTTCGCCGGCGGCAACCCTGGCCAGCCTGGTCGAGCTGCTGGGGCAGGGCGAGGTCTACGGCCACGTGTGGGTCAGCCTCAAGCGTATCCTGATCGGGCTGTTGCTGGCCTTGTTGATCGGTGTCCCCCTCGGCTTGCTGGTGGGCAGCTATCGGCACCTGGAGGCGGCGACCACGCCGGCCTTCCAGTTCTTGCGGATGATCTCGCCGCTGTCGTGGATGCCGGTGGTGGTGATGCTGATGGGGGTGGGTGACCAGCCGATCTATTTCCTGCTGGCATTTGCCGCGCTGTGGCCGATTTTGCTCAACACTGCGGCAGGTGTGCGTCAGCTCGACCCGCGTTGGTTGCAACTGAGCCGCAGTTTGAGTGCTACGCGCTGGGAGACCTTGTGCAAGGTCATCGTGCCAGGGGTGATCGGCCATGTGCTGACGGGCGTGCGCCTGGCCATCGGCATCCTTTGGATCGTGCTGGTGCCCTGCGAGATGCTGGGGGTAAGTGCGGGGTTGGGGTATTTCATCCTCGACACCCGTGACCGGCTGGCGTATTCGGAGCTGATGGCGATGGTGCTGCTGATCGGGGTGCTGGGCTTCATGCTCGATGCCCTGGCGCGTGCGTTGCATCGGCGTTGGGTGCACGGCTGAAAAGAGCTGGGGCCGCCGTGCGGCCCTACAGCATCAGTGCACGGTCTTGCGCTGGCGGACACATTCCTGCGCTTGAATGGCCAACTGGTCCAAGCGCTCGTCGCGCAGCTGTTCGGCCTCGATCATCGCATCCTCGCCTTGCTGGTTGAGCAGGTAGGTGTGGATTTGATGCACCTCGGTGGTCTGGTAGATCGGCCCGATATCCAGCCGACCGATCAGCGCCTCGCTGGCCTGGCCGGTGCTGCTCATCAGCACCTGTGGCCCGTTGGCTGCCACCACCTGCATGCCCATCGCTTCGAACCACGGCACCTGGCCGGCAAAGGTGTTCAGCTCGACATAGGCATGTTGCGCCTGCAGGTCACCTAACAGTGCGCGGGCGATGCCTTGGCGGCGATGGCTGGCGCGCACGGCAAGAAATGCCAGTGCGCAGGTTTGCGCATCATCATCGGCCGGCAACGCCAGGGCGAAACCGAGCAGTTGGTCTGGGGCATCGGCGTCCAGCGCCAGGGTCAGCGTCACCGACAGGCCGCGTTTACCGTCCATGGCCTGCAAGTACTGGTGCACTTCCATGCCGACGCCGTACTGGTACAGCGGATACAGCGGGTTGTCGGCAAGAATGGCGACGCTGCTCAATTCGCCGACGTGATGGATCACCAGCTCACGGATCTGGTTCTGGAAAGACTCGGGCGGCACGCTGTCAAGGCGGCTCAGGATGAACATCGGGGGGAAGGCTCCGGCGGCTAGGAATACAACCCGCGCCATGCTGACGCGGGACGTACAGTTTAACCGGTTTTGCCCAATCAGCCTTGCGCCTGTAGCGCGGCGAGCATCAGGTCGAGGTTTTGCACCGCCGCCCCGGACGCGCCTTTGCCCAGGTTATCGAATACAGCGGTCAGCAGCACCTGGCCATGCGCCGGGTTGGCGTACAGCGCCAGGCGCAGGTCGTTGCTGTCGTTCAATGCTTCGGGGTCGAGTGCTGCGGCGGGGCCTTGTTGGTGCAGGGGCATCAGCTGAACGTGGGGAGCTCCTTGGTAGTGTTGTTCCAAGCAGGCCTGCAGGTGTTCGGCGCTGACCTGGCCGGGCAGCAGGCGCAACTGCAGCGGGATGCTGAGCACGATGCCCTGGCGATAGGCGCCGTAACCAGGCATGAACACCGGCCGTGCCGACAGCCCGGCGTGTTGCTGGATTTCCGGTACATGCTTGTGTGCCAGTTCCAGGCCATACAGCTGCAGGGTTGGGGTGTTCTCGGCACTCGGCTGCTCATGGCGTTCGACCGCGGCGCGGCCGCCGCCGGAGTACCCCGAGATGGCGTGAATGCTCAGCGGGTAATCCGCTGGCAGCAACCCGGCGGTGATCAGCGGGCGCAGCAGGGCAATCGCGCCGGTGGGGTAGCAGCCGGGGTTGCTGACGCGTGTGCTGTGAGCGATGCGCTCGGCTTGCTGCGCGTCCAGTTCCGGCAGGCCATAGACCCAGCCGGGGCTGGTGCGGTGGGCGGAGCTGGCGTCGATGACCCGAACGTGCGGGTTGTGGATTGCCGCGACGGCCTCGCGGGCGGCGTCATCGGGCAGGCAGAGCACGGCGATGTCGGCGCTGTTGATGGCTTCGGCGCGGCGCTGCGGGTCTTTACGCTCGGCCTCGGGCAGGGTCAGCAGGCGCACATCATTGCGCCCGTGCAGGCGGGCGTGAATCTGCAGGCCAGTGGTGCCTTGGTCACCGTCGATAAAAACAACAGGGGTATGCATGGTCGAGGTCCGGTCAGGGGAGGGTGGCCTATGCTCGCCCGCGGCTGGACTAAAGGAAATTTGAATATCATGATGCTGATGTTCATTATTTCTGAAGCTAGTCATGCGCGAAATCAGCCTCGACCGCCTCCGCACGCTGGTCGAAATCACCGACCTCGGCTCGTTTGCCGAGGCCGCTCGCCGGCTCAACCTGGCCCCACCCACCATCAGCCTGCATGTGGCCGAGCTGGAGGCACGGGTCGGCGCGCCCTTGCTCACCCGCAACCGTGGGCAGGTACGGCCTACGGCCATCGGCGAGACGCTGCTGGCCCGAGCCCGTCGCTTGCTGGCCGATGCCGACCTGGCGCTGGATGAGGTGCGCCGTCAGGTCGAGGGGCTGACTGGCCGGGTCCGCCTGGGTGCTTCGACTGGCGCCATTGCCCACCTGTTGCCCAAAGCGCTCGAGTACCTGCGCGAAGTGCACCCGGGGATTGATGTGCAGGTGCAGGTGCTGACCTCGCAGGCGTCGCTGGCGCGGTTGCGCGAGGGGGCCTTGGACATTGGCCTGGTGGCCTTGCCGCAAGTGGCAGGCAAAGGGCTCAAGATCACCCCGTGGCGACGCGATCCGATCTTGGCCTATGTGCCGGCCGACTGGCAGCCGCCGGCCAAGGTTACTCCGGCATGGTTGGCGCAGCGGGCGTTGATTCTCAATGACAGCAGCACGCAGTTGTCGCGGGTGACGGGGGAATGGTTCGCTGCGGCGGGGTTGTTCCCCGAGCCGCGCATCGAGCTGAACTACAACGATGCGATCAAAAGCCTGGTGGGGGCCGGCTACGGCGCGACATTGCTGCCGCAGGAGGGCGAGGCGCACGAGCTGGACCGGCGGATTGCCCGGCGACCGTTGCGTCCGGGGTTGTGGCGGCAACTGGGCATCGCCTGCCGTGAAGGGCAGGCTGAACGTGCCACAGCGCATGTGCTCGAGGCTTTGGAGCGGCTGTTGTAGGGGGCGGGTGCATGCCTCCTGGCGCCCGCCTCAAGCCCCCTGAAGCACCCCAAATCAGAACCAGCGGTCATTCTTCTTCCGCCCACGCGTCAGCGCCGGCAAGATCAACCCCATCAGCAGGCCCGCGCCTGCAATACTGCCGCCGTACACCATATAGCGCATCATCACCTGCTTGTTCTCATCCCCCAGGCGGGCCTGGGTATCGCGCAAGGTCGACTGGCTCTGGTCGAGCTGTTCATTCAGCGCTTTGTTGCGCGCTTCCAGCTCGTCGATCAGGTGCTTGCGCGAGTCCAGTGTCTCTTGCATGCCCTGCACGCGGTTTTTCCAGCTGTCATCAATGCTCTTGAGCTGCCCGGACAGGTCGGCGACCTGGGCATCGAGCTGCGGCAGGCGTTCGCCCTGGCCCGGCACCGCCTGCAGGTCGCTGCTGAGGATCCACACCAGGTCGCCATTCTGCCCACGCACCTGGCTGTAGTTGCCTTGGGTGGTGACCAGCGTCAGTTTCTGGCCGGACTTGAGGGTGCCGACAATCCGGTGGCCATCGGTCGGGCCGCTGCGCACGTAGGTGCTCAGGCTGTCGCTGACCCAGCGCGCGTCGCTGGCAGGCTCCTCGGCATGCACCGGGGCGGCGAGGGCCACCAGGGCTGCGATCAGGCCGCCGCGCAGGGCTGGGAGGGCGGAGAGTGTGGGGCGGGATTCGGGCATGTTGGTCTTCGCTGAAACAGGACAAAAGTAGGCCCGCTGACTGGGCCGGTGAACCGGTCGGTGAGTTGACCGTCAGCGAAAGACCTTTTTTATGTAAGCAGGTTCACTACCTAACGTCGGAAATGTCTGCAGAATGTTGCAAAGACCGGCCGTCCTGAAGGCGTATGCCGGGCCACGCAGCGGCGCCGACGGCAAGGCCGTGAACTAGACTCAAGGGCCCACATTCATTCATGGAGCCCTGCCATGACTGCCAAAAACACGATCTGCCTGTGGTACGACCATGACGCCGAAGAGGCGGCCAACTTCTACGCCCGCACCTTCCCCGACAGCCGGGTAGTGGCGGTGCACCAAGCCCCTAGCGATTACCCGTCGGGCCAGCAAGGCGATGTGATTACCGTCGAGTTCATCGTCATGGGCATCCCCTGCGTTGGGCTCAATGGGGGCAAGGCCTTTAGCCATAGCGAGGCGTTCTCGTTTCAGGTCAGCACCGAAGACCAGGCCGAGACTGACCGGTTGTGGGATGCCATCGTCAGCCATGGCGGCGAGGCCAGCGTCTGTGGCTGGTGCAAGGACAAGTGGGGGCTGTCGTGGCAAATCTGCCCACGCATCCTGATCGAGGCCATTGCCAATCCCGACCGGGCTGCTGCCAAGCGGGCGTTCGAAGCCATGATGGAAATGGGCAAGATCGATGTCGCCAAGATTGAGGCAGCATTGAAGGGGTGACCCACTTACCCGGTAGGAGCAGCCTTGTGCTGCGAAGAGGCCGGTGCCCCCATCCTGAACCGTGGGTGTGTGCACCGGCCTCTTCGCAGCGCAAGGCTGCTCCTACAGTCCCTATGCCGTGGCAAGCCCAGGGCCCCGGCATACCATAAATTGACGCTTCCGTTCTATTCCATGCCGATTGCCAGGGCTACAGTTCAGCCAGTCCTTCACAAAAGCCCGCTACCCCGAGGCTTTGCCAGCGTGCCACGCACCGCTGGCTCAACCATAAGATCATCACAGTTCTGATTCGCTCACTGCTTTTTGAGCACCCTGCCAATCGCACGTCTGCAGCTGTTTCCGCCCATGGAAAGGATGCCGATCATTTATTGGTCATAACAAAAACAAAGAGGGTCGTATGAGCCATGCC
>NZ_BNTL01000030.1:0-131223 GCF_022179005.1 Pseudomonas sp. PAGU 2196 | reverse complement strand
ACCAATTCCGCCACCTGGGCACACATTTCGTCGAGGTCACATGATGCTTTACATCGCGTTTCATCTCAACTACAACGTCGTCTGTCCGTCGTTGTGGTGCGCACTATACGGACGGTCCTGAGGGCTGTAAACCCCCTGATCAAAAAAAATTTCAAAAATTTCAACTTGTTGATTCTTCAGCCCTATTACACCTTCCTCGGCTCATCGCCGGGGGGCTGTCCAAGGCTGTCATTTCCGGTTTCAATACGCCTATGCCAGAATTCCTATCTATATACCCCAAGGTGAACCCCTTCTGATGGCCGATTGGCAATCCCTCGATCCCGAGGCCGCTCGCGAAGCGGAAAAATACGACAACCCTATCCCCAGCCGTGAGCTGATCCTCCAGCGTCTTGCCGATCGTGGCGAGCCGGCCGCCCGCGAGGAGCTGGCGGCAGAATTCGGTCTGTACGAGGAAGACCAGATTGAAGCCCTGCGCCGCCGCCTGCGTGCCATGGAGCGCGACGGCCAGCTTATCTATACCCGGCGTGGCACCTATGCCCCGGTAGACAAGCTGGACCTTATCTGTGGCCGCATTTCCGGCCACCGCGACGGTTTTGGCTTCCTCATCCCTGATGACAAGAGCGACGACCTGTTCCTCAGCCCTTCGCAAATGCGCCTGGTATTCGATGGCGACCGCGCCCTGGCGCGTGTATCCGGCACCGACCGCCGTGGCCGCCGTGAAGGTGTATTGGTAGAGGTCATCTCCCGCGCGCATGAAAGCGTGGTCGGGCGTTACTTCGAAGAGGGCGGTATCGGCTACGTGACGCCGGACAACCCGAAGATCCAGCAGGAAGTGCTGGTGACCGCCGGTCGCAATGGCGGTGCCAAGATCGGCCAGTTCGTCGAGATCAAGATCACGCACTGGCCCACCCCGCGCTTCCAGCCGCAAGGCGATGTGATCGAAGTGATCGGCAACTACATGGCGCCGGGCATGGAAATCGACGTTGCCCTGCGCAGCTACGACATCCCGCACGTCTGGCCCGATGACGTGGTCAAGGAAGCGCGCAAGTTCCGCTCCGAAGTGGAAGAGAAGGACAAGGAAAAGCGCATCGACCTGCGTCACCTGCCTTTCGTCACCATTGACGGCGAAGATGCCCGCGACTTCGACGATGCGGTGTATTGCGAGCCGCTGGGCAAGCTGCGCCTGTTCTCCGGTGGCTGGCGCCTGTACGTGGCGATTGCCGACGTTTCCAGCTACGTGCGCCTGGGTTCTGCCCTGGACGTCGAAGCCCAGCAGCGTGGCAACTCGGTGTACTTCCCCGAGCGCGTGGTGCCGATGCTCCCCGAAGAGCTCTCCAACGGCCTGTGTTCGCTGAACCCGCACGTCGATCGCCTGGCCATGGTCTGTGAAATGACCATCAACAAAGCCGGCCAGATGGTCGACTACCAGTTCTACGAAGGCGTGATCCACTCCCATGCCCGCCTGACCTACAACAAGGTCAGCAGCATGCTCGAGCATGCCCGCACCCGTGAAGGGAAGGCGCTGCGCGAGGAGTACAAGGAAGTCCTGCCGGACCTGAAGAGCCTCTACGCGCTCTACAAGGTGCTGCTGGACGCGCGCCACACCCGCGGCGCAATCGACTTCGAGACCCAAGAAACCCGCATCATCTTTGGCGATCAACGCAAGATCGCCGAGATCCGCCCGACCGTGCGCAACGATGCCCACAAGCTGATCGAGGAGTGCATGCTGGCGGCCAACGTGGCCACCGCCGAGTTCCTGCAGAAGCACGGCGTGCCCGCCCTGTACCGCGTGCACGATGGCCCGCCGCCGGAGCGCCTGGAAAAACTGCGCGCCTTCCTCGGTGAACTGGGCTTGTCGCTGCACAAAGGCAAGGACCCGTCGCCGAAGGATTACCAGGCCCTGCTGGCGAGCATTTCCGAGCGCCCAGACTTCCACCTGATCCAGACCGTGATGCTGCGCTCGCTGAGCCAGGCGGTGTACAGCACCGACAACAACGGCCACTTCGGCCTGAATTACGAGGCTTACACCCACTTCACCTCGCCGATCCGTCGTTACCCGGACCTGCTGGTGCACCGTGCCATCCGCAGCATCATCCGCTCCAAAGTGGATACTCCGCACGTCAAGCGTGCTGGCGCCATGAGCATTCCCAAGGCGCGCATCTACCCGTACGACGAGAACACCCTCGAGCAGCTCGGCGAGCAGTGCTCGATGACCGAACGCCGTGCCGACGAGGCGACGCGCGATGTGGTCAACTGGCTCAAGTGCGAGTTCATGAAGGACCGTGTGGGCGAGACCTTCCCGGGTGTGATTACCGCGGTGACCGGTTTCGGCTTGTTCGTCGAGCTGACGGACATTTACGTGGAAGGCCTGGTGCACGTCAGTGCGCTGCCGGGCGACTACTACCACTTCGACCCGGTTCATCATCGCCTGTCCGGCGAGCGTACCGGGCGCAGCTTCCGCTTGGGCGACACGATCGAAGTCAAGGTTATGCGCGTCGACCTGGACGAGCGCAAGATCGACTTCGAAGTCTCCGAGAAGACCCTCAGCGGGCCGATCGGTCGCAAGCAGCGTGGCGCCGCGGCGTCCGCAGACGGCAAGCCCGAGCAGCCGCAGCCGGCCACCGAGGCGAAAGCCACGCCCAAGCCGCGCAGCCGCAAAAGCGAGGCGTCCGAGGCCTACTTCCCTAAAGATGCCGTGCAGCGCAACGCTGAAGTGCGCAAGAGCCGCGAGATGAAGAAGGCGTTGATGACCGACGCTCGCAGCAGTGCCGGCAGCAAGTCGGAGAAGGGTGGCAAGCCATCCGGCAAGCCGACCAAGCATCGCAAAGGCCCGCCGAAGTCCGGTGCGCCCCGCAAGAGCAAGAGCAAGTCATGAGTCAGCTGGAAAAGATCTACGGCGTACACGCCGTGCAGGCGTTGTTGCAGCACCACCCCAAGCGGGTCAAGCAGATCTGGCTGTCGGAAGGGCGCAGTGAGCCGCGCCTGCAGAAGCTGCTGGAGCTGGCCGCAGAAAACCGCGTAGCGGTCGGCCAGGCCGAGCGCCGCGAGTTGGATGCCTGGGTCGAAGGCGTGCACCAGGGTGTGGTCGCCGAGGTCAGCCCGAGCCAGGTGTGGGGTGAATTGATGCTCGAGGAGTTGCTCGAGCGCACCGAAACGCCACCGCTGATTCTGGTCCTGGACGGCGTCACCGACCCGCACAACCTCGGCGCCTGCCTGCGCACCGCCGATGCCGCTGGCGCCACGGCGGTGGTGGTGCCCAAGGACAAGTCAGCGACCCTGACGCCGGTGGTGCGCAAGGTCGCCTGCGGCGCTGCGGAAGTGATTCCGTTGGTGGCCGTGACCAACCTGGCGCGCACGCTTGAAAAGCTTCAGCAGCGTGGCCTGTGGGTGGTCGGCACGGCCGGTGAGGCCGAGCAGGAAATCTACCAACAGGACCTGACCGGGCCGCTGGTGATGATCATGGGGGCAGAAGGCAAAGGCATGCGCCGCCTGACCCGTGAGCATTGCGATTTCCTGGTCAAGTTGCCGATGGGCGGTAGCGTCAGCAGCCTGAACGTTTCGGTGGCGACCGGCGTTTGCTTGTTTGAGGCAGTGCGCCAGCGTCAAGCCAAGCGCTGATCCACACCTGCGCGGGCCTCTTCGCGGGTAAACCCGCTCCCGCAGGGTTCGCTGAGATCCCTGTAGGAGCGGGTTTACCCGCGAAGCGGCCAGTGCAGGCTAAAGTGTTTCGGGCTGTTCAAATAATCGCCAATTACCTTGCTTGTCCGCCCCGCCTTCTCTACAATTGCGCCCCTTGCCGAGCTGGCAGGCGCTCATGTGCCTCCCCTCCATGGCAAGACATACAGTGTCATTCACTCCTTGTCTGACCAGCGTTCTGGCAGACTACTAACCCGTAAGGAGCATTCATGCGTCATTACGAAATCATCTTTCTGGTTCACCCGGACCAGAGCGAGCAAGTTGGCGGCATGGTTGAGCGTTACACCAAGCTGATCGAAGAAGATGGTGGCAAAATCCACCGCCTGGAAGACTGGGGCCGTCGTCAACTGGCCTACGCAATCAACAATGTTCACAAGGCTCACTACGTGATGCTGAACGTTGAGTGCACCGGCAAGGCCCTGGCCGAGCTGGAAGACAACTTCCGCTACAACGATGCCGTGATCCGTAACCTGGTCATCCGTCGCGACGAAGCCGTAACCGGTCAGTCCGAGATGCTGAAGGCAGAAGAGAACCGCAGCGAGCGCCGTGAGCGTCGTGAGCGTCCTGAGCATGCTGACTCCGCCGAAGGCGATGACAGCAATGACAGCGACTCCAGCGATAACGCTGACGAGTAATCCACGGACCTTTTGAGGAGCCTATTACATGGCACGTTTCTTCCGTCGTCGTAAATTCTGCCGCTTCACTGCTGAAGACGTGAAAGAGATCGACTTCAAAGATCTCAACACCCTGAAAGCTTACGTATCCGAAACCGGCAAGATCGTTCCAAGCCGTATCACCGGTACCAAAGCTCGTTATCAGCGTCAGCTGGCTACCGCTATCAAGCGCGCCCGCTTCCTGGCCCTGCTGCCCTACACCGACAGCCACGGCCGCTGAGACCGGGTCGTCGACAAGCAGTAAGGGATAAGCATGCGAGCGTTAGCTGATTTCATCATGCGCGGTCGTGTGCAGGCCACCCTGGTGGTGGTCATCAGTGCAGTGTTACCGCTGTTGTTCTGGTTGAGTGCCGCTGCCGGAAGCCTCGTGCTTCTGCGGCGCGGGTTCAAGGATGCTTCAACGGTCATCGCGTTTGGGCTTTTGCCCGCGGTGGCCATCTGGGCCTTTGGCGACCCCAGTACCTTGCTGGTGCTGTTGGGGACGCTGGGGCTGGCCGCCTTGTTGCGTGCCGGGCATTCCTGGAGCCGGGTGTTGATGTTCAGTGTTGTGTTGGGGCTGGTTTACAGCCTCATCCTGGACACGGTACTGCGTGAAACCTTCGAGGTGTTGGCCAAGGCGCTTGTACAAGCCCTGCCACAAATCGAAGGCAAGCCGGTGATCCCCGGTGAGCTGATCGGCCCTGTGCTGGTCGCTTCAACGGCGGTGATGCTGCAGCTGTTCAGCGTGCTGGCTTTGATGCTGGCGCGTTATTGGCAGGCTGCGTTGTACAACCCTGGAGGCTTCGGTCGCGAGTTTCGCGCCCTGAAGTTGCCGCGGGTAACCATGCTGGCTTTGGTGGCCATGATGGTGCTGGGTCCGTTCATCGGGCCGCAGTTCATCGTCCTGGCCTCTGCGTCCAGCCTGGTGCTCGTCTTGGCCGGCATCGCCTTGATGCATGGGCTGGTGGCACAGGGCCGATTGGCCGGTTTCTGGCTGGTAGGCATGTACGTGACGCTGCCGCTGATCATGCAGCTGATTTATCCGTTGCTCGTGGTTTTGGCCATTGTCGACAGCCTGATTGATTTTCGCGGTCGCAAGTCCCCTGAGGGGAATGACTCCGCGAACGGTGAAGGTTAAAAGTTAAGAGGTTTTACCAAATGGAACTGATCCTGCTGGAAAAAGTCGCTAACCTGGGCAACCTGGGCGACAAAGTAAAAGTTAAGGCTGGTTACGGCCGTAACTTCCTGCTGCCATTCGGCAAGGCCACCGTTGCCAACGCCGCCAACCTGGCTGCGTTCGAAGAGCGTCGCGCCGAGCTGGAAAAAGCAGCTGCTGACCGTAAATCGTCGGCTGAAAGCCGCGCTGCCCAACTGGCTGAGCTGGAAGTGACCATCACTGCCACCGCTGGCGACGAAGGCAAGCTGTTCGGTTCGATCGGCACCCACGACATCGCTGACGCCCTGACCGCCTCCGGCGTTGAAGTGGCCAAAGCTGAAGTTCGTCTGCCGAACGGCACCATCCGTCAAGTTGGCGAATACGACGTAGCCGTGCACCTGCACAGCGACGTTGAAGCCACCGTACGTGTGGTCGTCGTAGCTGCCTAAGCTGCGCTGACTGGCTGGCCGCACGCGGCCCAGCCGGTTAACATCGGGCACGGTCCTGTCTTTCACAGGCCGTGCCCTTTGTCTTTTTCGTCCCCCAGAATTTATTCGTGGCCATGAACGAGATCACCACCTCCGAACAGCTTGACCTGCAAACCGCATCCCTGAAGGTGCCGCCGCATTCCATCGAGGCCGAACAGGCTGTGCTCGGTGGCCTGATGCTGGACAACAACGCCTGGGAGCGGGTACTGGATCAGGTGTCGGATGGCGATTTCTATCGGCATGACCACCGCCTGATCTTCCGTGCCATCCACAAGCTGGTCGACCTGAACCATCCGTTCGATGTGGTCACGTTGCACGAGCAGTTGGACAAGGAGGGCGTGTCGTCGCAAGTCGGCGGCCTGGCCTACCTGGCGGAGCTGGCCAAGAACACCCCGTCGGTGGCCAACATCAAGGCCTACGCCGCGATCATTCGCGAGCGGGCCACATTGCGTCAGCTGATCAGCATCAGCACCGACATCGCCGACAACGCGTTCAACCCGCAAGGGCGCAACGCCGAAGAGATCCTCGACGACGCCGAGCGGCAGATCTTCCAGATCGCCGAGGCGCGGCCGAAGACCGGTGGCCCGGTAGGGGTCAACGAGCTGTTGACCAAGGCCATCGACCGGATCGACACGCTGTTCAACTCCGACAGCGATATCACGGGTATCTCCACCGGGTATACCGACCTGGACGAGAAGACCAGTGGCTTGCAGGCAGCCGACCTGATCATCGTCGCCGGCCGTCCATCGATGGGTAAGACCACCTTCGCCATGAACCTGGTGGAAAACGCCGTGCTGCGCAGCGACAAGGCAGTGCTGGTGTTCTCTCTCGAGATGCCAGGCGAGTCGCTGATCATGCGTATGCTCTCGTCCCTCGGCCGCATCGACCAGACCAAGGTCCGTTCCGGCCAGCTGGACGACGACGACTGGCCGCGCCTGACCTCGGCGGTCAACCTGCTCAACGACCGCAAGCTGTTCATCGACGACACCGCCGGCATCAGCCCGTCGGAAATGCGTGCGCGCACCCGTCGCCTGGCGCGTGAGCACGGTGAAATTGGCATGATCATGGTCGACTACCTGCAGTTGATGCAGATCCCGGGTTCTGCCGGTGACAACCGGACCAACGAAATTTCCGAGATCTCCCGCTCGCTCAAGGCCCTGGCCAAGGAATTCAACTGCCCGGTCATCGCCCTGTCGCAGCTGAACCGCTCCCTGGAACAGCGGCCGAACAAGCGCCCGGTGAACTCCGACTTGCGTGAATCGGGTGCAATCGAGCAGGACGCCGACGTGATCATGTTCGTCTACCGCGACGAGGTGTATCACCCGGAAACCGAGCACAAGGGCATTGCCGAGATCATCATCGGTAAACAGCGTAACGGCCCCATCGGCTTCATCCGCCTGGCCTTCATCGGCAAGTACACCCGCTTCGAGAACCTCGCGCCGGGTATGTACAACTTCGACGACGACGAATAAACGCAGGGTTTGCGTATTGCAGATGAATCCGACCTCTGCCGTCGGATTTGATCAAAATTTGTGCTATATTCCGCGCCCGCGATTTCCCTGAACACCAGAACCGGTCACTGACATGCAAGCAGCCAAACCACTCTACGACTATCCCAAGTACTGGGCCGAATGCTTCGGGCCAGCACCGTTCCTGCCAATGAGCAGGGAGGAGATGGATCAGCTCGGCTGGGATTCCTGCGACATCATCATCGTGACCGGGGACGCCTACGTCGACCACGCGTCGTTCGGCATGGCCATCATCGGCCGTCTGCTGGAAGCCCAGGGCTTCCGCGTGGGCATCATCGCCCAGCCAAACTGGCAGTCCAAAGACGACTTCATGAAGCTGGGCGAGCCGAACCTGTTCTTCGGCGTCGCGGCCGGCAACATGGATTCGATGATCAACCGCTACACCGCGGACAAGAAGATCCGTTCCGACGACGCCTACACCCCAGGCGGCATGGCCGGCAAGCGCCCTGACCGCGCCAGCCTGGTGTACAGCCAGCGTTGCAAGGAAGCCTACAAGCACGTGCCTATCGTGCTCGGTGGCATCGAGGCCTCGCTGCGCCGCATCGCCCATTATGATTACTGGCAGGACAAGGTCCGCCATTCGATCCTGATCGACGCCAGCGCCGACATCCTGCTGTACGGCAACGCCGAGCGGGCCATTGTCGAAGTCGCCCAGCGCCTGTCCCAGGGTGAGAGCATCGAACACATCACCGACGTGCGCGGCACAGCGTTCGTGCGCCGTGACACGCCGCAGGGCTGGTTCGAGATCGACTCCACCCGCATCGACCGCCCTGGCCGCGTCGATAAGATCATCAACCCCTACGTCAACACCCAAGACACCCAGGCGTGTGCCATCGAGCAAGCCAAAGGTGACGTGGAAGACCCGAACGAAGCCAAGGTGGTGCAGATTCTCGACAGCCCGGGCATGACCCGCGACAAGTCGGTGATCCGCCTGCCGTCGTTCGAGAAGGTGCGTAACGACCCGGTGCTGTATGCCCACGCCAACCGCGTGCTGCACCTGGAAACCAACCCAGGCAACGCCCGCGCCCTGGTGCAGAAGCACGGCGAAGTGGACGTGTGGTTCAACCCGCCACCCATCCCCATGACCACCGAAGAAATGGACTACGTGTTTGGCATGCCCTACGCGCGTATTCCGCACCCGGCCTATGGCAAAGAGCGCATCCCGGCGTACGAGATGATCCGCTTCTCGGTGAACATCATGCGTGGCTGCTTCGGTGGCTGCACCTTCTGCTCGATCACCGAGCACGAAGGGCGGATCATCCAGAACCGCTCCCACGAATCGATCCTGCACGAGATCGAGGAGATGCGTGACAAGGTGCCGGGCTTCACCGGCGTGGTTTCCGACCTTGGCGGCCCGACCGCCAACATGTACCGCATCGCCTGCAAGAGCCACGAGATCGAGAAGCACTGCCGCAAGCCGTCGTGCGTGTTCCCGGGTATCTGTGAAAACCTCAACACCGACCACAGCTCGTTGATCGAGCTGTACCGCAAGGCGCGTGCCTTGCCGGGTGTGAAGAAGATCCTGATCGCCTCGGGCCTGCGTTACGACCTGGCGGTCGAGTCGCCGGAGTACGTCAAGGAGCTGGTCACCCACCACGTGGGCGGCTACTTGAAGATTGCCCCGGAGCACACCGAGCGTGGCCCGCTGGACAAAATGATGAAGCCGGGCATCGGCACTTATGACCGCTTCAAGCGCATGTTCGAGAAGTTCTCGAAAGAGGCGGGCAAGGAGCAGTACCTGATCCCGTACTTCATCGCCGCGCACCCAGGCACCACCGACGAAGACATGATGAACCTGGCCCTGTGGCTCAAGGGCAACGGCTTCCGCGCCGACCAGGTGCAGGCCTTCTACCCGTCGCCCATGGCGTCGGCCACGGCCATGTACCACTCGGGCAAGAACCCGCTGCGCAAGGTGACCTACAAAAGCGAAGGCGTGGAGATCGTCAAGAGTGAGGAGCAGCGCCGTCTGCACAAGGCGTTCTTGCGTTATCACGATCCGAAGGGCTGGCCGATGCTGCGTGAGGCCCTGGAGCGCATGGGCCGTGCCGATTTGATCGGGCCAGGCAAGCACCAGCTGATTCCGCTGCACCAGCCGCAGTCCGACAGCTACCAGAGCGCCCGCCGCAAGAACTCGACGCCGGCTGGCAGCCACAAGGTGGGCAAGGAGCAGAAGATCCTGACCCAGCACACCGGCCTGCCACCGCGTGGTAGCGATGGCAGCAAACCGTGGGACAAGCGTGAGAAGGCCAAGGCCGAGGCATTTGCCCGCAACCAGCAGGCGGCCAAAGAGCGCAAGGAAGCGGCCAAGGGTGGCGGCAAGGGTAAGAAGCCGCGTCAGCCCGTTATTCCGCGCTGAGGCTTGAAGGGGGCCGCTTTGCGGCCCATCGCAGGCAAGCCAGCTCCTACAGGTACAGCGCAGGCCTTGAATGCTGCATGGTATCTGTAGGAGCTGGCTTGCCTGCGATGGGCTGCAAAGCAGCCCCAAAATCTCAATTTCAATCAGGCTTCCTGTCGACCCACTTCGGTGCTACCGGCGCGACGAATTCATTCATCCCGTCCAGCAACGCATCCGCCTGCTGCCCCAGCAGCAACATCGCCCGATGCTGCGGCCGCACGAAACCTTCCTCGACGATATGGTCAAGGAACCCGCCCAGCTTTTCATAAAAGCCATTCACATCGAGCAGGCCCAGCGGCTTGGCGTGATAGCCCAGTTGCCCCCAGGTCCACACCTCGAACAACTCCTCCAGCGTACCCAGCCCACCCGGCAGCGCGATGAAGGCATCGCTTAGTTCGGCCATGCGCGCCTTGCGCGCGTGCATGCCATCGACCACCTCCAGGCGGCTCAGGCCCTTGTGGCCCACCTCGGCGTCCAGCAGGCTTTGCGGGATAATCCCGACCACTTCGCCGCCCGCAGCCATGGCAGCATCGGCCACGATGCCCATCAAGCCGACAGCGCCGCCACCATAAACCAGGGTCAGGCCGCGCCGGGCGATGGCCTGGCCCAGGGCGACGGCCGCTTCACGGTAAGCAGGGTTGGCGCCGATGCTGGCGCCGCAGAAGACACACACGGAACGTACAAGCATTGCTCATCTCCAATCACTCAGGATGATAGGGTACGGCGCATGCCTGGCAGTTCCAAGGCCGGTGTCATTCCGGCCGGGAGAATTCGCAGATGGCACCTGTGGCACCCTGGGCATAGGCGGCAAGCAGGCTGTTCATGAAGCTGGAAATGCGCATTTGGTATTGCTCCTAAATGAGAGGTTGTCCCATCCTCCAATAAAAGGGCATGATGTGCCCTTAGATTGGTTGTATACAATCCATTGAACAATTCTACTGGCTGGCCACTTGACACCCCCTTGACCCATATCAGATAGGGGCTGAACGGTTTCAGGCAGTCTCGCAATTGATAAAACCCTGCCAAGGAGATTCATGATGTTTGCGAAAGCTGTAGCGGTATCCCTGCTGACCCTCGCCAGCGCCTCTGTCTTCGCAGCCGAATGCTCGGTGACTGTCGAATCGACGGACCAGATGTCCTATACCACCAAGGAATTCACCGTCGACAAGAGCTGCAAGGAGTTCACCGTCAAACTGACCCACTCCGGCAACCTGCCGAAGAACGTCATGGGCCATAACCTGGTGATCAGCAAGACTGCTGACATGCAGGGTATTGCCACTGAAGGCATGAGCCAGGGCATCGAAAAGGGCTACCTGAAAGAAGACAACGCCAACATCATCGCCCACACCGCGATGATCGGTGCGCCGGAGAAAGAAACCGAAGTGAAGTTCGACACGTCCAAGCTTGAAGCCGGTGGCGACTACAGCTTCTTCTGCACCTTCCCGGGCCACATCTCGATGATGAAGGGCAAGGTTGTCGTCAAGTAATTGAGTAACGGGAGGGCTTTGCCCTCCATTCGCAGCGCAAGGCTGCTCCTACAGGGGAATGCAAGCGTCTGTAGGAGCAGCCTTGCGCTGCGAATGGGCCGCAAAGCGGCCCCAGGCCCTCAAGGCGCGAACGGCAGTTCGCGCTTGTGCTGGGTCTTGCGGTAGGTCGCAACGATGATGTCGAACGCTGCCTGATCAACCGGCTGCCCCTGCAGGAACGCATCGATCTGCTGATACGTCACGCCATGTGACGCCTCGTCCGGCTTGCCCGGCTCAAGGTCTTCCAGGTCGGCTGTCGGTACCTTCTCCACCAGCGATTCCGGCGCACCAAAGCGGCGCGCAATGGCCCGTACCTGGTTTTTCACCAGCCCGCTCAGCGGGGCCAGGTCGCAGGCACCATCACCAAACTTGGTAAAGAAACCCATCACCGCTTCGGCGGCATGGTCAGTGCCGATCACCAGGCCTGCACGGGCGCCGGCGATGGTGTATTGGGCGACCATGCGGGTACGTGCCTTGACGTTGCCGACAACGAAGTCCACCAATGTTGGCGAGCCGTTTTTCAGCTCCACCACCTCAGCTGCCAACGCCTTCACTGCTGGGGCAATGTCGACGGTGTGCACTTCATCGGCCTTGATCACGTCAAGGCACGCTTGGGCGTCATGCTCGTCATGCTGCACCTGATAGGGCAAGCGCACGGCAATGAAGGTGTAGGCCTTATCGCCGGTTTCGGCACGCAGCTCGTTGATCGCGCGCTGGGCAAGCAGGGCAGCGGTCAGTGAGTCGACACCGCCACTGATGCCCAGTACCAGCGTCTTGAGCCGGGCATTGGCCAGGCACTCCTTGATGAACGCCACGCGCCGAGCCACTTCGTTGTCGAGCGCGGCGGCATCGGCGAACGGTGGCTGCACCTTGAGCGCTTGGGCAATCTCTCGCTGAACGGCTTGCATGGGTTACTCCTTGCTGGGGATTTTGAAAACGTGGCGCATGTAGGCAACGAAGTTCTCGTCGCGGCACTGGGTCTTGGCCGCCTCGTCAGAGATTTTCGCCACCGGCGAGCCATTGCAGTCGGTCATTTTAAGCACGATGTTCATCGGCGCCACACCCGGTATGTCGCAGGTCAGGTTGGTGCCGATGCCGAAACTGACATTGATGCGGCCGCGCAGGGCACGGAAGATTTCCAGCGAACGGGTCAGGTTGAGGCCGTCGGAAAACACCAGGGTTTTGGTCATCGGGTCGATACCCAGCTTCTGGTAATGGACGATGGCCTTTTCCGCCCAGGCCACTGGCTCGCCCGAGTCGTGGCGCAGGCCGTCGAACAGCTTGGCGAAGTACAGGTCGAAATCGCCTAGGAAGGCGTCCATGGTGATGCAGTCGGTCAGGGCGATGCCCAGCAGGCCGCGGTACTCGCGTACCCAGCAGTCCAGCGCGGCGCTCTGGCTGTCGATCAAGCGCGGGCCGAGCTGTTGGTGAGCCATGATCCATTCGTGGGCCATGGTCCCCAGCGGCTTGATATCCAGTTTCCATGCCAGGTCGACGTTGCTGGTGCCCACGAAACGGGCCGGGAAGTCATCACGCAGTACCCGTACCACCTCTTCCTGAACACGGCTGGAAAACCGCCGGCGGGTGCCGAAATCGGCCACTTGCAGGTCGGCCAGCTCATCGTCACTGGCATGCGCGTGCAGCCAGTCGAACTTGCGGTACAGCTGGTCACGGGCTTCGGCCAGGCGCATGTGCGGGTGCAGGTGGCGGTTGCGCACTTCGCTGATGATGGCCAACAAGGGCACTTCAAACAGGATCACGTGCAGCCACGGGCCACGCAGGCGTAGGAACAGTTGATCGTTTTCGATGCCGATGCGCACGTAGCGCAGGTTGAAGCGGAACAGGCGCAGAAACCGCAGGAAGTCTGGCTTGAGAAAGCTGATACGTTCCAGAAAGCCCAGTTGGCCTTCATCCAGGGTCAGGTCGCTTAACAGTTCGAGCTGGTTGCGGATCTCGCCGAGGTAGGGGCGCAGGTCTTCGCCGTTGCGGCAGCGAAACTCCCATTCCACGTCGGCGTCCGGGTAGTTGTGCAGCACACCCTGCATCATGGTGAGTTTGTAGAAGTCGGTGTCGAGCAGGTTGTGCACGATGCGCTCGGCGAATGCGCTCTCGCTCATCAAGGGTGGCTCCGGAAGCGGCGAATGGCGGCCATTGTGCCAGCCTTTTGCATTTTCATGTTTCTGCTGCGGCCCATTCGCGGGCAAGCCCGCTCCCATCTAGCCGGCATAACGGCCAAAACAGAGGTGTTTTTCCGTGCACCCGCTAGCCTTGAAACAGTGCTGCCTGTAGCAGTCGCGCACCAGTGGTGTGCACTTCGGTGACGTCGGCTGTTACAGGGCGGTTGCACGTAAACACTTGCCAGGGTTGCAATGATGGCACTCCACGGTTGCTCCTTGTCTGTACGTGTGGTGGCGCCTGCCGCGCGGCAGACGGTTGCACGCTCAATAAAGAAAAGGCCGTCGGTCGCCTGCCAGCCACCCTTGCTGTGTGATTTCCCGGAATACAAAACCAATGGCACGGCCCTTGCTCTGAGCACAGGGTTGAGAAGTTGTAGTGCCAACCAAAAAAAACTCTAGGAGCACCACCTCATGTCGCAGACGTTTTACAAGAAAGGTTTCCTGGCTCTGGCCGTCGCTACGGCACTGGGTATTTCTTCGTATGTTCAGGCCGACATCAAGATCGGCGTCGCAGGCCCGATGACCGGTGCCAACGCAGCGTTTGGCGAGCAGTACATGAAAGGTGCCCAGGCGGCAGCCGACAAGATCAACGCCGAAGGTGGGGTCAACGGCGAGAAGATCGTCCTGGTGAAAGGCGATGACGCCTGCGAACCGAAGCAAGCCGTGGCCGTGGCCAACCGCCTGGTCGACCAGGACAAAGTGGCAGGCGTGGTCGGCCACTTCTGCTCCTCCAACACCATCCCTGCTTCCGAGGTGTACGACGAAGCCGGTGTGATCGCCATCACCCCAGGCTCGACCAACCCGCAGGTGACCGAGCGCGGCCTTTCCGCCATGTTCCGCATGTGTGGCCGTGACGACCAGCAGGGCATCGTTGCCGGTGACTACATCGTCGATGTGCTCAAAGGCAAGAAGGTGGCCGTGCTGCACGACAAAGACACCTACGGCCAAGGCCTGGCCGATGCCACCAAGGCGCAGCTCGAGAAGCGTGGCGTGAAACCTGTGCTGTACGAAGGCCTGACCCGCGGCGAGAAAGACTTCAGCGCCGTGGTCACCAAGATCCGCTCAACCGGCGCCGACGTGGTCTATTTCGGTGGCCTGCACCCAGAGGCCGGCCCACTGGTACGCCAGCTGCGTGAGCAAGGCCTGAAAGACGTCAAGTTCATGTCCGATGATGGCATCGTCACCGACGAACTGGTGTCCACGGCGGGTGGTGCACAGTACGTCGATGGCGTGTACATGACCTTCGGCGCCGACCCGCGCCTGCTGCCGGACAGCAAGGCCGTGGTGGAAGAGTTCCGCAAGAACGGTACCGAGCCTGAAGGCTACACCCTGTACGCCTATGCCTCGTTGCAGGCGCTTGCCGCCGCGTTCAACGGCGCCAAGTCGAACAAAGGCGAAGACGCCGCCAAATGGCTCAAGGCCAACCCGGTCAAGACCGTCATGGGCGAGAAGAAGTGGGACAGCAAGGGCGACCTGACCGTCTCCGACTACGTGGTCTACCAGTGGGACAAAGACGGTAAATACCACCAGCTGGAAAAACAAAAATAATAACGGCTACCGGCCCGGGTGCTCACTGCCCCGGGCTGCAGCCCCGCGGTACCTGTCTTTATCCGTAGATCTGCACAGTTCTGCGCTGCGAGGGCCGCTGCATTCAGGGCCCGCCGTGGTAGGCGCTCGTGCAATCTCAATCAGGTGAGATTGCGTTATGGATGGTATTTTTCTGCAGCAACTGGTCAACGGCCTGACCCTCGGGTCGGTCTATGGCCTGATCGCCATCGGCTACACAATGGTCTATGGCATCATCGGCATGATCAACTTCGCGCACGGCGAGGTGTATATGATTTCCGCGTACCTCGCGGCAATCAGCCTGGCATTGCTGGCCTATTTCGGCGTCGAATCGTTCCCGCTTCTGATGCTGGGCACGCTGTTGTTCACCGTCGTCGTCACGGGCGTCTATGGCTTCACCATCGAACGCATCGCCTACAAACCCCTGCGCAACTCCACCCGTCTGGCACCGCTGATCAGTGCCATCGGTATCTCGCTGATCCTGCAAAACTATGCACAAATCAGCCAGGGCGCCCGCCAGCAAGGCGTGCCAACCCTGCTTGAAGGCGCCTTGCGGGTAGAAGTCGGCACCGGCTTCGTGCAATTGACCTACACCAAGATCTTCATCCTGATTGCCGCATTCGTCGGCATGGGCCTGCTTACCTATGTGATCAAGTACACCAAGCTCGGCCGCATGTGCCGCGCCACGCAGCAAGATCGCAAGATGGCCTCGATCCTGGGCATCAACACCGATCGGGTGATTTCCTACGTATTCGTCATCGGTGCAGTCATGGCCGCACTGGCGGGTGTGCTGATCACCATGAACTACGGCACCTTCGACTTCTATGCCGGCTTCATCATCGGCATCAAGGCGTTCACGGCGGCGGTATTGGGCGGCATCGGCTCGCTACCGGGGGCCATGCTCGGCGGCATCATCCTCGGCATCTCCGAGTCGCTGTTCTCTGGCCTGATCAACTCCGACTACAAGGACGTATTCAGCTTCTCGCTGCTGGTGATGATCCTCATCTTCCGTCCCCAAGGCCTGCTGGGTCGCCCGCTCGTGGCTAAGGTGTGAACATGTCCACTGCCAAAACTGCCCCTGTTTCCGAAACCAATGGTTTCGACCTCAAACGCAGCCTGCTGGAGACCTTCGTCGCCGGCCTGCTGGCGCTCATTGTCTTTGGTCCAGTTGTCGGCGTGGTGCTCGACGGCTACAGCTTCAATGCCGAACCCCGCCGCGTGGCGTGGCTGGTTGGCGGGGTGATGGTCGGGCGCTTCCTGCTCAGCCTGTACCTGCAGACGGGCGCCGGGCGCCGCATGCTCCAAGGCTTCGACAATGGTGGCTCGGGCGTGCATGTGAACGCGCCGGACTACAAGTCGCGGCTGCGCTACATCATCCCGGCGCTGGTGGTGATTGCCATCGTCTTCCCAATCTTCGCCAACAAGTACCTGCTGACCGTGGTCATCCTCGGCCTGATCTATGTGTTGCTGGGCCTTGGCCTGAACATCGTGGTCGGCCTGGCGGGCCTGCTCGACCTGGGTTACGTGGCGTTCTACGCCATCGGCGCCTACGGCCTGGCGTTGGGCTACCAGTACCTGGGCCTGGGCTTCTGGAGCGTGCTGCCGCTGGCGGCCATCGCGGCGGCGCTGGCGGGGTGCATACTCGGCTTCCCGGTGTTACGCATGCACGGTGACTACCTGGCGATCGTGACCCTGGGCTTTGGCGAGATCATCCGCCTGGTGCTGAACAACTGGCTGTCGTTCACCGGTGGCCCGAACGGCATGCCGGCGCCTTCGCCGACCTTCTTTGGCCTGGAATTCGGCCGTCGGGCCAAGGACGGTGGGGTGCCGATCCATGAGTTTCTTGGCATCGATTACAACGCCAACCTGAAGTTCGTGTTCATCTACGCCGTGCTGTTCCTGGTGGTGCTGGCAGTGCTGTACATCAAGCACCGGTTGACCCGCATGCCGGTCGGCCGCGCCTGGGAAGCCCTGCGTGAAGACGAGATCGCCTGCCGCTCGATGGGCCTGAACCACGTGCTGGTCAAGCTTTCGGCGTTCACCCTGGGGGCTTCCACCGCGGGCCTGGCGGGCGTGTTCTTCGCCACATACCAGGGCTTCGTCAACCCGTCGTCGTTCACCTTCTTCGAGTCGGCGCTGATCCTCGCCATCGTCGTGTTGGGTGGCATGGGCTCGACCGTCGGTGTAGTGATCGCAGCGTTTGTGCTGACCGTGGCGCCAGAGCTGCTGCGCAGCTTCTCCGAATACCGCGTGCTGCTGTTTGGCGTATTGATGGTGTTGATGATGATCTGGCGACCGCGTGGGCTGATCCGCATCAGCCGTACCGGTGTGGTCCCGCGTAAAGGAGTGGCGCCATGAACGACGATATCATTCTGTCGGTCGACAACCTGATGATGCAGTTTGGCGGCATCAAGGCGCTGAGTGACGTGAGCCTCAAGGTCCGGCGCAACCAGATCTTCGCGCTGATCGGCCCCAACGGTGCGGGCAAGACCACGGTGTTCAACTGCCTGACCGGCTTCTACAAAGCCAGCGGCGGGCGTATCGAACTGAACGTGCGCGGCAGCCAGACCAACGTCATCCAGTTGCTCGGCGAGCGCTTCCAGGCGACGGACTTCGTTTCGCCCGCGCGCTTTGCCAACCGCCTGTACTACAAGATGTTCGGCGGCACCCACCTGGTGAACCGCGCCGGCCTCGCCCGGACCTTCCAGAACATTCGCCTGTTCAAGGAAATGTCGGTGGTGGAGAACCTGTTGGTGGCCCAGCACATGTGGGTCAACCGCAACCTGCTGGCCGGCGTGCTCAACACCAAGGCCTACCGCAAGGCCGAGAGCGATGCCCTCGACCATGCGTTCTATTGGCTGGAGGTGGTCGACCTGGTCGATTGCGCCAACCGCTTGGCCGGTGAGTTGTCTTATGGCCAGCAGCGTCGCCTGGAAATCGCCCGGGCCATGTGCACGCGGCCGAAGATCATCTGCCTGGACGAACCGGCTGCCGGCCTCAACCCGCAGGAAACCGAGGCGCTCAGTGGCATGATCCGCGTGCTGCGTGACGAGCACGACATCACCGTGGTGCTGATCGAGCACGACATGGGCATGGTCATGAGCATTTCCGACCATATCGTCGTGCTTGACCATGGCAACGTGATCGCCGAAGGCGCGCCACAGGAAATCCGCAACAACCCGACGGTGATTGCCGCCTACCTGGGTGCAGACGAAGAGGAACTGGTATGAGTGCACCCATTCTCGAGCTGAAGGAGCTGGATGTGTTCTACGGGCCGATCCAGGCCCTGAAGAAGGTGTCGATGCACATCAACGAAGGCGAGACGGTGAGCCTGATCGGTGCCAACGGTGCCGGCAAGTCGACCTTGCTGATGTCGATTTTCGGCCAGCCGCGCGCGTCTTCGGGGCACATCGTTTACCGGGGGACAGACATCACCCGCAAGTCGTCGCACTACATCGCTTCCAACGGTATTGCGCAGTCACCTGAGGGGCGGCGGGTGTTCCCCGACATGACCGTCGAGGAAAACCTGATGATGGGCACCATCCCGATTGGCGATAAATACGCCAAGGAGGACATGGAGCGGATGTACGAGCTGTTCCCGCGGCTGAAGGAGCGGCGCACCCAGCGGGCCATGACCATGTCGGGGGGCGAGCAGCAGATGCTCGCCATCGCCCGCGCGCTGATGAGCCGGCCGAAGCTGTTGCTGCTCGATGAGCCCTCGCTGGGGCTGGCGCCGATCGTGGTCAAGCAGATCTTCTCCACCTTGCGTGAGTTGGCCAAGACTGGGATGACCATCTTCCTCGTTGAGCAGAATGCCAACCATGCGCTGAAGTTGTCGGACCGGGCGTATGTGATGGTCAACGGGCAGATCCGCATGACGGGCACCGGCCAGGAGTTGTTGGTGAACGAGGAAGTGCGCAGCGCCTATTTGGGCGGGCACTGAGTGATAACACTGGGGCCGCCTAGCGGCCCCAGTGCTTCAAGCCGAATGTGGACAACTTGTCGCACACCCTTCTTCAGTCTCTCCAAAAACCGTTCGCAAGCCATTGTTTCCACAGCCTTGTTTTACCCACGGATAATGTGGAGCCGCCTGTGGAAAACATGGGTGCACCTCGCTACAGCCCTTTGTTTTCATGCCTTGTAGGGTGTTGATCATTTTTTGATCGCTTTGCCCTTGTGGATGATTTTTCACGGTTTTTTACTCACAGGCTGCTGTGTTCGACACCTTGTAAAACCTGTGGGTAAGTCTGTGCAAAAACCTTGGACAGACCGCTGCAAGCGGCATGGTTGAAAGCCTTGCGCCATCACCTCAGAGATATCCACCGACCTTGGATCGCTGAAAGGGTTCCGCGACCTCGACAAGTTGCCCCCAATCCGTGGGGAAAGCCTTGTGGATAACGTGCGCATAGCTGGCGCGAAGCCCTCTGCTACGCGGCTTTGGCAGGTATGATCATTTTTTGATCAATGGCTTCAATGGCTTGCTGACTGCGTGGTACGAAGGCATGCTGCAAACCCTGCCGAAAATAATCCACAGCGAGGAACACAGCATGACGTCCACCGTATTCATCACTGGCGCGACTTCCGGTTTCGGCGAGGCCACCGCCCGACGTTTTGCACAGGCCGGCTGGAAGCTGATCCTCACCGGTCGCCGCAAGGAGCGCCTGGATGCACTGTGCGCAGAACTGTCGGCCCAGACCGAGGTGCACGGGCTGGTGCTCGATGTGCGCGACCGCAAAGCCATGGAGGCGGCCATCGGTAACCTGCCGCCTGGGTTCGATAAACTGCGTGGCCTGGTCAACAACGCTGGCCTGGCGCTGGGCGTGGATGCGGCGCAGAACTGCAGCCTGGACGACTGGGAAACCATGGTCGACACCAACATCAAGGGCCTGATGTACACCACGCGCCTGCTGCTGCCCCGGTTGATCGCCCACGGGCGTGGTGCGTCGATCCTCAACGTCGGCTCGGTGGCGGGCAATTACCCCTACCCGGGCAGCAACGTGTATGGCGGCACCAAGGCGTTCGTCGGGCAGTTCTCGCTGAGCCTGCGTTGCGACCTGCGCGGCACGGGCGTGCGCGTCAGCAATATCGAGCCGGGGCTGTGCGAGAGCGAGTTCTCGCTGGTGCGTTTCGGTGGCGACCAGGCCAAGTACGACGCCACCTACGCAGGTGCCGAGCCGATCCAGCCGCAGGATATTGCCGAGACCATCTTCTGGATTCTCAACCAGCCGGCGCACATCAACATCAACAGCCTGGAGCTGATGCCAGTGAGCCAGGACTGGGCGGGGTTCTCGATCGATCGGTCGGTCAAAGGTTAATCCCAAGGCCTCTTCGCGGGGCAAGCCCGCTCCCACAGATTTCCCGCTCAGTTGAGTACAGCGGTAATCCTATGGGAGGACTGGGCGGGGTTCTTGATCGATCGGTCGGTCAAAGGTTAATCCCAAGGGCTCTTCGCGGGGCAAGCCCGCTCCCACAGATTCCCGCTCAGTTGAGTAAAGCGGTAATCCTGTGGAGCGGGCTTGTCCCGCGAATACGTCAGCTCAGGCGCTGCAGGCCTTCCAGGCAAGTCGCCAAGTGATAAGGCGTAGTCGAAGGCATGTCATGCCGGCTAACCGCACCCTCGCCATCTCGGCACTCATACCAGCCGCCGTCATGCAGGAACCGCTGCTCCATCGCCTGCAATTGCGCAGCCAGTTTCGCCTCATTCCCTGATCGCAACGCTAGCGCCCGCAGGTACTCCGCCTGGGCCCAGATCCGCTGGGTGGCATCGAGCACCTTGCCGTCCACCGCGAGCATCGCCAGCACGGCCGAATCTTTAACCCCGTACTGCTCGGCGTATTCGAAGGCGCGGGCAATGGAGCCATGCAGTGGCGTGCCACGTAGCAGGGGCGAGGTATCGAGCAGGTAAAACCACTCGAACTGATGACCCGGTTCGAACCAGTTATCCACAGCGCCGTTTGGCTTTTCCAGCATCAGGCCATGCTGCGGTTCGATGAACTGCGCCTGCAGGGCCTCGCACAGGTGCAGCAGGGCCTGCTGCACGCCTTCATCCTCACGCACGGCAAGCACCTGCAGGAACGCTTCGGCCAGGTGCATCTGCGGATTCTGCAGCGGGCCGCTGCCCAGGTCGGACCAGTCTTCACCCAGGCTGGCCTCGTACAGGCCGTCGTCGCGGGCGAACTGCTCGCTGACGATTTCCAGCGCAGCGTTCAGTGCAGACTCCACCAGGCTCTCGCGAACCTTGCCCCAGTAATGGGCGCAGGCAAACACGATGAACGCATGGGTGTAGAGGTCTTTGCGGCGGTCCAGCGGCTTGCCTTCGGCATCGACACTGTAGAACCAGCCACCGTGCTCGGCATCGTGAAAGTGCCGCTGCAACGAACGGAACAACGCCGCCGCTCGCGCTGCCGCGCCGGGTTGCTCGATGCGGCTGCTGAACAGGTACAGTTGGCGAGCGCAGGCCATCGCCCGGTAGCGTTGCACGGGCAATGGCCGGTGCTGGGCGTCCAGGGCTTCGAAGGGCAGGGCCATTTCGTCGTTCCAGCCCGGGCCTTGCCACAGCGGCACGATACGCTCGGCAAAGTGCTGGTTGAAACGGGCCAGTTCGGGCGGAGTGGGGCGGGGGTCGGACATGAAAGCGCTCGTCACAATCGGGCAGTGCGCCATGGTAGCAGAACTGGGGTTTTGGGTTGTTTACACGGGCCTCTTCGCGGGCNNGCCCGCGAAGAGGCCCGTGTAGCCAACAGATCAGCTCGGGTTACCCAAGCCTTGCCAATGGCGTGCGCCGACGAAGATGAAGCGCAGCTGCTGGGTGATCTTTTCCTGCGCGGTCAGGGCCTGTGGATAACCCGCGTCGGGGCTGTCGATCAGCTCCGGCAGGGTGGCGAATACGGTCTTCACCACCAGGTCGGCCATTACCGCCAGTGCCGCAGCGTCCAGGTGCTGCCAGCGCTTCATGCGCGCCAGGTCGGTGGCCAGGTCGTCGCTGATGTCCTGGCGCAGGCGGGCAATCGCCTGGCGGACCGCCTGCGAGCCCCCGTATTGCTCACGGGCCAGGAACAGGAACTGGGCGCGGTGGGCGGCGACCACGTCGAGGAAGATGCGTACCGAGGCGTCGGTAATGCCACCAAACTCGAATTCGTTCTGGCGCACCAGGCGGATGGTCTGGCGGAAGGTGGTATCGACCTCGGCCACCAAGGCCAGGCCCAGTGCGTCCATGTCGGGGAAATGCCGGTAGAAACCGGTCGGTACGATCCCCGCCGTTTTCGCCACTTCGCGCAAGCTGATGCTGCCGAAACCACGGCCACTCTCCATGAGCTGGCAGGCGGCATCGAGCAGGGCCTGGCGGGTCTGTAGCTTCTGTTCGGCGCGCGGCAGCATGGGGGCAGGATTCTGTGTCGGTCGAGGCTGGGCACTCTAGTTAAAAAAACGAAGCCCGGTCAATGGACCGGGCTTGGAGGTGAGCAGGCAATGTGCTGCAGGTTGTTCTTTTCGGCCATGGCGATCAGCTCACACGGCTGAGTTCAACCAGGCGATCCGAGCCACCTTCAGCTACGCGGCCACTGCGTTCGATCAAACGGTCGGCACCGCCTTCGGCGACTTGGCCAGCACGCTCGATCAGGCGATCAGAGCCACCTTCGGCAACCCGGCCAGTGCGTTCGATCAGGCGGTCGGAGCCACCTTCGGCTACGCGGCCAGTGCGTTCGATCAGGCGATCGGAGCCACCTTCGGCTACACGGCCAGTGCGTTCGATCAAGCGATCCGAACCGCCTTCGGCAACGGTTTTCAGAGGCTGGGCGATTTCTGCGGCGCTGGAACGCGATTCGGCGGTCAGGTGCTGTTCAGCGGCCGGCAGGGCGAACGCGTTGGCAGCAAGCAGGGACAAGGTCAGGGTCAGCAGGTGGCGTTTCATGATTTCGGTGCTCCTCTGGGGGGCTGGAAAGTGGGTACGGAGCCAATGCTACGCCCGGGAACGCCAGAGAAAAGTTCATAAGGATAATGGTAACAATCGACAGCATTGATAGAGGCTGGTGAAGGCTCTAGTGCAAGTGTCTTGAGGTGAGTGATGGCTTTTTGGCTTCACGCTTTAGGGCCAGGGTAACGCCTTTGCCCAGCGCAAATGCTGAACAAGAAGCCAGGAAAAACTTCGCTATCATGGCGCCACGGATAAAACCCAGCGGGTTTTCATCAGTCCGAGTTAATGAGTGCCATCGGCGCCCGCTTTGTGCCATGCCGTCAGGAGAATCACGCAATGACGCGACCCGCCAGAATCCTCGTCTGGACCCTTGCCACCCTGTTGACCCTCGTGGCGATACTGGTGGTGGTAATTGCCACCTTCGACTGGAACCGCGTCAAGCCGTTGCTCAACGAGAAGGTATCCGAAGCCCTGCACCGGCCGTTCGCGATCACAGGCAACCTTGCCGTGCAGTGGCGGACCGAACCTGAAGAAGGTGGTTGGCGCGCCTGGGTGCCCTGGCCGCACTTCATTGCCGAGGACCTGACCTTGGGCAACCCGGATTGGCTCAAGGAGCCGAAAATGGTTGGCCTCGAGCGGGTGGAATTCCGCCTGGCGCCGCTGCCGCTGGTGTTCCAGCAGATTGTCATCCCCCGCATCAACCTGACCAAACCGACGGCCAGCCTCACTCGCCTGGCCGACGGACGCGCTAACTGGACCTTTGACTTCGGCCCGAAGGACGAAAACGCGGAACCGTCGAAATGGGCGTTGGACATCGGGGCCATCGGTTTTGACCAAGGCAACGTCAGCCTCGATGACCAGACCCTGAAGACCAGCATGAAGGTGCAGGTCGACCCGCTGGGCAAGCCGATCCCGTTCAGCGACATCGTCGGCAAGGCGCGTGCCGAAAAAACCGGCGGCGCCCAGGACTACGCTTTCGGCTTCAAGGCCCAAGGCCGCTACAAGGGCCAGCCAGTGTCCGGCACCGGCAAGATCGGTGGCCTGCTGGCGCTGCAGGACGCCAGCCAACCGTTCCCGTTGCAGGCCGATGTGCGCATCGCGGATACCCACGTGGTGCTTGCCGGTACCCTGACCGACCCGCGCAACCTCGGCGCGCTCGACCTGCGCCTGCGCCTGTCTGGCAACAGCCTGGGCAACCTTTACCCGTTGACCGGCGTGACCCTGCCGGACACCCCGGCTTATGCCACCGACGGCCACCTCAGCGCCAACCTGCATGCCGAGCAAGGCGCCACATTCAATTACCAAGGGTTCAACGGCAAGATCGGCGACAGCGACATCCACGGCGACCTGGCCTTCGTGGCCAGCCAGCCACGGCCCAAACTCTCCGGCAAGCTGGTCTCCAACCAGCTCTTGTTCAAGGACTTGGCGCCGCTGATCGGTGCCGACTCCAACGCCGAGCAGAAGGCCCGCGGCGGGGCCAGCAAGCAGCCGACGGGCAAAGTGCTGCCGGTGGAGGAGTTTCGCACCGACCGCTGGCGCGCCATGGACGCCGACGTCGAATTTGCCGGCAAGCGCATCGTCCACAGTGAGCAATTGCCGTTCAACGACCTGTCTGCCCACGTGATTCTCGAAGACGGCCTGCTGCGCATGGCACCGCTGCGCTTTGGCGTGGCCGGCGGCAACCTGGCTTCCAGGATCCGCCTGGATGGCCGCAGCGTACCCTTGCAAGGCCGGGCACAGCTGACTGCGCGGGGCTTCAAGCTCAAGCAACTGTTCCCCACCTTCGCACCGATGCAGACCAGTTTTGGCGAGCTGAACGGCGATGCCGACATCACCGGCCGCGGTAACTCGGTGGCGGCACTGCTGGGCACGGCCAATGGCGACCTGCGCATGTTGATCAACGATGGTGCGGTGAGCCGCAGCCTGATGGAAATCGCCGGGCTGAACGTGGGCAACTACGTGATTGGCAAGTTGTTCGGTGACGAGGACGTGCAGATCAACTGCGCGGCGGCCGATGTCGGCATCAAGGATGGGCTGGCGACGACACGCCTGTTCATCTTCGATACCGAGAACGCGATCATCTACATCAACGGCACGGCGAATTTTGCCAGCGAGCAGCTTGACCTGAAAATCACCCCAGAGTCGAAAGGGCTGCGGCTGTTCTCGCTGCGTTCGCCTTTGTACGTGCGCGGGCCGTTTGCCAAGCCCAGTGCCGGGGTGCAGGCAGTGCCATTGGCGTTGCGTGGCGCGGGGATGGTGGCATTAGGGGTGGTCGCGGGGCCGGCGGCGGGGTTGCTGGCATTGATCGCGCCGAGCAGTGGGGATGAGCCTAATCAGTGCACACCGTTGTTGCAGCAGATGAGGGCGGGCAAGGCGCCGACTGAGGTGAAAGGCAAGAAATGAGTGAAGGGGGCCGCTTTGCGGCCCATTCGCGGCACAAGGCCGCTCCTACAGGAGATCGCATTCCCCTGTAGGAGCGGCCTTGTGCCGCGAATGGGCTGCAACGCAGCCCCGTACGATTACAACCCTTGCAACAGATCGGACATATCGTCCGCGTGCTCTTCTTCCTGCGCCAAAATGTCTTCAAAAATACGGCGCGTAGTTGGGTCGCTATCACCAATGTACTGAATGATCTCCCGGTAGCTGTCGATCGCAATGCGCTCGGCCACCAAGTCTTCCAGCACCATTTCTTTCAAGTTGCTACCTGCCACGTACTGGGCATGGGAATTCTTGGTCAGGTTGTCCGGGTTGAAGTCCGGCTCGCCACCCAGTTGGACGATCCGCTCGGCCAGCTTGTCGGCATGCTCGGCTTCCTGGTTGGCATGCTCCAGAAACTCTTCGGCTGCCACGCTGGCCTTGATGCCGCTGGCCATGAAGTAGTGGCGCTTGTAACGCAGCACGCAGACCAGCTCGGTGGCCAGCGACTCGTTGAGCAGGCGCAGGATCTCGGTACGGTCGGCGTGGTAACCCTCGGTCACCGCGCCTTGCTCCACGTGCTGGCGGGCACGTTCGCGCAGGGTTTTCACATCGGTCAGTTCAACGTTGCTCATGGTTATCTCCAAACGAATCAGGACGGGGGGTCAAGTGGTAACGAAGGCTCACGCGCCGTGGACGGCGTCGCTGTCCTCTTGTCGTTGTTTGCACGTCTTGAAGCCCTTGGCGTCGACATGCCCAGTGGCGTCGAAACGCACGTAGTAGGGCTGCTGCTTGCCGTCGCGGTTGAGGATGTAGTCGTTGCAGGTGCCCCCGTGCGGCAGGTCGATCACGTTCGACGGGCTGCCGCCGATGGCAATGACCTTCTGCATGGTCATGCCGTGCTCGACCTGCTTGACCAACGGTTCGTCACGGTAGGTGACGTAATCCACCGGGTTTTCCGGGCGGCTGCCGCAGGCGGCCAGGGTTGCACTGGCCAGAAGGATTGCCAGGGTCTGCTTGTACATGGTCCCGCTCCTTGCTCAAGGGTCTGTTCTGGTTTGGAACCGCACGGCGCGTCAGGAGTTCGATTGCGATGGTCATCGAAGCCGCTGTAGTGTGGGCCGTCGTCCACGGAGAGGGGCAGGGCAATGGGGCAGGAACTGGCTACGCGATACCCTGTGGTGCTGGTGCCGGGCATGCTCGGCTTCGTGCGGGTACTGCTTTATCCCTACTGGTTCGGGATCGTGCCGGCCTTGCGCAAGGGCGGCGCGCAGGTGCATGCCGTACAAGTGTCGCCGTTGCATTCCAGCGAAGTGCGCGGCGAACAGTTGCTGGCGATCATCGAAGGCATCTGCCAGCGCAGCGGCGCGGCCAAGGTCAACCTCATCGGCCACAGCCAAGGCGCCTTGGATGCGCGCTATGCGGCCGCCAAACGGCCCGACCGGGTGGCTTCGGTGACCTCGGTGGCGGGGCCCAACCATGGCTCCGAACTGGCTGACCACCTGGAACGCACAGCGCCTGGCGATTCACCCCAAGGGCGCATGCTCAAGGCGGTGCTGCATGGCGTGGCAGTGCTGCTGGTGTGGCTGGAAACCGGCTGGCGGCGCGATCCGCTGCCCATCGACGTGCACGCCTCGCACCAGTCGCTGACCAGCGCCGGGGTGGCGCTGTTCAACCAGGCTTATCCACAGGGCCTGCCCGACACCTGGGGCGGTGAAGGGCCCGCGCAGGTCAACGGCGTGCGCTACTACTCCTGGTCAGGCACCTTGCAGCCTGGCCTGACTGACCAAGGGCGCAACCGCTTTGACGGCAGCAACCGCTTCTGCCGCTTGTTCGCCCGCAGCTTCGTCAAGGAAAAGGGCCATTGCGACGGCATGGTCGGGCGTTTCAGCTCGCACCTGGGGCAGGTGATCGGCGATGACTACCCGCTCGATCACCTGGACATCGTCAACCAGTCGCTGGGGGCAGTCGGCAACGGCGCTGAACCGGTGCGGCTGTTCACTGAACACGCCGCCCGGCTCAAAGCTGCGGGGCTGTGACGCGGCGGCGTACGGGTGTGGTCCAGCGCTCGGCAAGGATCACCCCGGCCAGGGTCAGCAGGCCGCCGATCAGGTGATAGCGGGCCAGTTGTTCATCCAGTACCACGGCGGCGATCAGCGCGGTGACCAGCGGCAGCAGGTTGAAGAACAACGTGGTACGGCTTGGCCCCAGGCGGTGCACGGCCTGCATCCATACCAGCGGCGCGATCATCGAAGCCAGCACGCAGGCGTACAGCACCAGGCCGACGTTGTGGGCGTTCAGGCCGGTCTTGTCCGACAGCAGGAACAACGGCAGCAGCACGATGATAGCCACCAGCACCTGCAGGTACAGCAGCTGCAAGGGCGGCAGGCGCAATTGCCATTTCTTCAGCAGGAAGCTGTACAGCGCGTAGGCCAGGGTGGCCACCAGCATCAGCAGGTCGCCGCTGTTCAGGCCCTGTTCAAGCAGCGCCCCGGGGTGGCCGGCGGAGACCACCTCGAGCACGCCGAAAAACGACACCAGGGCGCCGATCAAGGCGCCGAAGGTCAGGCGCTGGCCGAGCCAGGCGATGGACAGGGCCAGCGACATCAACGGCATCAGCGAGAGGATGATGCCCATGTTGGTGGCGCTGGTGATGCTGGCGGCGAAGTACGCCAGGCTCTGGTACAGGGCCATGCCCAGCACGCCGAGGACGAAGACTTTGCCCAGGTGCGGGCGGATGGCGGCGCGGTTGCGCCACACGGCCGGTAGCAGGAAGGGGGTGAACAGCAGGCCGGCCAGCAGCCAGCGATAGAAGCCGATCTCGGCAGGGTGGATGGCACCGGCCGACAGCTTGGTGACGACGGTGTTGCCAGCCCAGATGAGGATGGCGAGCAGGGGGAAGGTGTAGTTCATGTCGCGGTTACTCGGTTTGGCAAGGTTGGGCCTGCTTTGCAGCGCGCAGTTTGCAGGCAGCGCTGCACCTGTAGGAGCGGGCTTGCCCGCGAAGGCCTGCACAACAGGCCCCGATAGCCCGGTATTATCCGCTGTCTGTTCGCAAGCCTATACTTGTATCCAGACAACCCACCCTTTGAAGCAGACAGCATGCCGCGCAAATACCTCGACATCCCCGGTTTCGACCAACTTCCGGCGCCGGTGTACTTCCGCCATGACGAATTTGGCGCCGACACCCACAGCGCGCCACACCGCCACGCCTGGGGCCAACTGAACTACGCGGCCCACGGTGTCATGCACCTGGACGTCGAAGGCCAGCGCTTTCTCTCGCCGCCGCACTACGCCGTCTGGGTGCCGCCGGGCACCGAGCATGGCTGTTACAACCCCCAGGCCATCGTCTACCGCTCGGTCTACCTGGCGCGCAGCCTGTGCGCCGACCTGCCGCAACAACCGTGCAGCCTGGTCATCAGCGACATCCTCAAGGCCATCCTTGGCGACTTCGCCCGGCGTGACCTGAAGGTGGCGCACGATGAACGCGACCAGCGCCTGGTGCAGGTACTGCTCGACCAGTTGCTGCTGGCCCCGACCCAAACCTGCTACCTGCCCTTCGCCCGCAGCGAGGGCCTGGGCCAGGTGCTCGACGCTTTGAGCCACGCCCCGGGTGACAACCGCCCGCTGGCCGACTGGGCCGCGCAGGTGCATGTCAGCGAGCGCACCCTGGCCCGCCAGTTTCTTCGCGAACTGGGCATCAGTTTCGGTGAATGGCGCCTGCGCCTGCGCTTTTTACGCGCCATCGAGGCGCTGGAAGCGGGCTTGCCGATTCAGGCCATTGCCTTCGACCTTGGCTACAGCAGCGGCTCGGCCTTCATCGCCATGTTCCAGCGCCAGGCCCACTGCACGCCGGAGCAGTACCGGCGCCAGTCGCGGGCTGAGCTGTAAAAATTCTTGTCTACACTCAGTGGCACCACCGCGCATCGGGCGCGGAAACAGGGAGACCACTCCATGAAGCTGTTGCAAATGCCACTGCTGGTGTTGGCTGTGTTGTTCAGCGCGCAAGGGTTCGCCGCCACCGCGCAACAGGAAAAGATGACCTCGTGCAACGCCGACGCCACCGCCAAGGCGCTCAAGGGCGACGAACGCAAGGCGTTCATGAGCAACTGCCTGAAGAAGAGCGTGCCTGCCACCCAGCAGGAAAAGATGAAGACCTGCAACGCTGACGCCAGCACCAAGGCACTCAAGGGTGATGAGCGCAAAGCGTTCATGAGCGACTGCCTGAAGAAGAAATGACCTGCGCCTATGCCTGTAGGACGAAGGCTGGCAGACTGCGGGTCTTTTCCGTTGTCTGCCCCTGAGGCTGTATGACTTTCACCCCCCGCCAGGTCACCCTGGCCAGCTGGATCATCGTGTTTGCCGGCCTGTTGCTGGCGTTGCCCCTGAAGTTGCTGCCGAGCCTGTTAGCCGGTTTGCTGGTGTTCGAACTGGTCAACATGCTGACGCCACGGTTGCAGCCGCTGATCGCCGGGCAACGTGCGCGTTGGCTGGCCGTGGCCCTGCTCGGCACGTTGGTGGTTACCACCCTGACCCTGCTGATCGCCGGCGCGTTCAGCTTCCTGCTGCACGAGGCAGAAAACCCCGGGGCTTCGCTGGACAAGTTCATGGCCCTGGTCGAGCGAGCCCGTGGGCAGTTGCCGCCGTTCATCGAAGGCTACCTGCCGGCCAGTGCCGCCGAGTTCAAAGTGGCCATCGGTGACTGGCTCAAGAGCCACCTGGGTGAGCTGCAATTGGTGGGCAAGGGCATGGCGCACATGTTCGTCACCTTGCTGATCGGCATGATCCTCGGCGCCATCGTTGCCCTGCAGCGCATCCCTGACATCTCGCGGCGCAAGCCGTTGGCGGCAGCGCTGTTCGAGCGTCTGAACCTGCTGGTGCAGGCGTTTCGCAACATTGTCTTCGCGCAGATCAAGATTTCGCTGCTCAACACCACCTTCACCGGCATCTTCCTGGCCGTGGTGCTGCCGCTGTTCGGTGTGCACCTGCCGCTGACCAAGACGCTGATCGTGCTGACCTTCCTGCTCGGGCTGCTGCCGGTGATCGGCAACCTGATGTCCAACACCCTGATCACCATTGTCGGGTTGTCGTTGTCGATCTGGGTGGCGCTAGCGGCGTTGGGTTATCTGATCGTCATCCACAAGGTCGAGTACTTCCTCAACGCGCGGATCGTCGGCGGGCAGATCAGTGCCAAGTCATGGGAACTGTTGCTGGCGATGCTGGTGTTCGAGGCGGCATTCGGCTTGCCGGGGGTGGTGGCGGGGCCGATCTACTATGCCTACCTGAAGAGTGAGCTGCGGCGGGTGGAGCTGGTTTAACCCTAACTGGCCTCTTCGCGGGGCGAGCCCGCTCCCACAGGTACACCACTGTGGTTGAACACTGTGGTGTACCTGTGGGAGCGGGCTCGCCCCGCGAAGAGGCCCTTTCAGGCAGTAAAGAACTGTCAGGCTGCGCCGTAGCGCTTACGCGCCTCAATCGCCAACCCGCTACCAATGCTGCCGAAGATGTTGCCTTCCACATGCCGGGCGTTGGGCAGCATCGCCGCCACGCTGTTACGCAACGCCGGGATCCCGCTCGAACCCCCGGTGAAGAACACGGTATCCACCTGCCCTTCGCTGACGCCCGCCTTGTTCAGCAGCTCGCTGACGCTGCCGCGCACGCGCTCCAGCAGGCCTTCGATCGCCGCTTCGAACACGGCACGGGTCAGTTCCGCTGTCAGCTCCGGCTCTACCCGGCGCAGGTCGATATGGCGGCTGTCGTGCTCGGTCAGCTCGATCTTGCTGGCTTCCACTTCCATCGCCAGCCAGTGGCCGGCGCGCTGTTCGATCAGCTTGAACAGGCGGTCGATGCCCAGGGTGTCTTCGATGTCGTAGCGCATGTTGCCCAAGGCCAGCTGCGACTTCTGCGAATACAGGGCGTTGATGGTGTGCCAGGTGGCCAGGTTGAGGTGATAGCTGGTCGGCATCAGCGCGCCGCTCTTCATCCGGCTGCCATAGCCGAACAGCGGCATCACGCCCTGCAGGCTCAGTTGCTTGTCGAAGTCGGTACCACCAATGTGCACGCCGCCGGTGGCGAGAATGTCGCTTTGGCGTTCGGCCACCAGGTGGCGCTCGGGCGACAGGCGGATCAGGGTAAAGTCGGAGGTACCACCGCCGATATCGACGATCAGTACCAGCTCTTCACGGCTGATGCTCGACTCGTAGTCGAAGGCTGCGGCAATCGGTTCGTACTGGAACGACACGTCCTTGAAGCCGATCTTGCGTGCCACGTCGGCCAAGGTATCCTCGGCCTCCTGGTCGGCGGCCGGGTCTTCGTCGACGAAGAACACCGGACGGCCCAGCACCACCTGGTCGAAGCTGCGCTCGGCGGCGGTTTCAGCGCGCTTTTTCAGCTCGCCGATAAACATGCCCAGCAGGTCCTTGAACGGCAGGGCGCTGCCCAGCACGCTGGTGTCGTGCTTGATCAGCTTGGAGCCGAGCAGGCTCTTGAGCGAGCGCATCAGGCGGCCTTCGTAGCCTTCCAGGTATTCGTGCAACGCCAGGCGACCATACACCGGGCGACGCTCCTCGATGTTGAAGAAGACCACCGAAGGCAGGGTGATCTTGCCGTCTTCCAGGGCGATCAGCGACTCAGTACCAGGGCGGTGCCAGCCGACCGTGGAGTTAGAGGTGCCAAAGTCGATGCCCAGGGCGCGGGCCGGGGATACGTCAGACATGGGAAAAGGGCTTCCGGAGGCAAAACGGCCGCGCAGTTTATGCCAGTTGGCAAGAGAATCAAGACCAGTCGTCTGCCATGCAGCAATCCCAAGTGGGCCTTGAAAGGCTATGCTTGACCCCTATCTTCAGTTGCAACACGCAATTTCACATTGGTGATCCACAGATGGACTTCAAAGACTATTACAAGATACTCGGCGTAGAGCCCACGGCGGATGACAAGGCGATCAAGGCCGCGTACCGCAAGCTGGCGCGCAAGTATCACCCCGATGTCAGCAAGGAGCGCGACGCCGAGGACAAGTTCAAAGAGGCCAACGAGGCCTACGAAGTGCTGGGCGACGCGCAGAAACGTGCCGAATTCGACGAAATCCGCAAGTACGGCGGCCAGCATGGCCGGCCGTTCCAGGCGCCGCCGGGCTGGGAAAACCGGGGCGGTGGTGCGGGCGGTGGTTTCGAAGGGGGCGACTTCTCGGACTTCTTCAGCTCGATTTTTGGCGCGCGCGGGGGCAACCCCTTTGGTGGCGCCCGGCAACAGCGCAGTGCAGGCAGGCGAGGGCAGGACGTGGAGCTGGAACTGGCGGTTTTCCTTGAGGAGACCCTGAGCAAGGAATCCAAGCAGATCAGCTTCCAGGTGCCGCAAACCAATGCCGCCGGGCAGCGCACCGGGTTCACCACCAAGACCCTGAACGTCAAGATCCCTGCCGGGGTGACCGACGGCGAGCGCATTCGCCTCAAGGGCCAGGGTGCGCCGGGCAGTGGCGGCGGGCCCAATGGCGACCTGTTCCTGACCATCCGCATGGCACCGCATCCGCTGTTCGATGTCGAAGGTCATGACCTGATCATCACCGTGCCGTTGGCACCGTGGGAGGCTGCGCTGGGCACCAAGGTGGCGGTGCCGACCCTGGATGGCAAGATCAACCTGACCATCCGCCCCGACAGCCAGAGCGGCCAACGCCTGCGGGTACCGGGCAAGGGCCTGGCCAACAAGCAGGGCGAGCGCGGCAACCTCTACGCGCAGCTCAAAGTGGTCATGCCGACGGCATCCGACGAGTCTACCCGTGAACTGTGGGCCAAGCTTTCCGAGAAGGCCGCGTTCAACCCGAGGGCACAATGGAGTAAGTGATCATGAGCAGCACCTTGATCGTTCAACTGGACATGCGCACCCTCTGCCAGGAGGCCGATATTACGGCCGACTACGTGATCGAAATTGTCGAACACGGCATCGTCGAACCCTCTGGGCGAACGCCCGAGGATTGGTTGTTCGACGATCAGGCGCCGCTGTTGGCCAAGCGTGCGGCGAAGCTGCACCAAGAGTTGGAACTGGAGTGGGAAGGCGTGGCGCTGGCGCTGGAGCTGCTGCAGGAAGTGCAGCAGTTGCGCAGTGAGAACAGCATGCTGAAGCAGCGCTTAGGTAGGTTTATCCAGATGTGAGTCTGTCTGCCTGCACCGGCCTCTTCGCGGGACAAGCCCGCTCCCATAGGTACCGCACTGAATCAGATTACAGTGGGGTACCTGTGGGAGCGGGCTTGCCCCGCGAAGAGGCCGGTACAGCCAGCACAATACTTAAGCGGGCTCAGCCCCCGGGTTCAGCACCCGCTGCATAAAGGTCAAATCCAGCCACCGCCCAAACTTCACCCCCACCTGCGGCATCTGCCCAGTCACCACGAACCCTAGCCGCTCATGCAGGCGTACCGACGCCGCATTGCCACTTTCGATCGCTGCCACCATCACGTGCTTGCCACAGCCCCGCGCACGCTCGATCAACGCGGCCATCAACACCGGCCCCAAACCCTTGCCGCGCTGGTCGCCACGGATATACACCGAGTGCTCGACGGTATGGCGAAAACCCTCGAACGGCCGCCAGTCGCCGAACGATGCATACCCCAGCACGCCGGTCTCATCCACCGCCACCAGGATCGGGTAGCCCTGTTGTGCCCTGGCCTCGAACCAGGCCTGGCGGTTGGCCAGGTCCACCGGGGTTTCGTTCCAGATCGCCGTGGTGTTGCGCACGGCGTCGTTGTAGATGTCGAGGATGCCCGGCACGTCGGCGGGCAAGGCGTCGCGGATTTCGTGGCTCATTGCAGCGTCTCACAAGGTCGATGGGCGCAGATTAAATGGTTACCAGCCCGCGTACACCCTCGGCTTGCATGTTTTCACCACGCCCACGCTGGATGATCTCGCCACGCGCCATCACCAGGTACTGGTCGGCCAGTTCCTCGGCAAAGTCGTAGAACTGCTCGACCAGCAGGATGGCCATGTCGCCACGCTCGGCCAGGCGCCGGATGACCGCGCCGATTTCCTTGATCACCGAGGGCTGGATGCCTTCGGTGGGCTCGTCGAGGATCAACAGGCGCGGGCGGCTGGCCAGGGCACGGCCAATGGCTAGTTGTTGCTGCTGGCCCCCGGACAAGTCCCCGCCGCGGCGCTGTTTCATCTGTTCCAGTACCGGGAACAGCTCGTAGATGAAGGCGGGCACTTCGCGGGCCTCGCGGGCGGGAAAGCGCGACAGGCCCATCAGCAGGTTCTCTTCCACGGTCAGCCGCGGGAAGATCTCCCGGCCTTGGGGCACGTAGGCGATGCCGGCGTGGACCCGTTGCTGTGGCTTGAGCGTGGTGATCGGCTTGCCTTCCCATTCGACGCTGCCTTCGCGGGCGGCGACCAGACCCATCAGGCAGCGCAGCAGGGTGGTCTTGCCCACGCCGTTGCGGCCCAGCAGGCAGGTGACTTCGCCGACCTTGGCCTCGAAGGACAGGCCGCGCAGGATGTGGCTGCCGCCGTAGTATTGGTGCAGGNNCGCCAGCACGCTACCTTGGTGCAGCACGGTCACATGGTCGGCAATGCTCCCGACAAACCCCATGTCGTGCTCCACCACCATCAGCGAATGCTTGCCGGCGAGGCCCTTGAACAGTTCGGCGGTGAACTCGGTCTCGGCGTCGGTCATGCCGGCCACCGGTTCATCGAGCAGCAGCAGTTGTGGCTCTTGCACCAGCAACATGCCGATCTCCAGGAACTGTTTCTGGCCGTGAGACAGCAGCCCCGCCTGGCGCTGCGCCAGGGATTGCAGGCGCAAGGTGGCGAGCACCTCGTCGATGCGCTGCTGTTGCTCACCACTCAACCGCGCGGCCAGGCTGGCCCACACCGACTTTTCAGTCTTCAGGGCCAGCTCCAGGTTCTCGAACACGGTCAGTGCTTCGAACACAGTCGGCTTCTGGAACTTGCGGCCGATGCCGGCCTGGGCGATCTGGTATTCGCTCATGCGGGTCAGGTCGAGGGTGTCGCCAAAGAAGGCGCTGCCGGTGTCGGGACGGGTCTTGCCGGTGATCACGTCCATCATCGTGGTCTTGCCGGCGCCGTTGGGGCCAATGATGCAGCGCAGTTCACCGACGCCGATGTACAGGTTGAGCGCGTTGAGGGCCTTGAAACCATCGAAGCTGACGCTGATGTCTTCCAGGCTCAGCACGGTGCCATGGCGGGTGTCCAGGCCCGCTGTACGGCGGCTGCCCAGGCCGATGGCGTCGCGGCCGGCGCCGAGGTTGTCGAACACCGGCTCAAGCATGAATTCTGGATGCACAGGGGGCACGCCTCTCATGGTTGGCTCCTTTTCTTCAACAGACCGACCACGCCCTTGGGCAGGTACAGGGTGACGAGAATGAATAGCGCACCGAGGAAGAACAGCCAGAACTCCGGGAAGGCCACGGTGAACCAGCTCTTCATGCCGTTGACCAGGCCAGCGCCGAGCAGCGGGCCAATCAACGTGCCACGCCCGCCAAGGGCGACCCACACGGCGGCTTCGATGGAGTTGGTCGGCGACATCTCGCTGGGGTTGATGATGCCTACCTGAGGCACGTACAGCGCACCGGCAAGGCCGCACAGCACGGCGCTCAGCACCCACACCAGCAGCTTGAAGCCGCGTGGGTCGTAGCCGCAGAACATCAGGCGGTTTTCGGCGTCGCGCACGGCGGTGAGCAGGCGGCCGAATTTGCTTTGGGTCAGGCGCCAACACAGGTACAGGCTGGCCAGCAGCAGGCCGACAGTGAGCAGGAACAGCACCGCACGGGTGCCTTGCGCGGCGATGTCGAAGCCCAGGATGGTGCGGAAGCTGGTGAAGCCGTTGTTGCCGCCAAACCCGGTTTCGTTGCGGAAGAACAGCAGCATGCCGGCAAAGGTCAGGGCCTGGGTCATGATCGAGAAGTACACGCCCTTGATCCGCGAACGGAAGGCGAAAAAGCCGAACACCAGCGCCAGCAGGCCCGGCGCCAGCACCACCAGGCATAGCGCCCAGGCAAAATGCTGAGTACCGGCCCAGTACCAAGGCAGTTCGGTCCACGACAGGAAGGTCATGAAACCCGGCAGTCCGTCCCCGGCGGCCTGGCGCATCAGGTACATGCCCATGGCGTAGCCGCCGAGGGCGAAGAACAGGCCGTGGCCCAGCGACAGCAGCCCGGCATAGCCCCAGACCAGGTCCAGGGCCAGGGCGACAATGGCATAGCAGAGGATCTTGCCGACCAGTGTCAGGGTGTAGGCCGAAACCTGCAGGGCATGGTCCGCCGGCAACAACGACAGCAGCGGCAGGGCCAGCAACAGCAGGACGACGACTGCGCCGATGGCCAGCGACAGGCGCGGCCCGGCTTTTTGCGAAGCGGTGACAAGCAGTGGCTGGTTCATCAGTCGATTACCCGTCCCTTGAGGGCGAACAGGCCTTGCGGGCGCTTCTGGATGAACAGAATGATCAACGCAAGGATGAGGATCTTGCCAAGCACCGCGCCGATCTGCGGCTCCAGCAGCTTGTTGGCGATGCCGAGACCGAAGGCGGCCCAGAGGCTCCCAGCCAGTTGCCCGACACCGCCGAGCACCACCACCAGGAACGAGTCGATGATGTAGCTCTGGCCAAGGTCCGGGCCAACGTTGCCGACCTGGCTCAAGGCCACGCCACCCAGCCCGGCGATGCCCGAGCCCAGGCCAAAGGCGAGCATGTCGACGCGCCCGGTGGACACGCCACAGCAGGCGGCCATGTTGCGGTTCTGGGTCACTGCGCGCACGTTAAGGCCAAGCCGCGTGCGGTTGAGCAGCAGCCAGGTGAGCAGTACCACGGCGAGGGCGAAGCCGATGATCACCAGCCGGTTGTACGGCAGCACCAGGTTGGGCAGCAGTTGGATACCGCCGGACAACCACGCCGGGTTGCTGACTTCGACGTTCTGCGCGCCGAACAGCAGGCGGATGGCCTGGATCAGGATCAGGCTGATCCCCCAAGTCGCCAGCAAGGTTTCCAGTGGGCGACCGTAAAGGTGACGGATCACCGTGCGCTCCAGCGCCATGCCGACCCCGGCGCTGACGGCGAAGGCGACGGGCAGGGCGATCAGCGGGTAGAACTCGATCGCGCCGGGCGCGTAACGCTGCAGCAGCACCTGAACCATGTAGGTGCTGTAGGCCCCGAGCATGAGCATCTCGCCATGGGCCATGTTGATCACCCCGAGCAGGCCGAAGGTAATCGCCAGGCCCAGGGCTGCCAGCAGCAGGATAGAACCCAGCGACAGGCCGCTGAAGGCTTGGCCGAGCAGTTCGCCGACCATGAGTTTGCGTTTGACCTGGGCCAGGCTGGTTTCAGCGGCCGTGCGCACGGCGGCGTCGCTTTCGACGCCGGGCTGCAGCAGCGCTTCCAGGCGCGTACGGGCGACCGGGTCGCCGGTCTCGCCCAGCAAGCGCACGGCGGCCAGGCGTACGGCAGGTTCGCTGGCACCCAGTTGCAGGTTGGCCAAGGCCAAGCCCAGGGCTGCGTGTACGGCTGTGTCCGGTTCGCTGGCAAAGCGCCGGTCGAGGAAGGCCATCTGTGCGGGTTGCGCGCTCTTTTGCAGTTGCTGGGCAGCGGCCAGGCGAGTGTCGCTGTTGTCGCTGAGCAACTGGTGGCTGGCCAGGGCGTTGTCGATCAGGCTGCGCAGGCGGTTGTTCAGGCGCACCTTGCGGGTGTCGCCCTCGGCGATGCGGCCTTGGCGCAGGTTTTCCAGCAGCGGCAGGCGCGCGGCATCGGGTTGGGCTGCCCAGCCTTCGAGCAGGCGGGCTTGCTCGGCGGGCTTGGCGGTGAGGAAGAATTCGCCCTCGCTGGCCAGGGTTGCCAGGGGCAGCAGGAGCAGCAGGGTGAGCAGGAGTCTGAGCATGCGGGTAATCCTGGAAATCGGCGGTGGATTCTTCGCGGGGCAAGCCCGCCCCCACAGTGAACCTATGTAAAGCGATCTCTGTGGGAGCGGGCTTGCCCCGCGAATGGGCCGCAGAGCGGCCCCGTGCACTCAGTTACCTTTCACCGCATAGTCAGGGCGTTTGTCGTTGCCTGGGATGAACGGGCTCCAAGGCTGCGCCCGCAGCGGCTGCTCGGTTTCCCAGACCACACTGAACTGCCCGTCATCCTGGATCTCGCCGATCATCACCGGCTTGTGCAGGTGGTGGTTGGTCTTGTCCATGGTCAGGGTGAAACCGGACGGTGCCTGGAAGCTCTGGCCAGCCAGTGCCTCGCGCACCTTGTCGACATCGGTGGACTTGGCTTTTTCAGCCGCCTGCGCCCACATGTGAATGCCCACATAAGTGGCTTCCATCGGGTCGTTGGTCACCGCCTTGTCGGCGCCCGGCAGGTTCTTGGCCTTGGCGTAGGCCTTCCAGTCGGCGACGAACTTCTGGTTGACCGGGTTATCCACCGACTCGAAGTAGTTCCACGCGGCGAGGTGGCCCACTAGCGGCTTGGTGTCGATGCCGCGCAGTTCTTCCTCACCCACCGAGAACGCCACCACGGGCACGTCGGTGGCTTTCAGGCCTTGGTTGGCCAGCTCTTTGTAGAACGGCACGTTGGAGTCGCCGTTGACGGTGGAGATGACCGCCGTCTTGCCGCCCGCGGAGAACTTCTTGATGTTGGCGACGATGGTCTGGTAATCGGCGTGGCCGAACGGGGTGTAGACCTCTTCGATGTCCTTGTCGGCCACGCCCTTGCTGTGCAGGAAGGCGCGCAGGATCTTGTTGGTGGTGCGCGGGTAGACGTAGTCGGTGCCCAGCAGGAAGAAGCGCTTGGCGCTGCCGCCTTCTTCGCTCATCACGTATTCCACGGCGGGGATGGCCTGCTGGTTAGGCGCGGCGCCGGTGTAGAACACGTTCGGCGACATCTCTTCACCTTCGTACTGCACCGGGTAGAACAGCAGGCCGTTGAGCTCCTCGAACACCGGCAGCACCGATTTGCGCGACACCGAGGTCCAGCAGCCGAACACCACGGCGACCTTGTCCTGGGTCAGCAACTGGCGGCTCTTTTCAGCGAACAGCGGCCAGTTGGACGCTGGGTCGACCACCACCGCTTCGAGCATCTTGCCGTTCACACCGCCCTTGGCGTTGATCTGGTCGATGGTCATCAGCGCCATGTCCTTGAGCGACGTTTCGGAAATGGCCATGGTCCCGGACAGCGAATGCAGGATGCCGACCTTGATGGTCTCGGCGGCCTGGATGCTCCAGCTAAGACCCATCGCCGCAATCGATGCGCTGAGGGTAAAGGCCTTGATCAGACTGCGACGCTTCATGTGCTCTCTCCGCTGAGATTTTTTATGGTGTTGGCCAAGCGGGAGGGGCGTTGCAAGGGGTGTGCCGAGTGGCGGAAGGTGCGTAATAGAGGGGGTGTGCGAGGTGTTGGGGCGTTTGCAAGGTCCAGGTTGGTGCCTTGCAGATGTGTGTGCACAGGATTGGGGCTGCAAAGCAGCCCCATGCGGCATCAGCCGTTACGCACCGCCGTGCGCGGATGGCGTTTGCTGCGCACACCCTGGTAGGTCACTGCCAGCAGCACGAACCAGATTGGCGTCACCAGCAGCGCTGCGCGGGTGTCGTCTTCCAGGCTCAGCAGCACCAGAATGCCGGCAAAGAACACCAGGCACACGTAGCACATGAAGCGCCCGCCGGGCATTTTGTACTTCGACGCCTGGTGCAGCGCGGCGCGGCGTTTGCGGTAGCTGAGGTACGACAGCAGGATCAGCGTCCAGACGAACATGAACAGCACCGCCGACACCGTGGTGACCAGGGTGAACGCCTCGACCACATCGGGCACCAGGTAGATCAGCACCGCGCCCAACAGCAGGCAGGTGCACGAGAAGTACAGGCCGTTGGCCGGCACGGCGCGCCGCGACAGCTTCTCGAACGCGCGGGGTGCATCGCCTTCCTGGGCGAGGCCGAACAGCATGCGGCTGGTAGAGAACACGCCACTGTTGGCCGACGAGGCGGCCGAGGTCAGCACCACGAAGTTGATGATGCTGGCCGCCGCTGGCAGGCCGGCCAGCACGAACAGTTCGACGAATGGGCTCTTGCCCGGCACCACATCGCGCCACGGGGTCACGGCCATGATTGCGATCAGCGCCAGCACGTAGAACACGATGATACGGATCGGGATCGAGTTGATCGCCCGTGGCAAAGTGCGTTCGGGGTTCTTCGCTTCCGCGGCGGTGGTGCCGACCAACTCGATACCGACGAAGGCGAACACGGCAATCTGGAACCCGGCGAAGAAGCCCATCAGGCCATTAGGGAACATACCGCCGTCATTCCACAGGTTGGCCAGCTGCGCAGTGCGCCCGCTCGGCGATTCGAAGCCGCTGATGACCATGTACAGGCCGGTGGCGACCAGGCCGAGGATGGCGACGATCTTGATCAGCGCGAACCAGAACTCGAGCTCGCCGAACATCTTCACGGTAACCAGGTTCAGCGACAGCAGCACCGCCACGCAGGTCAGCGCGGGTATCCACTGCGGCAGGTCGGGGAACCAGAATTGCGTGTAGGCGGCAATCGCGACCACGTCGGCGATACCGGTGACTACCCAGCAGAACCAGTAGGTCCAGCCAGTGAAGTAGCCGGCCCAGGGGCCGAGCAGGTCGGCCGAGAAGTCGATGAACGACTTGTAGTTGAGGTTCGACAGCAGCAATTCGCCCATGGCGCGCATGACGAAGAACAGCATGAAGCCGATGATCATGTAGACGAAGATGATCGACGGGCCGGCGAGGCTGATGGTCTTGCCCGAGCCCATGAACAGGCCGGTGCCGATGGCGCCACCGATGGCGATGAGCTGAATGTGACGGTTGGTCAGGTTGCGCTGCAGATGCTGCTCTTCAGCGGGCGGGGAAGAGGTCCGGGTCATTGGCTGCATTCCATTGAGGGTCAGTCTTTTTGTGAAAGCCGAGTAGGCTAACACGGGCGTCCCAATTCGGGGCGCGACAGATCGACACGATTCTGGCGGTGCAGTACGGGCCTCTTCGCGGTCCGACTTGTCCCGCGAAGAGGCCCGTAAGGTCACAGCAAGGATCAGGCGCTGGCCAGCACTCGGCGCCTGCGCACCACCAGGCTATCGACCAGCCACATCACCACCATCGACACCCCCACCAGCGGGAACAACACCCCCAACACCACCATCACCGCAACCGCCGTCTTCCAGCGCGGCAGGTCATGGCGCAGCGGCGGCACACCCAACCCGCCAGCCGGCCGGCGTTTCCACCACATCACCAGGCCACTGACCGAACCCAGCAAGATCATCAGGCACACCAGCAGAATGATGACCTGGTTGAACGCCCCGAACATCTTGCCCTCATGCAGCATCACGCCCAGCTCGGTGGCACGCGCAACCGGGCTGTAGTCCTGCCAGCGCACGTCGGCCAGCACCTTGCCGGTGTACTGGTCGACATGCAGCGTGGCGTCGTTGCGCGGGTCATCGGCGAATACCGCAACGCTGAACACACCGTCGGCCGTGGTCGGCAAGGTGATGCTGTAGCCCGGTTCGACCTGGCGCGCAGTGGCGATGTCCTCGACCTGCTGCAGGCTCACCTGCGGCGCTGCCGGGGCATTCGACATCATGTGATGCCCGGCATGTTCGGCATGGGCGCCGGACTGCGGCATGGGGGTGTTTTCCATTGCCCAGGGCACGGTCTGGCGATGGGCGCTGTTGAGCTCACCTGCCTGCTGATCGGACTTGGGTACGTCGTTCCACATCGCGGCCGGGAAGCGGTTCCACAGATCGGCGTATTGCTTGCCCCACAGGCCCGTCCAGGTCATGCCACTGAGCAGCATCAGCAGCAGCAGGGCCGAGCCCCAAAACCCCGTCACCGCATGCAGGTCACGCCACAGCAGCCGACCGCGTGCGGAAAAACGCGGCCACAGCACGCCCGCGCTGTTGCGCCCACGTGGCCACCAGAGGTACAGGCCGGACACCACCAGCACGATGCCCCAGCCTGCTGCCAGCTCCACCAGGCGGTCACCGACCGTGCCGACCATCAGCTCACCGTGCAGGGCACGAGCAATCGCTTGCAGGTTCTGCTTGCCGTCCTGCGCACCGAGCAGCTTGCCGCTGTAGGGGTCGACGAACACGTTCAGTTCACGGCCGCCGTCATGTACCACGAACTGCGCGCTGCGTTCGGCATTCAGGGGCGGCAGGTACTGCCCCACATGGCCTTGCGGATACGCCTGCCGTACCTCGGCCAGCATCACATCCGCGGCCTGTCGGTGATGGCCGGTTTCGACCACCATCAGGTCGCGGTACAGCAGCGGGTCGAGCTGCGGCTTGAACAGGTAGATGATCCCGGTGATCGCCAGCAGGATCATGAACGGGGCGACGAACAGCCCCGCGTAAAAATGCCAACGCCAGGCCAGGTTGTAGAAAGATATGCGTGTTCCGCGCATGGGAACCTCCTGTTTGACCAGGTGAGGGGCGCGACCGTGGCCGCGCCCGTTGTTGTTGTCAGAAGCTGAAATCGACCTTGGTCCAGAAGGTCCTGCCTGGCTCGTTCACCGGCTGTGGATCTGTGGCCGGGTAGCCGAACCCGGCGTTCCCGGCCAGGTTCAAGTGCTCGGCGTAGGTGTTGTCGAACAGGTTGTCGACCCCTGCGCTGAGCTTGAGGTTGTTGTTCACCTTGTAGGCACCATTGAGCGAGAACACACCAAAGCCCGCGCTCTTTTCGTAGTCCTTGCCGACCACGTTGCCTTGGTTCTCGGCGATGCGGTTTTGCGCGGCCACCAGCCGCCACAGCGCACCCACACTCCAGACGTCGCGGCTGTAGGTCAGGCCCAGGCGGCTTTCCAGGGGCGGCATTTGCGGTAGCGCTTTGCCATCACTGCTGTTCTTGCCCCAAGCGTAGGCCAGGGTAGCGTCGGCCTTCCAGTTTTCGCTGAGCTTGTAGGCCGCGCCCACTTCGCCGCCCATGATGCGGGCGTCGATGTTCTGGGCCTGGGACGTGCTCATGCCCATCATGCCGGTGCGGTAGTCGAACAGGATGTAGTCACGGATCTGCCCGACATAACCCGATGCCCAGGCTTCGAGGCGGGCGTCGCGGTACTGGATGCCGAAGTCGAGCTGGGTGGTCTTTTCCGGCTTGATGCCGTCGAAGGCGTTGGCTGCGCCGGCTGGCGCCAACTTGGGCGAGAACAGCTCCCAGTAGTCGGGGAAGCGCTGGGCGTGGCCGAGGCCGATGTAGGTGGTGGCGGGGATGGCCGCCAGGTCATGTTCGTAACGGACGAAACCGCTGGGCAGGGTGTCTGCGCGGTTGTCGCCTTCGGTGGCGCTGCCTTTACGGAAGTCGCGGGCCGAGGCGCGGTCCAGGCGGGCGCCGGTGATCAGCCGGTCCTCGCCACTGACGTACCAGGTCAGCTCACTGAAGGCACCGTAGTTGTGGAAATCGGCATCCTTGGTCCAGGCCTGGCCTTTGTGCGCATCGACGCCCATGCCGCCGCGCTGGCGGTGTTCGTTGGTCTGCGCATCGATACCGCTGACCAGTTGCACGTCGGCCCAGCGCCAGGTCGCCTTGACCCTGGCGCCCATCGTGCGGCGGTCGACGTTGCTGACCATCGGCATCCCCATCATGCCGCTGCCCGAGGGCGTGCGCAGGCTGTAGTTGTCCATCACGTGGTCGGCGTAGTTGTAGTAGACCTGTGCCTCGACCTTGTCGAGCACCTCGCCGAGGTTGGACTTCTCGAAGCGCAGCCCAAGGCTTTCACGCTGGAACTGCGAGCCGTCCATGCCGCGCCCGGCATAGCGTGCTTCGCCATCGCCCTTGCCTGCGGTGAGTTCGAGCAGGGTGTCCTGGTCGGGGGTCCAGCCGAGGGTCACATCGCCGTTCCACTTGTCCCAGCGCGAGGGCACGGTGTCATCGTTGCCGTCGTGGTAGTCGTCCGAGCGCGACTGGTTGCCGACGAAGCGGGCGTAGGCCTGGCTGTTGCCTGCCGCGGCGTCCAGCACTTTGTCGAAGCGGCCATTGGAGCCGGCCAAGAGGCTTGCGTTGACGCGGCTGCCGAGGGTGACGAACTTTTCAGGCTCACGCTCGAAGAGGATGGTGCCGGCCGAGCCGCCAGGCCCCCAGATCACGCTTTGCGGGCCTTTGATCACGGTCAGGCGGTCGTAGGTTTCTGGGGAGATGTACGAGGTGGGGGCATCCATGCGGTTGGGGCAGGCGCCCAGCATGACGCCGCCATTGGTGAGGATGTTCAGGCGTGAACCGAACATGCCGCGCAATACCGGGTCGCCGTTGGTGCCGCCGGAGCGGATGGCCGAGAAGCCGGGGATGGTCTTGAGGTAGTCGGCCCCGTCGCTGGCCGGTACAGGCTGGCGAGGGTCTTTCGGGTTGGTGACCACGGTCAGCGGCGAGCTGGGCGCCACGGCAGTGATCACCGTCGGGCTCAGCTCGGGTGCGTCGTGCGCGTGGTCAGCGTGGCCGAGGTCGCTGGCCAGGGCCACGGGCGCGAGCAGCGAACCGCACACGGCGGCGATGGCCCCACGCAGGGACAGGGCAAAAACAGGGGTGCAGCCGGACATAATGATTCCAGTCGATCAGTCATGAGTGGGCGCGAAGCCTCCTGGCTCCGTGCGAACAATGGGTTTTCAGACGCTGATCGAGGAGGGCGGTGCGCGGCTGCGCGCCCCAGGGAATACAGCCTGCCGGGCATGCCCCTGGTGCGTGGCGGCAGTAAGGTGGGTGGCGGGTACTACGATGCTGGCACTGAGCGGGCTGAGGGTTTGTGGCAGTGCGGGGCAGTTGAACAGCAGGCTGCAGTAACCGCACTTTTCCCACATCACATGCAATTGGCCATCGCCACCGTGGCCGTGATGCGAGTCGGCGCCATGCTGATGCCCGGTGGGCATCGACATGTCCATCGGCATGTTCATGCCGGCGTGGTGATCCATCGGCATCGACTGGGAAATCAGCGGGCCGATGAAGATCATCCACATGGCGAACAGGCTCAACCAGCCGCCACCGACGCGCCTGCGTTCAGGGCGGGTGGTACGGCTGAGGCTGTTGCGCGGCAGGCTCATGGCGAGTGCCTGTCAGCTAATGGTCAGTGCGCGTGTTCGTGGGCCTGGGGCGTTCCCGAGGGCGCCTCTTTCTGCACGGCGACTTCGACGGTGACGTCACCGGCTTTTTCAAAATGCAGGGTCAGCGGGAAACGCTTGCCGTCGGTGAGCAGGCTGCGGTTTTTAGGCTGCATCAGCATCACGTGGTAGGCGCTGGGGGCGAAGGTCACATCTTTGCCAGCGGGCACTACTACGTTGGGCACCTGCTGCATCTTCATGGTGCCGCTGGCCGTCATGGCGTGCTCGTGCAATTGAGCGTCGTCGCTGATGGGGCTGTCGACACTGAGCAGGCGATCATCCGCTTGGCCATTGTTGTGCACGACGAAATACGCGGCGACGTTGGGTGCATTCGGTGGCAGTTGCAGCGACCAGGGGTGCGCGATGTGCAGGTCACCCACGGTGTATTCATGGGCAGTGGCGAAGGCGCTGGGCAGCAGCAGGGCAGCCACGACGAGAGCGTGCTTGAGCATGGTGAGTCTCCGATCTGTTCAGGTTCAGGCAGACAGCGTGAGCAACTCAGACCAAAGGGGAGGCGCGGGGGTTGAGCGCAGGCCATAGCTGGCGCGGCGTGGGTTGATAATCGGCAAGTTGCGGCGAGTGCCCCGCGTGCAGGGTCGGCGGGTTATGCAACTGCGGCGGGTAGCCAGGCAGGGCCAGCAGTGGGGCGGCACCGGAGCAGCACCAGCAGTTCATCATGCTGGCGCTGTCATCGCTCTGCGGGCCGAGGTCGATCTTGGCCAGGGCCTGGACGTCGACCTTGGCCTTGTTGGCCATGCTGGAACAGAACGCCCCCCACAGCAACTGCTCGGCCGGGCCCTTGGGCGCGGCAGAGGACAGCGGCATGGCCAGCAGGTTGAACAGCACTGCTAGGCAGGCTATCCAGGCAATGTGCCGACGTGGGGGCATGGAGAGATCCGGTCAGGAATCGTGGTGGCTATTGTAAGGCGCAGTATAGGTAAAAAAGGTGGGGTGCGGTGAAGTGACGCAGTTGGCGGTGGTTTCTGGGGCTGCTCTGCAGCCCATTCGCGGGGCAAGCCCGCTCCCACAGGGTGTGGGAGCGGGCTTGCCCCGCGAATGGCCGCAGAGCGGCCCCGGCATTCTCAAACCTTGTTGCGGCCCATCAAGCCGCGCACGGTTTCCTGCAGGTCAGCCGGCAGCACTACCACCTTGGCATTGTCGCTGCTGGCCAGGTTCTCCATCGCGCCGATGTACCGTTCGCCCAGCAAATACATGGCCGGCACGGTCTCGTTACCCACCGCGTCCTTGACCAGCGAAATCGCCCGCGCCGAAGCCTCGGCCAGGTTGATTTGTGCCTCGGCGTCCAGCTTGGCCGATTGCAGACGCGCTTCTGCCTCGAGGATCGCGGCCTGTTTGGCACCTTCGGCGCGGGTCACGTCGGCTTTACGCTCACGTTCGGCGGCGGCCTGGCGCTCCATGGCCAGTTGCATGTTCTGTGACGGCTTGATGTCCTGGATTTCTACCGAGCGCACAGTCACGCCCCAGTCTTCGGTCTGCTCGGACATCGCTTCGCGCAGGCGTGCCTTGATCTGCTCACGGCTGGACAGGGCCTCGTCCAGGTCCATGGCCCCGACGATGGCGCGTAGCGAGGTCATGGTCAGGCTGGTGACGGCGAAGGAGAAGTTCTGCACGCCGTAGGAGGCCTTCTGTGGGTCGACTACTTTGGCGAAGCACAGGGCATTGGCGACGATCACCGCGTTGTCTTTGGTGATGATTTCCTGCTCTTGTACATCGAGGATGATGTCTTTGGTGGGCAGGCGATAGGCGACCACGTCCACGTAAGGAATGACGATGTTCAGGCCGGGCTTGAGGGTGTTGTTGTAGCGGCCCAGGCGCTCGACGATCCACTCTTCGCCCTGAGGCACGATACGCACCCCCTTGAACACGGTGATCAGGACGAACAGGGCGAGGGCGCCCACGACGATAAGGCTGGTCATGATACGAACTTCCTTTTAGTACGGATTCAGGCTCGGATGACGCGGGCGGTGTTCCCTTCGATGGCGGTAAGGCGCACGCGCTCGCCGGATGGGATGTCAGTGTCGGCGATGCAGGTCCATTCCTCGTTGCCGAGGATTGGCTTCTGGAAACGCACGCGGCCTTTCTGGAACTCGGAAACGCTGGCGGTGAGCAGGCCGACTTCGCCAATCACGCTGTCGGCTGTCCAGCGCACATCCGGCTTCTTGTTCCGGAACACCTTGAACCACAGCGCAGTTGTGACTGAAGAAAGCAGCACCCACAACAGCATCTGCATATCCAGTTGCAGGCTGGGCGCGGCGAGCGAGATGAGCGAAACCAGCACGGCGCCGATGCCGAACCAGAGAATGAAGAACGTGGGCAGGACCAGTTCGAGCAGGATCAGCGCGATACCGAAGACCAGCCAGATCCACCATTGCATGTCCATATGAATGAAGCCTTCTGGAGGAGAGGGCTGAAGTCTAAGGCAACGGAGCGAAGAAAGGCCATTCGGGTGCGACCGCGTGAAGCGGTGGCAAAGTCGATAGGACCTGTAGGAAAGCAGTACTAACCGTTACGCTGTCAGGGCGAAACGAGCCAGTCTTCAACCCTTAGACCGGGTACTCGTTGAAACTCGCGCACATTGTTAGTTACCAAAATTAAGCCAAGCGCTCGGGCATGCCCGGCAATCAGTTGGTCGTAAGGACCAATGGGGGTCCCTGATCTGGCCAATTCCGCACGAAGCTGGCCACTGTGCTCAGCCGCATGGCTATCGTAATCGAGTACTTCAAGGCGCGCGGCAAAGCCCTCGACCACCGAAAGATTGCGCTCAGGATGATCCGACTTCTCAGCGCCGTAGATCAGTTCCATCAAAGTAATTGTGCTGATCGCCAATTGGCCGTGATGGCGATTGAACGCTTCGCGGACGCGTTGCGGTTTATTCTTTATCGTGAAAATGCAGATATTGGTGTCGAGCAGGTACCTGAGCATTAAAAACCTTCACGTTCCTGGTCTGCAGGTTGGTCACGGCTGGCCATGTAATCCGCGCTTGCAGGCTCACTTTCGAACCAGCTGTCCCATGATTCACCAGCAGGTGTGATGATGCGCGTACGCCCAACTGCAACAATATCCACTCGGGTGATGCCATCGGGAAGTGCGACGGATTTTGGCAAGCGGATGGCCTGGCTGCGGTTGCTTTTGAAGACAGCACCTTGCTCCATGATGGGCCTCCTAGGGTAGCGACAATGTGTGACAGAAGTTTAGGTTGCATGTCGTATATGTCAATGGGATATACGTCATGACTGGCGAGCAGTCAAAGCGTCAGCCTGGCAAGCAATGCGTCTGAGTGAATGAATGTCTCATCGACCACCGGTAGTTCCGGGCGCCGCAGGATCAATACTGGCACCCTTAGCTCCCGCGCCACGTCCAGCTTGGGCTCGGTCGCCACGCTGCCGCTGTTCTTGCTGATCAGTACGTCGATCTTGCGGCGCGCGAACAACACACGTTCGTCTTCGATTCGGAATGGCCCGCGTGCGCCGATCACCTCGCAACGTTCGTTACCGGGGCAGGCCTCCAGTGCGCGCAAGGTCCAGAACTGATCCGGCGGGATCTCTGCCAGGTGTTGCAGCGGCTCGCGGCCCAGGGTGAACAGCGGCCGCCGGAATGGCGCGAGCGCCTCGATCAGCCCCGCCCAGTCGTCCACTTCGCGCCAATCGTCACCCGGCTGTGCCTGCCAGGCGGGGCGGCGCAGCGCCCAGCAGGGGATACCTGCACGACGTGAAGCGATGGCGGCGTTGCGGCTGATCTGCGCGGCATAGGGGTGGGTGGCATCGATCAGCAGGGTAATGCCCGCCTCGCGCAGGTATTGGGCAAGGCCTTCAGCACCGCCATAGCCACCGACGTGCACCTTGCAGGTCAGGTCCTGCGGTACGCGGCCGATGCCTGCCAGGCTGTAGACGTGCTGCGGGCCCAACTGGCGGGCGATGGCCAGGGCCTCGGTAACGCCGCCCAGCAGCAGGATGCGCGCGGTCATTGCACACCTGCCTGGCCGACGATGCCGCCTTGGCGGTCGATGGCGAACACCTCTACCTGCACCTGCGGCGGCACCACGCTGCGGGCGAAGGCCAGCGCGTGCGCGCAGACGGCGTCGCCCAGGGCGATGCCTGCGGCATGCGCCAGTGCCAGGGCTTGCTGGCTGGTGTTGGCGGCGATGATTGCGGCCTGAAGGTTTGCGTCAGCGCCGATATCCGCCGCCCAGCCGGCCAACTGCGGCAGGTCGATGCTTGAGTGGCGGCTGTGCAGGTCCATGTGCCCGGCAGCCAGCTTGCTGATCTTGCCGAACCCCCCGCACAGGCTCAGGCGCGGTACCGGCACCTTGCGCAGGTGCTTGAGCACGGCGCCGACGAAGTCGCCCATCTCGATCAGGGCGATTTCCGGCAGGCCGTAGACCCGGCGCATGGTGTCTTCGCTGGCGTTGCCGGTGCAGGCGGCGATGTGCGTGTAGCCGTTGGTGTGGGCCACGTCGATGCCCTGATGGATCGAGGCGATGTAGGCCGCGCAGGAAAACGGCCGAACGATGCCGCTGGTGCCCAGAATCGACAGCCCGCCGAGGATGCCCAGGCGCGGGTTCATGGTTTTCAGTGCCAGCTGTTCACCGCCCTGAACATTGACCGTGACTTCGAAACCGCCGCGGTAGGCGCACTCGTCAGCCAGGCGTTGCAGGTGTTCGCCCATCATGCGCCGGGGCACTGGGTTGATCGCCGGTTCACCCACTGCCAGCACCAGCCCCGGGCGTGTCACGGTGCCGACGCCTTGGCCTGCGACGAAGCGGATGCCGGGCTCTGCCAGCAGGCGGACCTGGCTGAACAGCAGGGCACCATGGGTCACGTCCGGGTCGTCGCCGGCGTCCTTCAGCGTGCCGGCTTCGGCGCATTCGCCATCGCGGCGGCAGAACTCCAGGCGCATCTGCACGACCTTGCCCTTGGGCAGGGTGATGCTCACGGCGTCGCTGCAGACGCCGGTCAGCAGCAGGCGCGCCGCCGCGAGGCTGGTGGCGGTGGCGCAGCTGCCGGTGGTCAGGCCGCTGCGCAGGGGCGCGGGCTGCTCGTGGGTTTCTTCACGCATCGAGGGGCTTCACCACATCGAGCAAGGTGATTGGCAGTGCCTGGCGCCAGGTGTCGAACGTGCCCAGCGGCTGCGCATGGGCAACATGGATGCGGGTCAATTCACCCCCGTGTCGCTCGCGAAAGTGCGCCAGTGCCAGTTCGCTTTGCAGGGTGACCGCGTTGGCCACCAGTCGCCCGCCGGGGCGCAGCCGCTGCCAGCACAGGTCGAGCACGCCTTCACGCGTTACCCCGCCGCCAATGAAGACCGCGTCGGGCTGCTCAAGCTCTGCCAAGGCTTCAGGCGCCTTGCCACGGACCAGTTGCAGGCCGGGCACGCCCAGCGCATCGCGATTGTGTTCGATAAAACCCTGGCGCCCTTCGTCGGCCTCGATGGCCAGCGCACGGCAGGCGGGGTGGGTGCGCATCCACTCGATGCCGATCGAGCCGCAGCCCGCGCCCACGTCCCACAGCAGCTCACCGGGCAGGGGGGCGAGGCGGGCCAGGGTGATGGCGCGGACATCGCGCTTGGTCAGTTGGCCGTCGTGCATGAAGGCGCTGTCCGGCAGCCCGGCGACCCGCGGCAGGCGCAGGGCATCGGGCGCGGCGAGGCATTCGATGGCCACCAAGTTGAGCGCTGCAACCTGGGTGTGAGGCCAGTCCTGAGCGGTGCCGGCCAGTGCGCGTTCATCGGTGCCACCCAGGTGTTCGAACACGCGCAGGCGACTCGGCCCGAAGCCACGCTGGCAAAGCTGTGCAGCGATCGCCGCGGGGCTGTCACCGTCGTTGCTCAGTACTAACAGGCGGGCGCCACTGTGCAGGTGTGCATTGAGCGCCGCCAGCGGCCGGGCGACCACCGACACCACCTGCACGTCCTGCAGCGGCCAGCCGAGGCGGGCGGCGGCCAGTGCACAGGAGGACGGCATCGACAGCACCCGCATCTCGCTGGCGGGCACCTGGCGCGCCAGGCTGGCACCGACGCCGAAGAACATCGGGTCGCCGCTGGCCAACACGCAGACCGGTTCGCCGCGCTGGGCGAGCACGGGCGCCAAAGAGAAAGGGGTTGGCCAAAGCATCCGCTCGCCGACCACGCAGCGTGGCAGTAAAGCCAGTTGGCGGGGGCTGCCGAAGATCCGCGAAGCGCCCAGCAGGGCACGCCGGGCCTGCTTGCCAAGGCCATTGAAGCCGTCTTCGCCGATGCCTACTACTGTCAGCCAGGGTGCCATGTGTTTCAATCCGCCATTTCTGAGGCCGCTTCGCGCCCCGGGTAAACGATAAGCTCGACCACCGGCTTTTCATGCCGCCGGACAAAGCAGGCATAATACCGCGCCTTCTACACTCAAGCGCACTTTCACAGATTGCCGGACACCCCTTTGAAGCAGGCCCACGCCCCCGACGTTTCACCTCGCCCCTCGGCCTGCCCGGGGTTGTGGCGCATCGTCAGTGCCCGTGATGGCGGGATTTGCCGCATCAAGCTGCCGGGTGGTCTGCTGCTGGCCGACCAGGCCGATGCCGTGGCCGAGGCCGCCGAGCGCTTTGCCGGTGGTGTGATCGAGGCAACCAACCGCGGCAACCTGCAGATTCGCGGTATTGGCAGCGACCACCAAGGCCTGATCGCCAGGCTGCTCGCGGCAGGCCTGGGCCCGCGCGAAGCCGCCGGTGACGATGTGCGCAACCTGATGCTCAGCCCGCTGGCCGGGCATGACCCTGCCATGTTGCTGGATGCCCGGCCGCTGGCGGGGCAGATCCTCGACCTGCTGGAAGGCACACCGCGGTTTCACCAGTTGTCGGCGAAGTTCGCCGTGCTACTGGACGCCGGCGAAGGCCTGGCGATGCTTGAGCACCCGCATGACCTGTGGCTCTCGGCGCTGCCTATCGAGCAGCGGACGTGGCTGGCGTTTGGCCTGGCGGGCTGCCCTGCGGACGGCCAGGTGCTCGGGGCGGTGCCGGTGGAGCAGGGCCTGGCCCTGGTGCGTGCGGTGCTGGAGCGCTTCCTTGACCTGGCCGCTGTGGACCAGTCGCGCATGCGCCAGTTGCTCGAATGCTGTTCGCCTGCATCGTTTGTCGAAGGGCTCGGCCTGGACATCCGCCGCGATGCCGCCGTGCTTGAATGGCGCCGCCCGACACGCCAGCCCGAGTGGCTGGGTGTGTTGCCACAAGCCCACGGTCTCGCCCTGGGCGTTGCTCCGCCGCAGGGCCGCTTGACCCCCGAGATGCTGCGGGGTGCCGCGCGCATCGCCCGGCACCTGGGCGACGGCAGCCTGCGCCTGAGCCCTTGGCAAAGCCTGGTGCTGACCAATCTCGACCCGGACCAGATCACGCAAGCCCAGGGCGAAATGTCCACGCTGGGCCTGCTGTGCCACAGCCACGAGCCACTGGCCCGCATCAGCGCCTGCACCGGCAGTAGTGGCTGCGCCAAGGCACAGGGCGAGACCAAGGCCGATGCCGTGGCCTTGGCCGCGCTGCTGGGCCCTGGCGTGCCGGGCAGCGTGCACCTGTCTGGTTGCCCCCGATCCTGCGCCGTGGCCCATGTTGCCCCGGCCACCTTGCTGGCCCGTTCACCGGGCCGTTACGACGTGTATGAGCGCGATGCACGCCTGCCGGGCTTCGGCGCCCTGCGTGCCATCGACCTCACCTTGAACGAAGCAGGCGCCATGCTCGACCTGCCGACGGAGCACCTTGATGATTGACTACATCCGCGATGGTCAGGAGATCTATCGCAATTCCTTCCGGATCATCCGTGAGGAAGCCCGACTCGAGCGGATACCCGCAGACCTCGAAAAGCTCGCCGTGCGCGTGATCCATGCCTGCGGCATGGTCGAAGCCATCGACGGCCTGCAGTTCTCCGAAGGGGCCGGCCGCGCCGGCCGTGAAGCCCTGGCCAAGGGCGCACCGATCCTCTGCGATGCGCACATGGTCGCCGAAGGCATCACCCGCGCGCGCCTGCCCGCCGACAACAAAGTGGTCTGCACATTGCGCGACCCGAGCGTGCCTGGCCTGGCCAAAGACGCCGGCAATACCCGTTCCGCCGTGGCCCTGGAGCTGTGGCGGCCGTACCTGGAAGGCAGCGTGGTGGTGATCGGCAATGCCCCGACCGCGCTGTTCTACCTGCTGGAGATGATCGACGCCGGCGCACCCAAGCCTGCGCTCATCCTCGGCTTCCCGGTCGGCTTCGTCGGTGCGGCTGAATCCAAGGCCATGCTCGCCGCCGACAGCCGTGGCGTGCCGTTCGTGATCATGCAAGGCCGCCTAGGCGGTAGCGCGATGGCCGCCGCCGCAGTCAACGCCCTTGCCACGGAGGTGGAATGATGGCGCCACGTGGACGATTGCTGGGCCTGGGCGTGGGCCCTGGCGACCCTGAACTGATCACCGTCAAGGCGCTGCGCCTGTTGCGCGAGGCGCCGGTGGTTGGCTACTTCGTGGCCAAGGGTAAGCGCGGCAATGCGTTCGGCATCATCGAGGCGCACCTGCAGCCAGAGCAGACCTTGCTGCCGCTGGTCTACCCGGTCACTACCGAAGCCTTGCCGGCACCGCTGTCCTATGAGCAGGTAATCAGCGACTTCTACGATGAAGCCAGCGTGCAGGTTGCCGAGCACCTGGACGCCGGCCGCGATGTGGCGGTGATCTGCGAGGGCGACCCGTTCTTCTACGGCTCCTACATGTACCTGCATGACCGCCTGGCGCAGCGCTATGAGGCTGAAGTGATTCCTGGCGTCTGCTCGATGCTCGGGGGCGCCTCGGTGCTGGGTGCGCCGCTGGTGTACCGCAACCAGAGCCTGTCGGTGTTGTCGGGCGTATTGCCGGCCGAAGAGCTCAAGCGCCGCCTGGCCGACGCCGATGCTGCGGTGATCATGAAGCTTGGCCGCAACTTCCCCAAGGTGCGCGATGTGCTGGCCGAACTGGGCCTGGACGGGCGTGCGCTGTATGTGGAGCGGGCAACCATGGCCAACCAGAAGATCGTGCCGCTGGACCAGGTCAATCCGCAGTCGTCACCGTATTTCTCGCTGATCATCGTGCCGGGGGAAAAATGGCAGGGCTGAACATGCAGAAGGCACCGGCGATCGTCATCCTTGGCCCGGGCAGCCTGGCGACGGCGCAACGTATCCAGCACTGTTATCCACAGGCCACGATCCATGGCCTGGAGGGGCGTGTCGAGGGTGCTGACCAGTCGTACACCTCGTTCGGCGATACCTTGCGCGGGCTGTACCAGCAGGACACGCCGATCATTGCCCTGTGCGCAGCGGGTATCGTCATCCGCAGCCTGGCCAGCCTGCTCAGCGAGAAGGGCGTCGAGCCGCCGGTGCTGGCCGTGGCTGAAGATGGCAGCGCGGTAGTGCCGCTACTCGGTGGTCTGAGCGGCGTGAACGTGATGGCGCGTGAAATGGCTGAGGCGCTGGGTGTTGCCGCAGCCATTACCACCAGTGGCGAGCTGCGTTTTGGTACCTGCTTGCTGAACCCGCCGCCGGGCTATGCCTTGGTGGATATCGAGCAAGGCAAGCGCTTTGTCTCTGACCTGCTGGCCGGCGAGTCGGTGCGCATCGAAGGTGATGCCCCCTGGCTGCAGCAGGCGCAGTTACCCGCCAGCGAGGTGGCTCGGCGCAGCATTCATGTGGGGCATCAGTTGCGCCCGGCCAACCGCGACGAACTGCTGATTCACCCGCGCTCGGTGGTCGTGGGTGTTGCAGGCGGGAACGTGCACGGTATCCGTGCTGCGCTGCAGCGGGCCGGCATCGCCGAGCCGTCAGTAGCCTGCCTGCTGGCGGACGAGCAGGCCATGGCCGACAGCGGCTTGCACGAGGCCGCGCAGGCTATGGGTGTGCCCTTGCGCTTCGCTGCCAATCCAGACGGTGTAGCCAGCATGCTTGCAGCGGCGTTGCCCGATGCCCGGCTGACCGAGCTTGAGGGGGCGGCCATTGCCGTGGCGCCTGCCCCGGTTGAGGTAGCGCAGGTTGGCCGCCGTCGTGGTCGTCTGGCCGTCATCGGCTTGGGGCCGGGCGCTGCCGAACTGATGGTGCCGGCGGTCAAGGCCGAGCTGGCGCGTGCCGAAGACGTACTTGGCTATGAAACCTACGTGCGCATGGCCGGGCCCTTCCGTGACGACCAGGTGCTGCACTGTACCGACAACCGTGAAGAGATGCAGCGCGCCCGGCATGCCTTCGAGCTGGCGGCCCAGGGCCGTTCGGTGGTGGTGGTGTCGTCGGGTGATCCGGGCGTGTTCGCCATGGCTGCTGCGGTGCTTGAAGCGCTGCATGAGTCCAGTGACCCAGCGTGGCATCGCGTGGACCTCGAGATCCTCCCTGGCGTTTCGGCCTCGCTTGCCACGGCCGCCCAGGCAGGTGCACCGCTAGGTCACGACTTCTGCGTGATGTCGCTGTCGGACAACCTCAAGCCCTGGTCGATCATCGAAAAACGTCTGGATCTGGCGGCCCAGGCTGACCTGGTGCTGGCCTTCTACAACCCGATTTCCAAGTCCAGGCCGCACCAGCTAGGGGGGGCGCTGGAGGTGGTGCGTCGGCACCGCGAGGGGAGCACGCCTGTAGTCCTTGGCCGTGACATCGGTAGGCCGGGGCAGACGCTGAAGGTAGTCACCTTGGCCGAACTGCTGCCGGAAATGGTCGACATGCGCACCATGGTCTTGGTCGGCTCCTCTACAACCTGCGTGTTTCCTCGCCTGTCGGGTGGGGTGTGGTCCTACACCCCACGGTGGTACGGAATGAAACCCTGAGGGTTGGGAAGCGTTTCAGGGAAGGCAGAGTACATCGTGCTCGGTAGGTTGATGGCTGGAGCCAGACGGCTCCCCAGCAACTTACGAAGAGTAATAGCCATGACCGACGAACTTGTTGCCAAGCGTTTAGAAGTGCTCCCAGGTGGTAGTGTGTTTGTGTTCCCCGAGCACATGAAGATCGACAGCTGTGAAGCCGTCAAAAACTGCCACCAGTTTGCTTCACAAGCAGCCACTGCCCAGTTTCATCCCAGCAAGCAAGCTGTTCAATGGTTCGAATGTTATATCGAGATGGTCCAGGCTACTGGCTGGATTGTCAATTTGTATAAAACGAACACGGTCACCAGTAGCACCATGAAGCTGGAACTGAGTAACCTGCTTGGCCAAGGGCTGAAGATCGCATTGGGTGCGGCTACGGGGGGTGTCCTCGGTGCGGCGAAAGAAGTAGGGGAGGCTGCTGTACAGATGTTGGCGGAGTCCCCCGACACAGTTAAATTGTTCGATCGAACGTCAGAAGAAGATGACTGCACCGCGCTGAGCCTGGCCTTTTGTGATGAATCGGAAAAAGGTGAAGTTGTCATGCTGCTGAGTGCTGCACAAACGGATGCCGACCCCAACAAAAAAACCAACCCGTTGTTGTTTACCTGGGCCAGCAGCGGCGGCACGGTCTACACCTCGACTGCCAAGCTAAGCCTCCATAGAAGTTTGTACGAGGATAACAAAGACGTGCTCGTAAGCCGTCTTGGCGGGGAGTCTCGCAAGGTCTTGCTGTCTGCGCCACTCAAGCGCCGCAAGGGCTGAATAAGGGGCCGGGAGCCAGCGTTCCCGGCCCTCCTTGAGGAGACGAGCTATGCCGTATGAATTCTGCATGTGGCTGAACGGCAATGCGTTGGTGCTATTACCTCGCGCTTGGGCGGCAACGGAAGTTGATGCGCAACTTGATGTTCAATTGGCAGCGTACGTCAAGGCGGAGCATGAATTCTCAATGTTTCACGAGTATTGGGATTGGTGCGCTGAATACAGGGAAAGCCAAGGCGATTTTGGCTGTAGTTTTGTTGAAATAAGGCCGGCCGAAAGGCCCAAGGCAGTTTCACAGCCTTTCAAGTGCTTGCGCGAAACCGTTCTTGCTGCGTTGCCAGTTCAATATCGGGACGGCGCCATGCGTTGTCTGGACGCTTTTTGCCTACCGCCGGAGCATGCAGCCCTTAAAGCACTGTGGGTTGAATGTGTGCGGCCAGCGCAATCTGGAAAACCTTCGACGTTGGTCACTGAGTTACGTGTGGTTATGCCAGGGGTGATTATCGTGAGCGCTCAGTTAAGGTTCGAGAGCCAGGTTTCAGTTGAAGTCGACTGGTCCAGGCAGCGCTTCGACTCTGCCTCCCTGGGTGACATCAGTATTCAATGCACTCAATATTTAATTAATGATGTCGTGCTGAACAGCATTCGGGATGAACTCCATCAACGGTATGCTCCGCTGAGGGCGGCGTACAGTTTGAAGATGCCGACAGTTTAAAACAAGGAACAACGTATGACTGATACATCTGAAAAACTATCAGCTGCCAGTGTTGTTTCTGGTAGTGTCATGTCTTTTGGTGCTACTTGCCCTGTTGAAGACCGGGAAGACATTATGCTGGCAAATATTTTTGCACAGCAAGCGACACGTCAGGAATATGCCTCTGGGTTGAACCTGGACTGGTTTTCCAATTATCGACGTAAGCTGAGTTTTCTCGGCTGGGACGCCACCCCGCCGCCCAACATTCGACGAAGTGGGGGAGACAGAGCCAGTGTGGTGGCAGAGGCAGTCAAAGCCATCGAAGCAGCGGGTTCGACGGCACTTGCGGAGGTCGCTCAGAAGTCCTCGGAAGTGTTAAGAAATAATGATTATGCCTTGAAAGCATTTGAACTGAATGCGATAAGTGGGAGCCGGCTGCACTTTCAGATGCTGCCGTGCATTCGTCACTCAGGTGATTTCTATGACATGGTGGTATTTCACTCGGAATTCGACATGCCACTGGAATTCAAAATAGATGGCTTTCTTTTTCTACCTTTTGGCTTGCAGTTCAAGAATGCAGTACAAAGCGCCGAGTTGATTCGTTTCAATCTCAGGCTATTTCGCAATGAGTTCAAAGCGAAACTGGCCAACGTGAAGAAAAACAATCGGGCACTGATACACAACATTCCACTCAGGCGCTCAGATAGCCTTTGATCCCGGTAAAGATGATCTGCGCCGCCAGGGCACAGACGAACAATCCCATCAAGCGGCTGACGATCTGCAGGCCTTGGTCGCCGAGAATCCGCTCGATGCCGTGCGAGAGGTACAGCACCAGGCCCACGGTGAAGCTGGCCAGCGCGATACTGGCGATGGCCAGCAACTTGTCGTCCCAATGCGGCTGGCCCACGCCCATCACCAGCAGGGCACCGATGGTGCCGGGGCCGACGGTCAGGGGGATGGTCAAGGGCACGATGGTCACGTCCTGCTGAGCGTTGTCGGCCTGCACCGCCGGTTTGCCTTGCGCCATGCCCAACGCCGAGATGAACAGCACGCTGCCGGCACCGATGCGGAAGGCGTCGGCGGTGATGCCGAAAATGCCGAAAATCGCCCGGCCGAACAGGTACAGGAGCACACTGGCGACCAGGGCGGCGAAGGCCACCTTCCAGGCAAGCTGCTTGCGTTCCTTGCTGGAATGGCCGCGGGTCAGGCTGATGAAGCACGACAGCACAAAGAATGGGCTGTAGAGCACGAGCATCTTCAGGTAGACACTGAACAACTCATGGAGCATGGGTTGGGATCCTCGGCTGCGGTGGATGCCTGTCGATGCATCGTCGGCATTGCTTACGGGATAGGCGCGGGATCCGTCTTGGCTTCCCGGTGATTCGCCCAATATTGGATCAGCTCACGCAATTGCGACAGCTCCACCGGCTTGGCCATGTGCCCATCCATACCCGCCAACTTGGCGCGCTCCTTGTGCTCGGCAAGGATGTGCGCGGTCAGCGCCACCACGGGCGTACGTGGGCGCTGGTGCGCGGCTTCCCATGCGCGCAGTTGCTGGGTGGCAGAGAAGCCATCCAGCACGGGCATTTCGCAATCCATCAGCACCAGGTCATAGCGCTGCGCCTTCATGGCTTGCAACGCTTCTTCACCATTGCAGGCCGTGTCTGGCTCGAGGTTGAGCTTGCCGAGCATGCCGCGGATCACTTTGGTCGAGATGCTGTTGTCCTCGGCGACCAGCACACGGAAGTCGCGGGGCAGGTCCAGTGCTTGTGGCACACCGGGAGGGGTGGCCGGCACCGCTTGCTCACGGCCGCGTTGGGCCAGCTCTTCGGCCAGTGTGGTCTTTAGCGTATAGCCTGCCACCGGTTTGGCGAGTATCCGCTTGACCCCGGCATTGCGTGCGATGACTTTGCTCGGCGCGTTGCTGATGCCCGTGAGCATTACCACCAGGATGTCGTGGTTAAGGCTTGGGTCTTCCTTGATCTTGGCCGCCAGTTGCATGCCCGTCATGCCGGGCATGTTCTGGTCCAACAGCACGGCATCGAAGTAGTCGCGCAGGTGCGCCTTGGTGCGCAGCAATGCCAGCGCTTCCTTGCCGGAAGGCACCGCGCTGACATTCATGCCCCAGGCGCTGCACTGCTGCACCAGCACCTTGCGGCAGGTGTCGTTGTCGTCCACCACCAGTACCCGCGCGTCGCGCAATGGGCCATCGAGGTCGGCGGGCGGTTGTTCCAGGCGCGAAGGGTCCAGCGGCAGGGTCAGCCACAGGGTGTTGCCCATGCCGCTGCTGCTCTTGATGCCGAATTCGCCCTGCATCAGGCCGATCAACTGCTTGGCGATGACCAGCCCGAGGTGGCCGCCGAGCTTGTTGCTGGAGAGGAAGTGATGGCTGTGCAGCTCGGCTTGCAACAAGGCTTCGCGCTCGGCGGCGGGCAACGGTTCGCCGCTGTCCTGCACGGCAATGCGCAAGCGCGGCGCTTCGCCACGTTGGTCGAGTGCCACCACCAGCAGGATCTCCCCCTGGTCGGTGTTTTTCAGGGCATTTTCCAGCAGGCTCGACAGTGCCTGGCGCAGGCGCGTTGGGTCGCCACTGATCACGCGAGGCACTTGAGGCTGGGTGAAGCTGATCAGCTCGATGTTCTGCTGTTCGGCCTTGGCCCGGAAGATGTTCAGGCAATCCTCGATCAATGCATTGAGGTCGAACTGCACATCGTCCAGTTCGATCTGCCGGGACTCTAGCTTGGAGATGTCGAGAATCTCGTTGATCAGCGTCAGCAGCTCGTTGCCGGCGCTGTGGATGGTCTGCACGTAGTCGCGCTGCTTGACCGACAGCGGCGTGCCGAGCAGCAGCTCGGTCATGCCCAGCACGCCGTTCATGGGCGTGCGGATTTCGTGGCTGATCTTGGCCAGGAACTCGGCCTTGGCGTTGATCTCGGCATCGCTGGCAGCCAGGGCGCGGCTGGCGCTGAAGCGCTCTTCGCTCATGCGGCGCAGGCGTTCGCTGACGGCCAGGTTAAGCAGCAGGCCGCAAATGACGGTCAAGCCCATGAGCACGCACAGCAGCCACGGCGTCGACGTGCGGGTCAGCCCCAGAAGCGCGGGCAACAGCACCAGGCCGCCAAGGTTGTAGACCCCCATGGCAAGGGTGAACAGGCGTGCGGGCGCGTAGCCCTTGTACCAGTGATAGGCGCTGACCAGCAGCATGCTGACGCTTCCCAGGGCCAGCAGGGCATAGGTCATCAGGTTGAGTGGCAAGGTGTCGACGAACAGCAGCACCAGGCCGCTGACCGCAGCCACCAGCATCTCCCCCTGCAACAGGCGGTTGAGCCGCGGCGAATGGCATGGCGAGAAGAAATGCAGGGTGAAATACAGCCCGGCCAGGCCTGCGAGGACCAGGGTGAGGTAGGCCGCTGGCGTTTGCGCACTGTGCCACACGTGCCACCAGGGGCCGCTGAGGTTGAGCAGGATCAACCCGCTGAGCAGCATCAGGCCGTGGTAGAGCGCCAAAATTAACGTGGTGGTGGAGCGGCCATAGAGGAAGCGGATCAGGTTGTGCAGGATCAGCATCACCAGGCCGCCGAACAGCATGCCGAACAGCAGCGGTTGGGTCTGGTCGGAAGCGGCAACGGCCGCGGGCTCAAGGCTGATGGCTGGGCGCAATTGGTGCTCGGACACCAGGCGCAGGTAGATGTCCAGCGGCTGCCGGCTGTTGGGCAATGGCAGCACATGGTCGCTGCCGCGCAGGGTTGGGCTGGCATTGCCGGCCTGGCGCCCGTGGTGCAGCTGACGCAGTAATTTGTCGCCCTCGAGGGCGTAGAGGTCCAGGCCTGAAAGGTCTGGGGCGAACACCCGCAGCAGTTGCTCCTGATCGCCGGGTTCCAGGCGATAGTGCAGCCACAGGGCTTGTTCGGCAGGGGCAGCATCCAGGTCGCTGAGCAGCAGCGGGCTGAACTGGTTGCGGTAGCGATCGGAGCGCACGTCGCTTAATTGCAGGTTGGCCTGTTCGTCGAGCAGAACAGACCAGCCTCCGCCTTCTTCGGCCGAGGCCGGGAGCAGGCAGAGCAGGGTCAGCAAGCTGACGATCAGAGCTGTGGCAATCCGAAGCCGACGCACTACGAAATCCCTTCTTAGCCGATGTGCCGGATACTAACTATGCGCGGCGCGCCAAGTCGAAGGCAAGGCCCAGAAAGGGCCCTGTCGACGAGCCGAAGGCCGTGGGCGCAAGGCGTCACGGCGCTTCGGTAAAGGTTACTGCTGGTGTTCACCGCGCTCGCGGGCAATGGCCCGGTAGCCGATGTCGGTACGGTAGAAGCTGCCGTCCCACTTGACCTGCTCTGCCAGGCGGTAGGCCTGCTGCTGAGCGGCTTCGACGGTTTGGCCCAGGGCGGTGGCGCAGAGCACACGGCCGCCGGCGGTAACCACTTGGCCGTCTTTCAGGGTGGTACCGGCATGGAACACCTTGCCTTCGAGCTTGGCGGCAGCGTCCAGGCCGCTGATCGCGTCACCTTTGGCGTAGTCGCCCGGGTAGCCACCGGCAGCCAGCACGACGCCCAGGCTCGGCCGTGGGTCCCACTGGGCTTCAACCTTGTCCAGGGCCTTGGCGAAGGCGGCTTCGATCAGCAGCACCAGGCTCGACTCCAGGCGCAGCATGACCGGTTGGGTTTCCGGGTCGCCGAAGCGGCAGTTGAACTCGATGACCTTGGGGTTGCCCGCTTTGTCGATCATCAGGCCGGCATAAAGGAAGCCGGTGTAGACGTTGCCTTCCTCGGCCATGCCGCGCACGGTCGGCCAGATCACCTGGTCCATCACGCGCTGGTGCACGTCGGCGGTCACGACTGGGGCAGGCGAGTAGGCGCCCATACCACCGGTGTTCGGGCCGGTGTCGGCGTCGCCGACGCGCTTGTGGTCCTGGCTGGTGGCCATTGGCAGCACGTTGTGGCCGTCGACCATGACGATGAAGCTGGCTTCTTCGCCGTCCAGGAACTCTTCGATGACCACACGCGAACCCGCATCGCCAAAAGCGTTGCCGGCCAGCATGTCACGCACGGCGTCTTCGGCTTCTTGCAGGGTCATGGCGACGATCACGCCTTTGCCCGCAGCCAGGCCGTCGGCCTTGATTACGATCGGCGCACCCTTTTCCTGCAGGTAGGCCAGGGCTGGCTCGATTTCGGTGAAATTCTGGTAGTCGGCGGTCGGGATCTTGTGACGCGCCAGGAAATCCTTGGTGAAGGCCTTGGAGCCTTCGAGCTGTGCGGCGCCTTTGGTGGGGCCGAAGCAGTCCAGGTTGCGGCTGCGGAACAGGTCGACGACACCTGCGACCAGCGGCGCTTCTGGGCCGACGATGGTCAGTTGTACGTTCTGTTCGGCGAAGTCGGCCAGTTGCTCCAGGGCGTTGACGTCGATGGCGACGTTTTCGCACTTGGCTTCAGTGGCGGTGCCGGCGTTGCCCGGGGCAACGAAAACTTTCTCGACGCGTGGGTCCTGGGCGACTTTCCAGGCCAGGGCGTGCTCACGGCCGCCGCTGCCGATGATCAAAACTTTCATGTCAAAACCTCAATTCAAGGTGGTCTCGAGGCTGGCGGCGGGCCTTGTGGGAGCGGGCTTGCCCCGCGAATGCGATGGTGAATTCACCGCCGCATTCGCGGGACAAGCCCGCTCCCACAGGCCCGCTGCTCGCCCCGGAATCCGTGTAATCAGTGGCGGAAGTGGCGCATGCCAGTGAACACCATCGCGATGCCGGCTTCGTCGGCTGCGGCGATGACTTCGGCATCACGCATCGAACCACCTGGCTGGATCACGGCGCTGATACCCACTTTAGCCGCATTGTCGATGCCGTCACGGAACGGGAAGAACGCATCCGACGCCATGACCGCACCTTGAACCTGCAGGCCAGCATGCTCGGCCTTGATTGCAGCAATGCGAGCGGAGTTGACGCGGCTCATCTGGCCGGCGCCGACGCCGATGGTCTGGCGCTGCTTGGCGTAGACGATAGCGTTGGACTTGACGAACTTGGCCACTTTCCAGGCAAACACCAGGTCGTGGATTTCTTGCTCGGTCGGGGCACGCTTGGTGACGATTTTCAGGTCATCGGCGGTGATCATGCCGATATCGCGGCTCTGCACCAGCAAACCACCGTTGACGCGCTTGAAGTCCCAGCCGGCAGCACGCTCAGCTGGCCATTCGCCGCATTCCAGCAGGCGAACGTTCTGCTTGGCGGCGACCACGTCGCGGGCGGCCTGGGAGATTTTCGGGGCAATGATCACTTCGACGAACTGGCGCTCAACGATGGCCTTGGCGGTTTCGCCATCGAGCTCGCGGTTGAAGGCGATAATGCCGCCGAAGGCCGACTCGGTGTCGGTGGCGTAGGCCAGGTCGTAGGCCTTGCGGATGCCGCCTTCGTCTTCCGGTACCACGGCCACGCCGCACGGGTTGGCGTGCTTGACGATGACACAGGCCGGTTTGACGAAGCTCTTCACGCACTCCAGCGCGGCGTCGGTGTCGGCCACGTTGTTGAACGACAGCTCCTTGCCTTGCAGCTGGATGGCGGTGGAGATGCTGGCTTCACCCTTTTTGGCTTCGACATAGAACGCCGCGCTTTGGTGCGGGTTCTCGCCGTAGCGCATTTCCTGGGCTTTGACGAACTGGCTGTTGAAGGTGCGCGGGAATTCGCTGCGTGCTTCAGTGCTCAGGGTGTCCTTGGCCTGGTCGATGGTGCCCATGTAGTTGGCGATCATGCCGTCGTAGGCGGCGGTGTGTTCGAACGCCTTGAGCATCAGGTCGAAGCGCTGGGCGTAGGTCAGGCCGCCGGCTTTCAGGCCGTCGAGGACGCTGGTGTAGTCGCTGGCATTGACCACGATGGCAACGTCTTTGTGGTTTTTGGCAGCGGAGCGGACCATGGTAGGGCCACCGATGTCGATGTTCTCGATGGCGGTCGGCAGGTCACAGCCTGGCTTGGAGATGGTGGCTTCGAAGGGGTACAGGTTGACGGCGACCAGGTCGATCGGCTTGATGCCGTGCTCGTTCATGATGGCGTCGTCGATGCCGCGACGGCCCAGAATGCCACCGTGGATTTTCGGGTGCAGGGTCTTGACCCGGCCATCCATCATTTCGGCGAAGCCGGTGTAGTCGGCCACTTCCACCGCGTTCACGCCGTTATCCTTGAGCAGCTTGTAGGTGCCGCCGGTGGACAGGATCTCGACACCGAGCTGCTGCAGCTCACGGGCGAATTCGAGGATACCGGTCTTGTCGGAGACGCTGATCAGGGCGCGGCGGATCGGCAGGCGGGTAGTCTGGTCGGTCATTTCGGATTCCATAACGCGGTGGAGTCAGCAAAAAAGGCGCCTCTGTTCAGGGAGCCGCCTTTTCTGATTGGGATTCTGGCTTACAACAAGTCGTACTGCTTGAGCTTCTTGCGCAGGGTGCCTCGGTTGAGCCCGAGCATCTCGCTGGCCTTGGTCTGGTTGCCCTTCACGTAATTCATCACGCTTTCAAGCAGGGGCGCCTCGACTTCGGAGAGCACCAGGTTGTACACGTCCGTGACGGTCGCGCCTTCCAGGTGGGCGAAGTAGTTGTGCAGCGCCTTCTCGACGCTGTCGCGAAGGGTCTGGCCCTCTTCGCTCGGCGTGTTGAGGTGCTGTTTCAGGTTGGCGTTGTCGCTCACGGGCGTTGTTCCACTCACAAATGTCTCGGTCATCATCGTCATGCGGCCACCCCTTGTCCGTCCTCTGTCTCAAGGCTCTGTCGACGTTCACTGAAAAACGCGCGAACGTTGGCGCACTGCGCTTGTGTGTCTTCCAAAGCATTGAACCGGGAGCGAAACTCCTTGCCGCCGGGTCGTGTTGCCAGGTACCAGCCAACGTGCTTGCGGGCGATACGTACGCCCATCACATCGCCATAGAAGGCATGCAGCGCGGCCAGGTGCTCTAGCAGGATGCGTTCCACTTCGTCCAGCTGCGGGGCCGGCAACTGTTCGCCGGTCCGCAGGTAATGCTCGATCTCGCGAAAGATCCAGGGCCGCCCTTGGGCGGCGCGGCCGATCAACAGGCCATCGACCCCGGTGGCGTCCAGTACCGCCCGGGCCTTTTCTGGCGAGGTGATATCGCCGTTGGCAAATACCGGGATAGACACCGCCTGCTTGATGGCAGCGATGGTGTCGTATTCGGCTTCGCCTGTGTACAGGTCGGCGCGTGTGCGGCCATGCACCGCTAGCGCCTGGATGCCGGCCTGTTCAGCGATCTTCGCCACATTCAGGCCGTTCTTGTTCGCCCGATCCCACCCCGTGCGGATCTTCAGCGTCACCGGGACGTCCACGGCGCCTACCACGGCGTGGAGAATCTCGCTGACCAAGGCTTCATCTCTCAATAAAGCAGAGCCTGCAGCTTTGTTGCAGACTTTTTTTGCCGGGCAGCCCATGTTGATGTCGATGATCTGGGCACCCGCTTCGACGTTGGCCTTGGCCGCCGCTGCCATCATCTGGGCATCCCCGCCGGCGATCTGCACCGAGCGCGGCTCGGGATCGCCTTCGTGAATGCGGCGCAGGCTCGACTTGCGGCTGTTCCACAGGCTCATGTCGCTGGACACCATCTCCGACACCACCATGCCTGCGCCCAGGCGCTTGCAAAGTGTTCGGAAAGGCTGGTCCGTGACCCCGGCCATAGGGGCGAGGATCAGGTTGTTTCGCAGTGTGTATGGGCCGATGCGTACCGCCGACATAGGTGATCCCTGTTGTGGGGCCGAATCTTGGAGTTCGAAAAAGGGTGGGCATGATACCCGCTCTCGGTGACCGGATAAAGATGGATTTGGATAAAATCTGAACAGTTGTCGGCTTATGACTTTTGGTGTGGGTAGGCGAGGCTGGGGGCACAAAGTGCCCCCAGGATCAGCCGATTACTCCGGCGAGCGGAAGCTCAGGCTGTAGTTCACGGCCTTGGGGCCTGGGTCGAGGATGTCCAGGGCGATGTGGATCGGGGTCTGGCTGGGCATCTCGCCGCGCCCGGCCAGCTCGCCGGAAAGGTACTCGCTGGGCTTGAAACGCCGGCTGGCGATCAGTTGGCCATTGAGGTCAGCGAAACGCAGCTCGAGCAGCGGGAACGGCTGGGCGAAGGGGGCGCGGTTGTAGATGATCGCATCGACGATCAGCGCACCCTTGAAGTCAGGGTGGCTGCGCACCACCAGGTTGCTGCTCTTGATGCGGGCGATGTCGACGCGGGTTGGCACTTCGCAGCCGAACAGCGGGCATACCTGCTGGAAGATCGGCCGGTACTGGTCCTGGCGGGCCATTTCATCGAAATGGAACCACACGTACTGGAACGCCAGCAGGCCTGCAGCCAGCAGCGTCAGGAAGCCCCACAGCAAGCGCTTGTTCCAGTTGGGCTGGGGCTTTTCCCAGCCCAGTTGCAGCGGGTCGTCGACCACGTCTACCAGTGGTTCCTTGCGCGGCGCTCGCTCGGGCTTGCTGGACAGGCCAGGCTCCAGGCGTTCACCGGGCAACGGCTCGACAGGGTCGTCGTCGTGGGCCGACAGGTGCAGGTCCAGCTCGTCATCGTCGCGCGCGCTGAGGCCCTTTTCCGGGGCTGGATCGTGGCTGGCAGCGAAGTGCTCGCTGACGAACGCATGGTGCTCGTCGGCCTCGATGTCGCGCCGTACGGGGGGCTCGTCGTCGATGTCCAGATCCAGGTGCCCGCCCAGGGTCGGCTCGGTGCGATCGCCCGGGGCGGGCTCCAGGTCCAGTGACTCCTGCTCGAACGCATCCTGCTCCAGCGCGTGCTGTGTCAGTAGCGTGGGTGCAGGTTCAGGCGCCTGTTCAGGCTCGAAGCGGTCGTCGGTGGCGTTGCCAAACAGCTCATCGGTATGGGCGTCTGGCTGATGTTCTTCACGGCGGGCCTGCAAACCGTTGTCCGCGCTGGGCGGGCGAGCGGCGGCAGGTTCGCCACGACGTTCAAGGCGGGCCAGCTCTTGGTCCAGGTCCAGTTCATCCAGGGCCTGGGCCGTGAGCGCCCAGTCGTCCTCAGGGGGCGCTGGGCGTTCGCTGGCGGGGGGATCGGGCGTGACCGCAGGCTCGGCAATCGGCTCGGCAGGTGCTGTGGGTGCGACGGGTACCACTGGCGCCACGGGCACCCTAGGTTCCACAGGCACGCTGGCATCACCGGCGCGGTTCTGCTCCAGCAGTTGCTTTGCGGCGTTGAACACCTGCAGGCAATGGCCGCACCGCACCACGCCGCGCGCCACACTCAACTGGTGATGGGTGACGCGAAAGCTGGTCTGGCAATGCGGGCACTGGGTGACGAAACTGTCGGTCATGCGGCGATCCGGGGTTGTACAGAGGTTATTCTAGGCGCGCTTAACGGCGGCGACCACTGATGCGCACCCAACCATCGCGTACGGCGATCGGGTCCAGCTCGAAGTCGGCGGCGTAGGCGGCAGCCACTTCATCGCCTTGTTCGGCAAGGATGCCCGACAGTGCCAGCAGGCCACCGGGGCGGACCAGGCCAGACAACTGCGGCGCCAGCGAGACCAGCGGGCCGGCCAGGATGTTGGCGACCAGTACGTCGGCCTGCATGGCCGGCATGTGCTCGGGCAGGTACAGCGCCAGCTTATCGTCGGCGATGCCATTGCGCTGGGCATTGTCGCGCGAGGCTTCAATGGCCTGCACGTCGATGTCGGTACCGACCGCTTCGCGCGCGCCCAGCAGCAGGGCGGCGATGGCCAGAATCCCCGAGCCGCAGCCAAAGTCCAGCACCTGGGTGCCTTGGAGTTGCTGGCCGTCGAGCCATTCCAGGCACAAGGCGGTGGTCGGGTGGGTACCGGTGCCGAACGCCAGGCCTGGGTCGAGCAGCAGGTTTACCGCGTCCTTGTCCGGCGCTTCGTGCCAGCTTGGCACGATCCACAGGCGACGGCCGAAGCGCATCGGCTGGAAGTTGTCCATCCAGCTGCGCTCCCAGTCCTGGTCTTCGATCACTTCAGCCTGGTGCTCGGGCAGTTCGGCACCGGTCAGCAGGCGGACGTGGGCGAACACCTGCTCGGGCTCGGCATCGGCCTCGAACAGGGCCAGCAGGTGAGTGTGCGACCACAGTGGGGTGGTGTTGAGGTCGGGTTCGAAGATCGGCTGATCTTCTGCGTCCACGAACGTGACCGAGACGGCGCCGACTTCAAGCAGGGCGTCTTCGTAGGTTTCGGCTTGTTCCGGGCTGATGGCCAGGCGTACTTGCAGCCAGGGCATGGCGGGCACCTTTGGTAAATCGACAGGGGCAGCCCGAGGCTGCGCGAAGGCTGGCAGTTTACGCGAGTGCGCGGGGTTTGTGGATTGTATCGGGGGCCTGTCGCGAATGGGGCGCACAGCGCCCCGGCGATCACTCAGACAAAACAGAGCGACAGGGACTCCGCTATATAAGCAGGCTTCTCTTCCCCTTCGATTTCCAGCGTGGCGATTGCCTTGAGCAGCCACTGGCCGGGTTTTTTCTCGAGCACTTCGTCGAGATCGATCTTCAGCCGCACCTGGCTGTCGACCTTGACCGGTTGAATGAACCGCACGCTGTCCAGCCCGTAGTTCACGACCATCTTCAACCCTTGCGGCAGGACCAGGATGTCCTCCATCAGCGTGGGGATCAGCGACAACGTCAGGAAACCATGGGCGATCGTGCAGCCAAACGGTGTTTTCGCCGCTTTCTCCGGGTCCACATGGATGAACTGAAAATCGCCTGTGGCTTCGGCAAACAGGTTGATGCGCTGTTGGTCGATTTTCAGCCAGGCAGAACGGCCCAGTTCCTTGCCAACGTACTGCGAAAGCTCTGTAACCGGTACATAGGGCATCGCGACTCTCCAGGTTGTAAGTTGGTACGAAGGTGCAAGATCAGCACGCCCCACCGTTTCAGTCAAGTTGCGCGTTTTTCGGCGATTATCGGCTTATACCCTTAGCGTGCTTATAATGGCCGCCATGCCCGAGGGAGGTGCTTATGCTGTTGCGTGGTTTGACCTGGCTGGTGTTGTTTCAACTGCTGGGTACGGCGATCAATCACCTGTTTGTGCCGTTTTTGCCGGGGCCGATCATCGGCCTGTTGCTGCTGCTGTGCTTCCTGATGGCCAGGGGGGAGGTCGGCAAGCCGCTCAATGAAGCCGCCAGCAGCTTGCTGCGCTACCTGCCACTGCTGCTGGTGCCGCCGGCGGTGGGGGTAATGGTGTATGCCAAGGACATCGCCGCCGACTTCTGGGCGATTGCCGGTGCACTGTTCATTTCGTGCCTGCTGACCCTGGTGTTCGTCGGCGTGTTGATGCAGAAGCTCATCCACCGCCAAGGCAAGCACGAGGAGCAGCCATGATGCTCGACTGGCAAGGCGCGCTCGATGCAGTCATCCACCATCCTTTGTTTGGCATCGGCATTACCCTGGGGGCCTATCAGGTCGTGCTTGCGGGCTATGAGAAGACCCGCTGGATCTTCCTGCAGCCGGTGCTGGTGTCGATGCTGCTGGTAATTGGCGTGCTGCTGGTGTGCGGCATCGACTACAGCGAGTACCGCCAGCGCACCGAGATCATGAACACGCTCCTGGGGCCCGCCACCGTTGCCCTGGCTGTGCCGCTCTACCTCAACCTGCGGCGTATTCGCCAACTGTTCTGGCCGACATTTACTACGCTGGTAATCGGAGGCCTGTTCGCCACGGTCTGTTGCCTGCTGCTGGGCTGGTGGTTCGGCGCCGAACACATGATCCTGATGACCATGGCGCCGAAGTCGGTGACGTCGCCGATCGCCATGCTGGTGGCCGAGCAGATTGGTGGCGTGGCGGCGCTGGCCGCGGTGTTCGTGCTGATCACCGGGGTCATCGGCGCGATCTTCGGCCCGGCGCTGTTGACCCGCCTCGGTGTGCACAGCCCTGAGGCACGCGGCATGTCGCTGGGCGTGACCGCGCATGCGGTGGGCACTTCGGTGGCCCTGCAGGAAAGTGATGAATGCGGCGCTTTCGCCGCGCTGGCGATGAGCCTGATGGGGGTGGCCACGGCGGTGTTCCTACCGCTGGCGGTCAGCCTGGTGGCTTGAGGAGTTGTGATGACGCTACCGCTGTTTCCCCTCAATACCGTGCTGTTTCCGGGGTGCTTCCTCGATTTGCAGATTTTCGAGGCGCGCTACCTGGACATGATTGGCCGCTGCATGAAGCAGGGCGAGGGCTTTGGGGTGGTGTGCATCCTGGAAGGGGAGCAGGTTGGCAAAGCGCCACCGACGGTTGCTTCGATCGGTTGCGAGGCGATGATCCGCGACTTCGTGCAGCAGGATAACGGCTTGCTGGGTATCCGTGTCGAAGGGGTGCGGCGTTTCAACCTGGAGCAGACCGAGGTGCAGAAGGACCAGTTACTGGTCGGGCAGGTGCAGTGGTTGCCGGAGCTGGCTGATAGCCAGCTGGGCGAGGCGGACGACGACCTGCTGGCGTTGCTGGTTGCCCTGGGTGAGCACCCGATGGTCGAGGCGCTGGACATGCCTCGGCCGGTGGATGGGCGGCAGGCGTTGGCCAATCAGCTGGCGTATCTGCTGCCGTTCATGGAAGAGGACAAGCTGGACCTGCTGAGCATCGACTCGCCGCAGTTGCGGCTGGAGGAGATTCAAAGGCTGTTGGAGCGGATTCAGGGTGAGCTGTTTGCCTGACTGATCACTGTGGCTTGTTGTGGCCTCTTCGCGGGGCAGGCGACCTCAATACTGATACCGCTCCAAAGCCTGCGGCAGCGCGTGCATGGCAAAGAACGCCAGCAGCGCGACACACGCCGGCAGCACCAACCACCACACCCGCAGCGGCAGTGCTGGAAGCGGCTGGCGATGCTGCACCAAGGTCAGGCTAACCGCGCAGACGCAGCACGCCAGCAAGGCGCCGGCCAGAATATCGGTCGGCCAGTGCGCCCCCAGGTAAACCCGCGACAACGCAATCGCCAAGGCAGGAATGCACCCCAGCAACACCCAGGTCAGGCGCATCCGCGGCGGCTGGCCACGCCCCGCCAGCACCGCCATTACCAAAAAGAACGCAAACGACGCCGAGCTGTGGCCGCTGGGCATGCTGTAGCTGGTCAGTGGGTCGGTCAGCACCTCGGGCCGCGCGCGGGCGAACAGCCACTTGAGCGTGCCATTGGCAATCGCCGTACCCATCAATGCGCCGCCCGCAAACAGTGCATGGCGCCATTGTTGGGCGAGCAGCAGCAGGCCGGTCAGCAGCCCACCGAGGAAAAACTGCGTGCGAAAATCACCCAGCCGTGTCACGAGTACCACGGTACCGTCGATGACTTGGCTGCGGTGTTCCTGCACCAGTGTCATCACGCCCTGATCGAATTCGTGCAGGTACGGCCAGCCCAGGAATACCCCGGCCAAGGCCGCGAAGCTCAACGCGGCGATCAGCCGAGTGCCGTGGCGTTGATCGCGGATGCTGCTGTTCAGGCTCAGGCCGATGAGCACCGCCAACGCACCGGCAAGGATGCCCGCATCCAGCCAGAAGCCTTCCGGTAAAGGCAGGCGCATGGCGGCGCCCGTGGCCCAGCCAGGCAGCAGGTAGGCAACCGACCAGCCGGCGCCTGCCACCAGGCTGACGGCGATGAAGCGTGGCAGTGGCATGTCGAACATGCCGGCGACCATCGGCAGCATTGGCCGCAGCGGCCCGATGAAGCGCCCGACCAGCAGGCTGGCGATGCCATAACGCTGGAAGTAGGTTTCGGCGCTGCCGATCCATTCCGGGTGATTGCGCAGCAGTGGCAGGCGGCGGATGTTCTGGTGGAAATACTTGCCGACGGTGTACGACAGTGCGTCACCCAGCAAGCCACCGAGAAAACCCAGCAACAGCGTTTCGCCCAGGCTGAAGGTACCGCTGCCGGCCAGCACGGCGACCGCGAACAGCAGCACGGTGCCAGGCACGATGATGCCGGCAATGGCCAGGCATTCGATGCAGGCCACCAGGAAAATCGCCAGGCCAAGCCACTGGGGGTTGGCGCTTAGCCAGCCGGTCAGGCTGTCGAGCCATTGGCCCATGTGTCAGTTTCCTTGTTGATGAATGAAGAAGTCTCGGCCTTCGACTTGGCCGCGTCGCAACGGGTTCCGTGTACAGAAGCGGGCGTATTCGGCGTCGACGAAGCGGTACGGCAGGTGCTCGTCGCGGCCCTGCGGGATACCCAGGCGCGCAGCCTGGATCACCCGCGGAACGGCGATGCCGCAGTCGTCGACGTACAAGTGCTCAGGGTCGAACCGCTGCGCGTCCCAGCGCGGCACTTTCAGGTCCAGTGCACGGCATAGCAGGGTCTGGCCTGCGCACAGCCGCTCGGCCGGGCGCAGGTTGCCGCTGGCGTCGGGGTTGTTCAGTTGCATCTGCGCCAGGCTGTTGGCGTCCGAGAGGTCATCCTGCCAAGGGTAGGCGGACTTGATCAGCACCGCATTGCCCGGGCCATGGGCGCTGAAGTTCAACGAGTCGCCACCGCGGGCGTAATACATGTAGATGTGCCCGCCGTCGAGGAACAGGGCCTTGCGCTTTTCCGTATACCCGAGCGAGGCATGGCTGCCTTTGTCGGTCAGGTAGTAGGCCTCGGTCTCGATGATGCGCGCGGCCAACCACAGGTCGCCCTGGCGATGGCGGATGACCTTGCCCAGCAACTCCTTGGCCAGGGTCTGGGCGTCACGGTCGAAAAAGCGGTCGGGCAGGGCTGGCATGCTGGCGGTTCGTGGCTTCAATGGGCTGGATGATAGCAATGAATGGCTTAATCGAGGCTGAACCGGGTGGGTGGTTGAATGGTATCTGCATGTTTCTTTGGGGAGTTGAGAGGTGTTCGTCTTGGGGGATTTGGTGCCTGGAAGATAGAGCACCGCCCGCGCGGCGCCCGATCTCCTTAGCCCCAAAAAAAACCACCCAAGCCCGCCATTTTGTACCATCCGCCACCCGCCGCTGGGCGTATACCTGCGCGACAGTTATAATCAGCCGATTTCCCCTTCGCCAAGACACCGAACCCATGACTGAGTCCGTTCTTGACTACATGACCCGTTTGGGTCGCGCTGCTCGCCAGGCTTCCCGGGTGATCGGCCGTGCCAGCACCGCGCAGAAGAACCGCGCCCTGCAAGCGGCTGCCGATGCACTGGACGCTGCCCGCGCCGAGTTGACCGCCGCCAACGCGCTGGACCTCGCCGCAGGCCGTGCCAATGGCCTGGAGCTCGCACTGCTCGACCGCCTGGCGCTGACCCCGGCGCGTATCGACGGCATGATCACGGGCTTGCGCCAAGTGGCCAGCCTGCCGGACCCGGTCGGTGCCATCCGCGACATGAGCTACCGCCCATCGGGTATTCAGGTCGGCAAGATGCGTGCCCCCCTGGGGGTGATCGGGATCATCTACGAATCGCGCCCGAACGTGACCATCGATGCCGCCAGCCTGTGCCTGAAGTCCGGCAATTCGACCATCTTGCGTGGCGGCTCCGAGGCCATCCACTCCAACCGTGCCATCGCCACCTGCATTCAGCGTGGCCTGGCCGAGGCCGGCCTGCCGGCGGCGGTAGTGCAAGTGGTCGAGACCACCGATCGCGAAGCCGTGGGCGCGCTGATCAGCATGCCCGAGTTCGTCGATGTGATCGTGCCGCGCGGTGGCCGTGGCCTGATCGAACGTATCAGCCGCGATGCGCGGGTGCCTGTCATCAAGCACCTGGACGGCATCTGCCATGTCTATGTCAGCGAACATGCCGACCTGGACAAGGCCTGGCGCGTCGCTTTCAACGCCAAGACCTACCGCTACGGCATCTGTGGCGCCATGGAAACCCTGCTGGTCGACCAGCGTGTAGCCGAGCGCTTCCTGCCGGAAATGGCCCGCCGTTTCCAGGAAAAGGGCGTCGAGCTGCGTGGCTGCGAGCGCACGCGTGCGCTCATCGAGGCCAAGCCGGCCAGCGAAGACGACTGGCACACCGAATACCTGGATGCGATCCTGTCGATTCGTGTAGTCGATGACCTAGACCAGGCCATCGAACACATCAATCACTATGGCTCGCACCACACCGATTCGATCATCACCGAGCACCAGGGCCAGGCCCGCCAGTTCATGGCAGAGGTCGACTCGGCGTCGGTGATGCTCAATACCCCAACCTGCTTCGCCGACGGTTTCGAGTACGGCCTGGGCGCGGAGATCGGTATCTCCACCGACAAGTTGCATGCCCGCGGCCCGGTTGGCCTGGAAGGCCTGACCTGCGAGAAGTACGTGGTGATCGGCGACGGCCAGCTACGCGGCCAGGAGTCCTGCTGAGTTGAGCAAGGCCCAGGCAGTCCGGCGCATCGGCATTCTAGGCGGCACCTTCGACCCCGTTCACATCGGCCACCTGCGCAGCGCGCTGGAAGTGGCCGAGTTGATGGCGTTGGACGAGTTGCGGCTGTTGCCCAATGCCCGGCCGCCGCACCGCGACACCCCGCAAGTGGCCGCGCAAGATCGCCTGGCCATGGTGCGCAGCGCCGTGCAGGGCGTCGCCTGCCTGAGCGTGGATGCCCGCGAGCTTGCCCGCGACAAGCCGTCGTACACCATCGACACCCTGGAGTCGATCCGCGCCGAACTGGGCGCTGACGACCAGCTGTTCCTGGTGTTGGGTTGGGATGCCTTTTGTGGCCTGCCCGCCTGGCACCGCTGGGAAGAGCTGCTGCAACACTGTCACATCCTGGTGCTGCAACGCCCCGATGCCGACGTTGAACCCCCTGACGAGCTGCGCAACCTGTTGGCTGCGCGCTCCGAGAGCGATCCCACCGCCATGTCCGGCCCGGCGGGAAATATTTCGTTCGTCTGGCAGACACCGCTTGCGGTGTCGGCTACACAGATCCGACAGCTGCTGGCCAGCGGCAAATCGGTGAGGTTCCTGGTGCCGGACGCCGTACTGGCCTACATCGAGGCACACGAACTGTATCGTGTGCCTAACTGACGGTGCTCCGGCACCTCATCCAACAAGTTGAACGAGTTTTATATGACCAAGCAGAAAATTTACGGCGAAGAACTGGTCCAAGTGACCAAGGCAGCGCTGGAAGACGTCAAGGCCCAGGATATCCAGGTCATCGACGTGCGTGAAAAGCACAGCCTGACCGACTACATGATCATTGCCACCGGTACCTCCAACCGCCAGATCAACGCGATGGCCGAAAAGGTCCGTGAAGCCGTCAAGGCCAAGGGTGCCCAACCCCTGGGTGAAGAAGGCAAGGGCGACAGCGACTGGGTGCTGCTGGACCTGAACGATGTCATCGTGCACATGATGACCGCCGCTGCCCGCCAGTTCTACGACCTGGAGCGCCTGTGGCAGGGTGCCGAGCAAAGCCGTGCCGCCGATGGCAAGCACCACAGCCCGGACCACGCCCACGAGTACTCCGACAAGCTCAAAGACCGGGAATAAGGAAGCGTCGTGCGTCTGCGCCTGATCGCGGTCGGCTCGCGCATGCCCAAGTGGGTCGAGGACGGTTGGCATGAATATGCCAAGCGCCTGCCCCCGGAGCTGTCGCTTGAGCTGGTGGAAATCCCGCTGAATACCCGTGGCAAGAATGCCGACGTCGCTCGCCTGATCCGTCAGGAGGGCGAAGCCATGCTGAGCAAGGTTCAGCCTGGGGAACGCATCGTCACCCTCGAGGTCCATGGCAAGCCCTGGAGTACCGAGCAGCTGGCGACCGAGCTGGACCGCTGGCGCCTGGATGCGCGCACGGTGAATTTGATGGTGGGCGGCCCGGAAGGGCTGGCGCCTGAGGTTTGCGCACGCGCTGAGCAACGCTGGTCGCTGTCGCCGCTGACGTTGCCGCACCCGTTGGTAAGGATACTCATCGGCGAGCAGATCTATCGCGCCTGGACCGTGTTGTCCGGGCACCCTTACCACAAATGAGCCTGTAAGCAGTCCGATGTCGCAGCCGATCCGTCTCAAGGACCACGAGAAAGACGCCCGCCTGGTGCGTAACCGCGTCGTGGTCGGCGCAGTGGCGATCATGCTGCTTATCTGCGTTTTGATCGCGCGGCTGTATTACCTGCAGATCATCCAGTACGACTATCACTCGACGTTGTCGGAGAATAACCGGGTGCATGTGCAGCCGATCCCGCCGACCCGTGGGCTGATCTTCGACCGCAATGGGGTGATCATCGCCGATAACCGGCCCAGCTTCAGCCTGTCCATGACCCGTGAACGTGCGGGTAACTGGCAGGAAGTGCTGGACAATATCGTCGAAGTGCTGGAGCTGACTGACGACGACCGCGCCCTCTTCGAGAAGCGCATGCGCCAGGGCCGTCGGCCGTTCGAGCCGGTGCCCATCCTGTTCGAACTGAGCGAAGAGCAGATCGCCCGGGTGGCGGTGAACCAGTTCCGCCTGCCCGGCGTGGAAGTGGTCGCGCAGTTGGTGCGGCATTACCCGCAAGGTGCGCATTTTGCGCACTCGGTGGGGTATGTCGGGCGTATCAACGAGAAAGAGCTGAAAACCCTCGACCCTGTGAACTACAGCGGTACGCACCATATCGGCAAGACCGGTATCGAGCGTTTCTACGAGGATGCGTTGCACGGCCAGGTCGGTTACGAGGAAGTCGAGACCAACGCCCGCGGCCGCGTGCTGCGGGTGCTCAAGCGTACCGACCCCAAGCCTGGCAAGGACATCGTCCTGAGTCTCGACATCAAGCTGCAGGAAGCCGCCGAGGCCGCCTTGGGTGGCCGTCGTGGCGCGGTGGTTGCGCTCGATCCGCGTACCGGCGAAGTGCTGGCGATGGTCAGCCAGCCAAGCTTCGACCCTAACCTGTTCGTCACCGGCATCAGCTTCAAGGCCTATGCCGAGCTGCGGGATTCGATCGACCGGCCGTTGTTCAACCGCGTACTGCGCGGGCTGTACCCACCTGGCTCGACCATCAAGCCTGCGGTGGCCATCGCCGGTTTGGACAGTGGCGTGGTCAATGCCGGCAGCCGGGTGTTCGACCCAGGCTATTACCAACTGCCCAACTACGATCACAAATACCGTAACTGGAACCGCTCTGGCGATGGCTGGGTCGACCTGGATACCGCGATCATGCGCTCCAACGACACCTACTTTTACGACCTTGCCCACAAGATGGGCATCGATCGTTTGTCCAGCTACATGAACAAGTTCGGCATCGGCCAGCGGGTTTCGCTCGACATGTTCGAAGAATCCGCCGGCCTGATGCCGTCTCGCGAATGGAAGCGTGCCACCCGCCGCCAGGCCTGGTTCCCCGGCGAAACCCTGATTCTCGGGATCGGCCAGGGCTACATGCAGGCCACGCCGCTGCAGCTGGCCCAGGCCACCGCGTTGATCGCCAACAAAGGCGTGTGGAACCGCCCGCACCTGGCCAAGACCATCGAAGGCCAACCGCCGGTGGACGAGAACCCAATGGAAAACATCATCCTGCGTGACAAGTCGGACTGGGCCAAGGTGACCCACGGCATGGAGCAGGTGATGCACAACGCCCGTGGTACCGCGCGCAAGGCTGCTGCCGGCGCCCAGTACCGCATCGCCGGCAAGAGCGGTACCGCCCAGGTGGTGGCGATCAAGCAAGGCGAGAAATACGACCGCAACAAACTTCAGGAACGCCACCGCGACCACGCCCTGTTCGTCGCCTTCGCCCCGGCCGACGACCCGAAAATCGTGGTGTCGGTGATGGTCGAGAACGGCGAATCCGGCTCTGGCGTCGCCGCGCCCGTGGTGCGCCAGATCATGGACGCCTGGTTGCTCGACGAGCATGGCCGGCTCAAGTCCGAGTTCGCTCCCGCCACCGTTACCCAGGAATCGGCCCTGTGATGAACAATTTCGATCGCATGCTCTCCAGCGAGGATGTGATGCGTCGGCGCGCCAGCTTCCTGCAGCGCATCCATATCGATGGCCCGTTGCTGGTCATCCTCCTGACCCTCGCGGCCGGCAGCCTGTTCGTGCTGTATTCGGCCAGTGGCAAGAACTGGGACCTGCTCCTCAAGCAGGCGACTTCGTTCGGCATCGGCCTGGTGTCGATGTTCGTCATCGCCCAACTGGAGCCGCGGTTCATGGCGCGCTGGGTGCCATTGGCCTACGTCACCGGGGTGCTGTTGCTGGTGGTGGTGGACGTGATGGGCCACAACGCCATGGGCGCCACCCGGTGGATCAACATCCCCGGGGTGATTCGCTTCCAGCCCTCGGAATTTCTCAAGATCATCATGCCGGCGACCATCGCCTGGTACCTGTCCAAGCGCACCTTGCCGCCACACCTCAAGCATGTGGCGATCAGCCTGGTGCTGATCGGCGTGCCGTTCATCCTCATCGTTCGTCAGCCCGACCTGGGCACGGCGCTGTTGATTCTGGCCTCCGGTGCGTTCGTGCTGTTCATGGGCGGGCTGCGCTGGCGCTGGATTGTCAGTGTGGTAGCGGCGGCGGTGCCGGTGGCGGTGGCCATGTGGTTCTTCGTCATGCACGACTACCAGAAGCAGCGCGTACTGACCTTCCTCGACCCGGAAAGCGACCCCTTGGGCACCGGCTGGAACATCATCCAGTCCAAGGCTGCGATCGGTTCGGGCGGGGTATTCGGTAAGGGCTGGTTGCTGGGCACCCAGTCGCACCTGGACTTTTTGCCCGAGAGCCACACCGACTTCATCATCGCCGTGCTCGGTGAGGAGTTCGGCCTGGTCGGCATCTGCCTGCTGCTGATCGTCTACCTGCTGCTGATTGGTCGCGGCCTGATGATCACGGCCCAGGCGCAGACCCTGTTCGGCAAGCTGCTGGCGGGCAGCTTGACGATGACCTTCTTTGTATACGTGTTCGTCAATATCGGTATGGTCAGCGGCCTTCTGCCCGTGGTGGGCGTGCCGCTGCCCTTCATCAGCTATGGCGGAACTTCGTTGGTGACGCTGCTGTCAGCGTTTGGCGTTCTGATGTCGATCCATACGCACCGCAAATGGATCGCACAGGTTTGAATAAGGTGAAGAATTTCATGCAAGCAGTGCGTAACTGGGCTGCCCGTTGTGCGCCGTGGATCGGCGCGGTGGGCCTGTTCGGCGCTGTCCAGCTGGCCCATGCCGGCGACTACGAAGGCTCGCCCCAAGTGGCCGAGTTCGTTGGCGAAATGACCCGCGACTACGGCTTTGCCAGCGAGCAGCTGATGGGCGTGTTCCGTGAGGTCCAGCGTAAACAGTCAATTCTCGATGCCATCTCGCGGCCGGCCGAACGGGTCAAGCCGTGGAAGGACTACCGTCCGATGTTCATCACCGACGCGCGCATCGCCCGCGGTGTGGACTTCTGGCGCCAGCACGAAGCGGTGTTGGCGCGGGCCGAGCAGGAATACGGGGTGCCGGCGCAAGTCATCGTCGCGATCATCGGCGTAGAGACCTTTTTCGGCCGCAATACCGGTAATTACCGGGTCATCGACGCCCTCTCGACGCTGGGCTTCGACTACCCGCCGCGGGCCGAATTCTTCCGCAAGGAGTTGCGCGAGTTCCTGCTGCTGGCCCGTGCCGAGCAGCTTGACCCGCTCACGCTCAAAGGCTCCTACGCAGGCGCCATGGGCTTGCCGCAGTTCATGCCGAGCAGCTTCCGCAACTATGCCGTGGACTTCGACGGCGATGGCCACATCAATATCTGGAACAACCCGGACGATGCCATCGGCAGCGTAGCCAGCTACTTCAAGCGCCATGGCTGGGTGGCCGGCGAAGGCGTGGTCAGCCGCGCCAGGGTGCAGGGCGAGCGGGTTGATGAAGGCCTGACCACGGGTATCGAGCCGGTGAAGACTGTCGGGGAGTTGCGGGCGCTGGGCTGGTCGAGTCATGATGCGCTGCGCGATGATCTGCCGGTCACCGCCTTCCGCCTGGAGGGCGAAAACGGCCCCGAGTACTGGATGGGCCTGAAGAACTTCTACGCGATCACTCGCTACAACCGCAGCGTGATGTACGCCATGGCGGTGCATCAGCTTTCGGAACAGCTGGTCCAAGCACGGGGCGTCAAGTAATGCGCGCAATCATCTCTGCCACTACCTTCAAGCTGCTGACCTGCATGACTGTCGGCATGCTGTTGGTCAGCTGCTCTTCCAGCCGCCCGACCACCACCCAGAAAAGCGGTAATACAGTCCGCGCCCAGCCCGGTCTGGACATCAACCGTGCCCACAAGGACGGTGCGCCGTGGTGGGACGTGGACGTGAACAAGATCCCCGACGCCACGCCGACCGTGCACACCGGCAACTACAAGGCCAACCCCTACACGGTACTGGGCAAGACCTACTACCCGATGCAGGACTCGCGCAACTACCGCGCCGAGGGTACCGCGTCGTGGTATGGCACCAAGTTTCACGGGCAGAACACGGCCAACGGCGAGCTTTATGACCTGTACGGCATGAGCGCGGCGCACAAGACCTTGCCGCTACCGGCCTATGTGCGGGTGACCAACCTGGCCAACGGCCGCAGTGTGGTCCTGCGGGTCAACGACCGTGGCCCGTTCTACTCCGACCGTATCATCGACCTGTCCTACGCGGCGGCGAAGAAGCTCGGCTACGCCGAAATCGGCACCGCGCATGTGCGCGTCGAAGGTATCGACCCGCAACAATGGTGGGCCCAGCGTGGCCAGCAGCCACCGTTGGTGCTGAAGGAGCCCCAGGTTGCCCAGACCCAGTCGATCCCGGCCAGCACCGGCCGTGTCGAGCAGTGGACCCCGCCACCCCAGCAGCATGCTGCACCCGTAGTGCCCGTTCAAGTCGGCGGCAACAATGTGCCGGCAGGCAACGGCGGCAGCTTCTTGCAGGTGGGCGCCTTCGCCAACCCGGACGCCGCCGAACTGCTGCGTTCGAAACTGAGCACTATGGTCAGCGCGCCGGTGTTCATCAGCTCCATCGTGCGTAACCAGCAAACCTTGCACCGCGTGCGTTTGGGGCCGATCAGCAGCCAGGGCGAGATCCAGCAAGCGCAGAACAGCATTCGCCTGGCGAACTTGGGGCAGGCCAAGCTGGTCACAGCTGACTGACCGCACCGGCCAAACTGTCGGTTTTGTCATGAATTGACGGGCGCGGGCATGTACAATGTCCGCTTTTGCCCGCAGCGACATAAAGCCGCAGTGTGCGGGCTCGGCCCAAGGCCTTAAAAACTAGACTGACTGGCGCTGGGCACACGATGTGGCCCAGGCAACATCTCAGACCATTAGCGATTTTCGAGAGACGGATGAACATCACCAACCTTGCCAAACGACTTTGCCTGCCCGTACTGCTGATGATCACGCCTGCTGCTTTCGCGGCAGAGCAGATGATGCCGGCACCACCGCAACTGGCAGCCAAGTCCTACGTACTCATGGACGCGTCCAGCGGCAACGTGCTGGTCGAGAACAACGGTGACGAGCGCCTGCCGCCAGCCAGCTTGACCAAGCTGATGACTGCCTATATCGCCACCCTGGACATTCGCCGCGGCCAGATCGGTGAAAACGACCCGGTTACCGTCAGCGAAAACGCCTGGCGTACCGGTGGTTCGCGCATGTTCATCAAGGTCGGCAGCCAGGTGACTGTCAGCGACCTGCTGCACGGCATCATCATCCAGTCAGGTAACGATGCGTCCGTCGCCCTGTCCGAGCACATTGCCGGCAGCGAAGACGCCTTCGCCGACATGATGAACAAGACGGCCGCTGACCTGGGCATGTCCAACAGCCACTTCATGAACCCGACCGGCCTGCCGAACCCCGAGCACTACTCCTCGGCGCACGACATGGCCCTGCTGGCGCGCGCGATCATCGACGTCGACCCGGCCCACTATGCGATTTACTCGCAGAAAGAGTTCTTCTGGAACAACATCAAGCAGCCGAACCGCAACCTGCTGCTGTGGCGTGACAAGACCGTCGACGGCCTGAAAACTGGCCACACCGACGAAGCCGGTTACTGCATGGTGGCTTCGGCCGTACGTGACGGCCAGCGCCTGATCGCCGTGGTGTTCGGTACCAACAGCGAGCAGTCCCGTGCTGCCGAGACCCAGAAGCTGCTGACCTACGGCTTCCGCTTCTTCGAAACTCAGACCTTCTATCAGAAAGGCACCGAGCTGACCCAGGCTCCAGTCTGGAAGGGCGCCACCAGCCAGGTTAAAGCTGGCCTGGCCAACGACCTGACCATGACTATGCCTAAAGGCCAATTGAAGCGCCTTCAGGCTTCGATGACCATGAACCCGCAGCTCACCGCACCGATCGCCAAAGGTGACGTGATCGGCAAAGTGGAAGTCAAACTGGACGAGAACGTGGTTCACAGCGCCGACCTGATCGCCCTCGATGGCGTCGAGGAAGGTGGTTTCTTCCGCCGTATGTGGGATAGCATCCGTCTATTCTTCTACGGGTTGTTCAACTGATAACGTGACCTGCCACGCTCCCGCTGTTCAGGCGGGAGCGTTGTTGTTGCCACGGCTTACGAGGCCGTTTCCGCTATGAGCGAACCTGACGTCAAGTCGCACAAAATCGAATTCCCCTGCGCCGACTACCCGATCAAGGTCATCGGCGATACCGTTGTCGGTTTCAAGGACATGGTCATCGAAGTCCTCAGCAAACACGCCAAGGTCGACCTCGCCACGCTGGCCGAGCGCCAGAGCAAGGAAGGCAAGTACACCACGGTGCAATTGCACATCGTTGCCGAGAGCGAGAACCAGCTGCACGATATCAACAGCGCCCTGCGCGCTACCGGCATCGTGAAAATGGTGCTCTGATGTCCGCCTGTCTCGGTTTTCGCGATCTTGGCCTGCAGCCCTATGAACCGGTGCTGGAAGCCATGCGTCGCTTTACCGAGCAGCGAGGGCCCGACAGCCAGGATGAAATCTGGCTGGTCGAACACCCTTCGGTCTTTACCCAGGGCCAGGCCGGCAAGGCCGAGCACCTGCTGATTCCGGGTGATATCCCGGTGGTGCAGACCGACCGCGGTGGCCAGGTGACCTACCATGGCCCCGGGCAACTGGTGGCCTACCTGCTGCTGGATGTGCGGCGGCTGGGTTTTGGGGTACGTGAGCTGGTCAGCCGCATCGAGCAGACCCTGATCGACCTGCTTGCCAGTTACGATGTCCAGGCGGCGGCTAAGCCCGACGCCCCGGGTGTCTATGTCGATGGAGCGAAAATCGCCTCCCTCGGCCTGCGAATCCGCAACGGCCGTTCGTTCCACGGCCTTGCCCTGAACGTGGACATGGACCTTGCGCCATTCCGCCGAATCAACCCCTGCGGTTATGCGGGGCTGGCCATGACCCAGCTACGCGATCTGGCAGGCCCGATCGAACTCAACGAGGTCAGGACAAGGCTGCGCGGACAGCTGGTCAAGCACCTCGACTACGCTGAGCAGACGACCCTCACGGGCGGAATCGACTGAATATGACAACTGTGCAAGAAGCCGTGCCGAACCTGATACCTACCCAGGATGCCACCCCGCGCCCAGCGCCGAAGAAGGTGGAAGCTGGGGTCAAACTGCGTGGTGCCGACAAGGTCGCGCGCATCCCGGTAAAGATCATCCCTACCGATGAACTGCCGAAAAAGCCTGACTGGATCCGCGTGCGCATCCCGGTCTCGCCCGAGGTAGACCGCATCAAGCAACTGCTGCGCAAGCACAAGCTGCACAGCGTCTGCGAAGAGGCCTCCTGCCCGAACCTGGGCGAGTGCTTCTCGGGCGGTACTGCGACCTTCATGATCATGGGTGACATCTGCACCCGTCGTTGCCCATTCTGCGACGTTGGCCACGGCCGACCGAAGCCACTGGACCTCGATGAGCCGAAGAACCTCGCCGTCGCCATCGCCGACCTGCGCCTGAAGTACGTGGTGATCACTTCGGTGGACCGCGACGACCTGCGTGATGGCGGTGCCCAGCACTTTGCCGACTGCATCCGCGAGATCCGCGCTTTGTCGCCGGGCGTGCAGTTGGAAACCCTGGTCCCGGACTACCGTGGCCGTATGGACGTGGCCCTGGAGATCACCGCGCAAGAGCCGCCGGATGTCTTCAACCACAACCTGGAAACCGTACCGCGCCTGTACAAGGCCGCGCGTCCGGGGTCGGACTACGACTGGTCGCTGGACCTGCTGCAGAAGTTCAAGCAGATGGTCCCGCACGTACCGACCAAATCGGGCCTGATGCTCGGCCTGGGCGAGACCGACGAAGAAGTCATCGAAGTGATGCACCGCATGCGCGAGCATGACATCGACATGCTGACCCTCGGCCAGTACCTGCAGCCGTCGCGCAGCCACTTGCCGGTGCAGCGTTTCGTGCACCCGGATACCTTCGCCTGGTTCGCCGAAGAAGGCTACAAGATGGGCTTCAAGAACGTAGCTTCCGGCCCGCTGGTGCGTTCTTCGTACCACGCTGACCAGCAGGCTCACGAAGCCAAGATCAAGCTCTGAGCCTGGTCTGAAGCACCCGTGCCGATGCGCGCCGAAAGGCCGCATCGGCATTTTTGTTTGTGTGCCCTGCACTGCAAGGAGTTGCGATGAATTGCGCTGAAACCGTTGAATCCCGCCTGCCCGCTGCCCTGGGGGAGAACGCCTGCTTTGCCATCGTCGCCCCGGCCGGGCCGGCGTGGCTGGATGCGCAAAAGGCCAGCCAGTGGTTCACCGAGCGTGGCTACCGCTGCCGTATTTACCCGGGCGTTGAGCAGGCGCAGGGCTACCTGGCGGGGTCCGATCAGCAGCGGCTGCAGGACCTGCACGATGCTTTTGCTGACCCGGCCATCGACGCCATCCTGTGCATGCGCGGCGGCTATGGCAGCATGCGCCTGCTCGACAGCCTCGACTTTGACCTGATTCGTTGCAACCCCAAGCCGCTGATCGGCTACAGCGACATCACCGCGCTGCACACGGCTATCCAGCGCAAAGCCGGGTTGCTGACCTTCCACGGGGCGATGCTGAATGCCGACCTGTTGGGCGCCAAACTCGAGCCGACCGAGTCGTCGCTGCTGGCGCAACTGATTGGGCAGGTGGGGGCGGGGGATACGATCGCGCATCCGGCCGACTTTGCGTTGAGCTGCGTGGTGCCGGGGGTTGCCCGCGGGCGTTTGCTGGGGGGCAACCTGTCGATGCTGGGGGCGACCCTGGGAACGGTGGCAGAGATCGATACGCAGGGCTGTATTCTGTTTATCGAAGACGTCAACGAGCCGTTGTTCAGGGTGGATCGTTTGCTGACCCAGTTGCGCCTGGCGGGCAAGCTTGCGGGGGTGAAGGGGGTGCTGGTGGGGGATTTTGCCGGGATCACCGTGGCGGCGTTGACGCCGCTGCTGCAGGACATTTTCGGGCCCCTGGGCGTGCCGGTGCTGGCCGGGTGGCGCAGTGGGCATTGTGATCCGAACGTGTGCTTGCCGCTGGGGGCTGAGGTGGTGCTGGACAGTGGGGAGATGAGGCTGGTGTTGCAGCAGGATTTGTTCAAGGCTTGAGATTGTCGGGGCTGCTTTGCAGCCCATCGCAGGCAAGCCAGCTCCTACAGGAGCGGGTTCACCCGCGAACGGCCGCAAGGGTATTACTGCTGACGCAGGCTCTCGAGCAGCTTATGGGTTGGATACCCATCCGCCGGCCATCCCAACCCCTGCTGGGCATTGCGAATGGCCTTGCGGGTGTTGGCGCCAATGATGCCATCGGCGTTGCCCGCGTCATGCCCGCTAGCGTTGAGCAGGTGTTGCAGCTCCATGCGCTCGCTGCGGCTCAAAGGCAGGTCCTCTTTCGGCCAGCTGCCGGCAATGAAGCCCCACCCCGAGAACCGGTCACCCAACAGGCTTACGGCCAGTGCGTAGGACGACGAGTTGTTGTACTTGAGTATGGCGCGGAAGTTGTCCAGCACCAGGAACGCCGGGCCGCGTGCACCTGCAGGCAGCAGCAGGGCGGCAGACAGCTGATTGCTGTTGGCGGGCAGCTGAGTACCGGCTGGCAGCTTCACGCCCAGTTGTAGCCACTCGCTCACCGGCTTGCGCAGCGACCCGTCGGCCAGCCAAAAGTCGAACCCGGCCGGCACTTGCACTTCAAAGCCCCAAGGCTGGCCGCGTTTCCAGCCAGAGCTCTGCAGGTAGTGCGCTGTGGAGGCCAGGGCATCGGGGGTGCTGTTCCAGATATCCCGGCGGCCATCACCGTCGAAATCCACTGCATGGGTGTTGTAGGTGGTCGGGATGAACTGGGTCTGGCCCATGGCACCAGCCCACGAGCCACGCATGGCCTCTGGCTGGATATCACCGTTCTGCAGGATTTGCAGGGCGGCAATCAGCTGGTCTTGGGCGAATTGGGGGCGGCGGCCTTCGTAGGCCAGGGTCGCCAGTGAGCGAATGACCGACTTGCTGCCCTGGAACTGGCCGAAGTTGCTCTCCATGCCCCAGACCGAAACCAGCACTTGGCGGTCCACGCCATAGCGCTGCTCGATGCGGGTCAACAGTTCTGCATTCTGCTCCATCAGCTTCTTGCCGTTGCGCACGCGCAGTGGCGACAGTGCGCCTTCCAGGTATTCCCACACCGGGCGGGTGAATTCTGGCTGGCTGCGGTCGGCCTTGATCACGTCCATGTCGGGGGTGACACCGAGGAACGCACGGTCGAAGGTGTTTGGCGAAATGCCAGCCTGCAAGGCTTGTTGGCGGAAGCCAGCCTGCCATTGCGCGAAGGTTTGCAGGGGCTGGATCTCAGTAGCACTGGCGTCGGGCGTTGCACCAGGCACGTTCACCACTGGGGCGGGCTGGGCAGGTGCCAGCGGCAAGGCATCGGCGGCGGTGGGTTTTTCCGCGCAGGCGACGAGCAGGATGAAGCTGGAGGCCGCGATCAGCTGGCGGGATTTCCAACGGGGGAGAAGGCTGAGGAGCATGCACAGATCCAGAATTTCAGGTCAGGTGACGACCATACCATGCCTGCGCTTTCGATGCTTTCATGCCGCCAAAAAGTAAGAAGCCTCCCAATCTCTCGATTGGAAGGCTTCGCGGCGGTAGCTGCCTTTGCCCTTGTCCGGTTGTTCCTGGCGGCAGCGGAACAGTGGCTGGGCGACGATCGACTTGGCCTTGTTGGGGCCGTGCTTCTTCGGTTTTTTGCTCATGGTGCGGATTCCCGATGGGTGGCTTTCGGGGCGCACTGTAGGCCGCTGGGTGGGGGAGGGCCAATTGATTGTGTATATGATTCGAAGGCCCTATCGCCGGCAAGCCGGCGACAGCGGCTTAGACTATTACTCGGAAGGGAGCGCTAGCCGCTGCCCGGCCATCAGCAGCGACAGCCGTGCCAGCCCGGTCCAGGGCGAACCCTCGGCCTGGCCCTTGATCTGCGCATCGATCCGCTGGGCATCCTGCAACAGCTGGGCCCAGCGCTGCGCCGAGAGGCGCTGCAGGGCTTTGCTGACCAGTGGTCGGCGTTTATCCCACACCGGTGGCCGCGCCTGGCTGAAGGCCTTGTCCAGCGGCACGCCCTGGCTGAACTGTTGGGCCAGCCCGGCCAGTTGGCGCAGTTCGCGCGCCAGTGCCCACAGAATCACCGGCGGCTCCACGCCTTCGCCGCGCAGGCCTTCAAGCATGCGCAGGGCGTGCGCGGCTTCGCCATTGAGAATGGCATCGACCAGGCCGAAGACATCGAAGCGGGCGCTGTCGGCGACCGCCGCCTGTACGGTCTCGACGGTGATCTGGTTGCCGTCGGCCAGCAGCTTGAGTTTTTCGATTTCCTGGGCGGCAGCCAGCAGGTTGCCTTCGACCCGGGCGGCGATCAGGTCCACGGCATCGCGTTGAGCCGAAAGGCCGGCCTGCGACAGCCGCTGGTTGATCCACTGCGGCAACTGGTGCGCATCCACCGGCCAGATCTGGATGAACTGGCAATGGGCGCCTTCGATCAGGGCCTTGCCCCACTTGGTCTTCTGCGCGCTGCCGTCGAGCTTGGGCAGGCTGATCAGCAGCAGCGTGTCTTCGGCCGGCCTGGCACAGTATTCCATCAAGGCTGCAGCACCCTTGTCACCGGGCTTGCCGGAGGGCAGGCGCAGTTCCAGCAGGCGGCGCTGGGCGAAAAGGGACAGGCTGGCGCCCGCCTGGAGCAAGGTGCCCCAGTCGAAATTGGCGTCGGCGCTGAACACCTGGCGTTCGTCGAAACCTTGTTGGCGTGCGGCGCCGCGGATGGCGTCAGCGGCTTCCTGGCACAGCAATGGGTCGTCGCCGCTGACCACGTAAACCGGTGCCAGGGCGCCTTGCAGGTGCTTGTTGAGTTGGGCGGGGGCGAGTTTCATCGGAAACAGGCGGGGCACCTAAGGTGCCCCGCACGGGCTCAGTTGCCCGGAACTTCCAGTGGCGACTGCTGAGGCGTTTCCGCCTGCTGACGGCGTGCCGCTTCCAGCGCGGCGGCTTCAGCCTGGGCGCGTTCGTCGGCTTTACGCTGCAGCTCGTCGAGTTGCGTCGGGGTCAGCATCTGCAGGCGTACGACCATGGCGTTGACCAGGTCGCGGCGCATTTCGTCACGTGCCCGTTTTGCTTCCTGCTCGGAACCGGTGATGTTGGAACCGTCACGCACGTAGACCTTGCGCATTTCCAGTTTGTCGCTGAGCAGTTCCAGGTTGTTCAGGCCCTGGATGCTGTAGTTCAGTACCGTGGTCAGCTCGTACTCGGCCGAGCGGCTGCCACCGGTGTAGGTCGCGGCGCGTTCGTTTTCCTGCTCGTTGGTCAGCACCAGGCGGTAAGGTGCGCCCGCGTGCAGGTTGACGCCGTTACGCTCCAGGACCTGGCGCAGCTGGGTTACGGTTTCGCCATAGGCATTGCGCGCGCTGACGTCCATCTCTTTGACGCTCAGCTCGGTGGTGCCGGTGCCACGCAGCTGGAAACCGCAGGCGCTGAGCACGACGGCCAGGCCGATTACCAGCAGATTGCGTTTGATCATGTTGTTGCTCCCTCTTGGGCCTGTACCGCCCGCCCGCAGAACCTGCGGGCGGGCGTGCCATCAATTGGCGACGATGTTGACCAGCTTGCCCGGTACCACGATGACCTTGCGGATGGTCAGGCCATCGATGAAGCGCAGGACATTCTCGTTGCTGCGGGCGGCGGCTTCGATTTCCTCGCGGCTGGCGGCGGCCGGCATTTCGACCTGGCCACGCAGCTTGCCGTTGACCTGCACCACCAGGACGATGCTGTCCTGTACCAGTGCGCTCTCGTCGACGGCTGGCCAGCCAGCATCGATGACCGCCTGGTCGTGGCCCAGCGCCTTCCACAGTTCGTGGGAGATGTGCGGGGTGATCGGCGCCAGCAGCAGGGTGACGGCTTCAAGGCCTTCCTGCAGCAGGGCACGGTCCTGTTCAGTGGCTTGCGGGGCCTTTTCCAGGACGTTCATCACGGTCATCACCTGGGCGATGGCGGTGTTGAACTTGTGGTACTGGCCCACGTCGGTGCTGGCCTGCTTGATCGCGGCGTGGATGGCGCGGCGGATGACCTTTTGCGCGTCGTCCAGCGTGGCGACATCCAGCTTGCCCGGCAGGCCCTGGCTGACGTGGCCTTGGGCCAAACGCCAGACTCGACGCAGGAAGCGGCTGGCACCTTCGACGCCGGAATCGGACCACTCCAGGCTCATGTCGGGCGGCGAAGCGAACATCATGAACAGGCGGCAGGTATCGGCGCCGTAGGCTTCGATCATCGATTGCGGGTCGACGCCGTTGTTCTTCGACTTCGACATCTTCTCGGTGCCGCCGATTTCTACCGGCAGGCCGTCGGTCTTCAGGCGGGCGCCAATGATCTTGGCCTTGGCGTCACGTTCGATCTCGACATCGGCCGGGTTGAACCAGTCCTTGCCGCCGTTGCTGGCAACGCGGTAGTAGGTCTCGGCGACCACCATGCCCTGGGTCAGCAGGTTCTTGAACGGCTCGTTCGAGGTGACCAGGCCTTCGTCACGCATCAGCTTGTGGAAGAAGCGCGCGTACAGCAGGTGCAGGATCGCGTGCTCGATACCGCCGATGTACTGGTCGACCGGCAGCCAGTGGTTGGCGGCTTTAGGGTCGACCAGGCCTTGGTCGTAGTTTGGCGAGGCGTAGCGGGCGAAGTACCAGGACGACTCGACGAAGGTGTCCATGGTGTCGGTTTCGCGCTTGGCCGCCGTGCCGCATTTCGGGCAGGTGCATTCGTAGAACTCGGGCATGCGCGCCAGCGGCGAGCCGGCACCGTCCGGTACCACGTTTTCTGGCAGGGTGACCGGCAGCTGGTCTTCCGGCACCGGCACGTCGCCGCAGGACGGGCAGTGGATGATCGGGATCGGGCAGCCCCAGTAACGCTGACGGCTGATGCCCCAGTCGCGCAGGCGGAACTGGGTGCGCGACTTGCCGAGTTCCTTGCGGATCAGGGCGGCTTCGATGGCGTCGAAGGCGCCGGCGAAGTCCAGGCCGTCGAACTCGCCGGAGTTGATCAGTTGGCCGTGCTCGTTGTAGGCGGCCAGCCATTCGTTACCGACTTCGTCGCCTTCGCTGGTGCGCACCACGGCCTTGACCGGCAGGTTGTACTTGCGGGCGAATTCGAAGTCGCGCTCGTCGTGGGCCGGCACGGCCATCACGGCGCCGTCGCCGTAGTGCATCAGCACGTAGTTGGCGACCCAGACCGGCAGCTTCTCGCCGGTCAGCGGGTGTTCGACCAGCAGGGAAGTGGGCATGCCCTTCTTCTCCTGGGTGGCCATGTCGGCCTCGGCGACGCTGCCGCTCTTGCACTCGTCGATGAACGCCTGCAGCGCCGGGTTGCCTTGGGCAGCCTGGGTGGCCAGCGGGTGTTCGGCGGCGACCGCGACGTAGGTGGCGCCCATCAGTGTGTCAGGACGGGTGGTGAAGACCTTGAGGGTGCCTTCGTGGCCGATGGTGGCCTGGTCGAACGGGAACTGGACTTCCATGCCGCGCGACTTGCCGATCCAGTTGCGCTGCATGGTCTTGACCTGTTCAGGCCAGCCCGGCAGTTCGTCGAGGCTCTCGAGCAGCTCGTCGGCGTAGTCGGTGATGCGGAAGTAGTACATCGGGATTTCGCGCTTTTCAATCAGCGCGCCCGAACGCCAGCCGCGGCCGTCGATGACCTGCTCGTTGGCGAGCACGGTCTGGTCGGCCGGGTCCCAGTTCACGGTACCGTTCTTGCGGTAGATGACGCCCTTTTCGAACAGGCGGGTGAACAGCCACTGTTCCCAGCGGTAGTAGTCCGGCTTGCAGGTGGTGACTTCACGTGCCCAGTCGATGGCCAGGCCCAGGCTCTTGAGCTGGGTCTTCATGTAGTCGATGTTTTCGTACGTCCACTTGGCCGGGGCGACGTTGTTTTTCATCGCCGCGTTTTCCGCGGGCATGCCGAAGGCGTCCCAGCCCATCGGCTGCAAGACGTTTTTGCCCAGCATGCGCTGGTAGCGGGCAATCACGTCACCGATGGTGTAGTTGCGCACGTGGCCCATGTGTAGCTTGCCGCTCGGGTACGGGAACATCGATAGGCAATAGTAGGTGTCTTTGCCTGGCTGTTCGGTAACAGCGAACGATTGTTGCTCGTCCCAGAAGTTCTGGGCGGCGGCTTCGATATCACGGGGCGTGTATTGTTCGTGCATGGCTACTTTTGGCTGAGAGAGAAGAGACCTTGTTCCAGGCAGCGGAACCTCGCTGCAACCGGTACTCCGGTGTCGTTTAGAGTGAACGCCGTAGCATACAGCAGCGCTGCGCATCGTGGGAAACCTTGATTGCGAATGCCCGCTGGTCGCGGCAAACGGCTGCTTTTTAGAGTGACGCTAAGCTCAGGTGTGGGGGGAGATATTTTTATCTTCAATGAGGTGAACGGATGGGAGAGACGCAGCTACCCGCAATCAAACCGGAGCTTTACGAACGCCTGATCGACCGCCTTGGCCTGGCATTGGAAGTTGCCCGGACGTCGGTACGATTGCGCGACGAGAGTCCAGCCGAGCTGGAGTTGCGCGGCCTTAGCCACGCAGAGTTCGAAGTGATCAAGGCCTACCTGGAATCCCTTCCGGAGCGCCAAAATGCCTGTGCCGGCAGTTACCCGCAAGCGGAGCCGACATCGGCCAAGATCATCTGGCTCAAGGACAAGAAACGCCCCGCCAGCACGGCGAGATCCAGGACGCTGCCGCATCGTTAGCCGTTCAGGACGCCAGGCGCAGGCCATCGCGCGCCGGTTCTTCAATACACTTCTCACGATCGTCGCCGGCCGCACACTTGTTGCCCGGCGTCGATCCTCTTAGGCTGCACGCCTTCCATGGAGGTGTAGCCGATGCCCATTCGATTCTTCATCAAGCAATGGCTGATGCCGCCGGGCGTCCTGTTCCTGCTGCTGCTGGCCGCCTGGTGGCTGCGTACCCGCCGCCCGCGGCTGGCGGCGCTGTGCTTTGCAGTGGGGCTGGGTGGCCTGTGGCTGATGAGTTTGCCCCTGGTGCTGCAGGAGTCGGCACGGTTGCTGGAAACCGAACCGCCTTTGCAGGTCAGCGAGTGGGCGGGCCTTGCCGGCAGGGCGGATGCCATCGTCGTGCTAGGTGCCGGGCGTGAGCGCGGTGACCCGGCCTGGGGTGGGGATGACCAGCCTACGGCAACGGCCCTTGAGCGCATGCGCTTTGCTGCGCGGCTGGCCAAGGCGTCGGGGTTGCCGGTGCTGACCAGCGGTGGCTTGCACTACGGCACGCCGCCGAGCGAGGCGCGGTTGATGGCGGACCGCCTGCATGAGGATTTCGCGGTGCAGGTGAAGTGGAAGGAAGAGGACAGCCGCACGACCTGGGAAAATGCCCAGATGAGCGCCAAGGTGTTGCAGCCGTTGGGTATCCGCCGGGTGGTGGTGGTGACCCAGGCGTGGCACATGCAGCGCTCGCGCTGGAGCTTCGAGCAGGCCGGGTTCGAAGTGGTGCCGGCGTCGGTGGGATTCCTCGGGCGTGATCATGCACGGCCGTTCGGTGGGTTGCTGCCGGAGAGCCGGGCCATGTGGCAAAGCGGGCAGTTGCTCAATGAAGCCGTTGGGTTGCTGGGGTATCGGTTGTTCTATTGAGCCTTGTATTGCTTGTGCTGGCCTCTTCGCGGGTAAACCCGCGAAGAGGCCGGTGCAGGAGAACTCAAACGGTCTTGGCGATGCGCCCGGCCAGCAACGCCCAGCCCAGCAACAGCACACAGAGGATCGCCAGCGGCCACGAGCGCCACTGCAGGTAAGGCGTCAATTGCTGCATCGGCACCACCTCGCCATACAGCACCGCCTGCTGGAACTGCGGAATTTGCGTGGTAATGCGCCCGAACGGATCGATCAGCGCGGTTATGCCGTTGTTGGTGGCGCGGATCATCCAGCGGCCGGCTTCCAGTGCCCGCATCTGCGCCATCTGCAGGTGTTGCAGGGGGCCGATGGAGGTGCCGAACCAGGTGTCGTTGCTGATGGTCAGCAGCAGGTCGCTGCGCGCCGCCAGGCTCGCCGCGAACTCGGGGTAGACCACTTCGTAGCAGATGTACGGCGCGATCTGGTAACCCTTGGCCTGCAACAGCGGCTGGTCTTCGGGGCCCCGGGCAAAGTCCGACATGGGCAGGTTAAAGAACTCGATCGCGCCACGCAGCATGTCTTGCAGCGGCACATACTCGCCAAACGGCACCAGTTTCTGCTTGAGGTAGGTGCCGTCGCCTTCGCCGGTCACGGTGATGCCGTTGTAATAGCGGCGTTGGTGGTGCACCACCTCACGTACGGGGACGCCGGTGATCAGCGCCGAATGCCGCTCGGCGGCAAAGCGGCCCATCACGTCGATGTAGCCCTGGGCCTGGTCCTTGAGCACCGGGACCGCGGTTTCGGGCCAGATCAGCAGGTCTACGGGCTTCGAGGTGAAGGTCATGTCGCGGTACAGCGCCAGCTGTGCGTCGATGTGCGCGGGGTCCCATTTCACCTCCTGCTCGACGTTGCCTTGGATGGCGGCCACCTTGAGCGGATCACCCGCAGGCTTGGTCCAGGCGTGCCCCTTGAGGGCCATGCCCAGTACCCACGGGGCGAGCAACAGCACGCCGGCGACGGCCAGGAACGAGGGCCGGGCGCGTAGCCGATGCAGGTTGCACAGCAAGGCAGCGCTAAGCGCCAGGGTGAAGGAAATCAGCCACACGCCGCCTAGCGGCGCCAAGCCCGCCAAGGGACCATCGAGCTGGCTGTAGCCCGCATAAAGCCAGGGGAAGCCGGTCAGGAACCAGCCCCGGAAGGCCTCTTGCAACAGCCACAGGGCAGCGAAGCACAAGGCATCGGCCAGCGGCGCCTCGTTGCGCCGCAGCCAGCGCGCCCACAGCCACGTGGGCAGTGCGAAGAACCAGGCAAGGGCGGCGAAGAACGCCAGCAGCAGCAGGATCGCCAGCAGCGGCGAAGCGCCGCCGTAGGTGTTCATGCTGACGTAGATCCACCAGGTGCCGGCGCCGTACAGGCCAAAGCCGAAACACCAGCCGCGGCCCATGGCCTGGCGCGGGCTGAGCTCGCGCAGGCCAAGGTAAAGCAGGGCGATGGACAACAGGGCCAGCGGCCAGATGTCGAACGGCGCCAGGGCCAGGAGGGTGGAAGCGCCGGCCGCCATGGCCAGCAGGTTACCGGGCCAGCCGGGGCGGGTGATCCAACGCATGATTGTCCTTAGCGGGTGATCGGTGTCAGGCGCAGCAGGTGAATCCGCCGGCTGTCGGCATTGAGAATGCGGAACTTGTAGGCACCGATCTCGGTGGTTTCGTTGCGCTTGGGCAGGTGCCCGAACGCGCTCATCACCAGGCCGCCCACGGTGTCGAATTCGTCATCGGAGAAGGTGCTGTCGAAGAACTCGTTGAAGTTCTCGATCGGGGTCAGCGCCTTGACCAGGAAGTCGCCGCTGGGCAGCGGCTTGATGTAGCTGTCTTCCTCGACGTCGTGTTCGTCCTCGATGTCACCGACGATCTGTTCAAGCACGTCCTCGATGGTCACCAGGCCTGCCACACCGCCGTATTCGTCGATGACGACGGCCATGTGGTTATGGTTGGCACGGAACTCGCGCAGCAGCACGTTCAGGCGCTTGGACTCCGGCACGAAGGTGGCCGGGCGCAGCAGGTCCTTGATGTTGAAGCTGTCGCCGTTCTCTTTGAGGATCAGCGGCAGCAGGTCCTTGGCGAGCAGGATGCCCAGCACATCATCGTGGCTTTCGCCGATCACCGGGTAACGCGAGTGCGCGGCGTCGATCACCGCCGGCAGGAACTCGCGAGGCGATTGGCTGGCCTTGATGCTGATCATTTGCGAGCGCGGCACCATGATGTCGCGCACCTGCAGGTCAGCAACCTGGATGGCGCCTTCGACAATGGTCAGCGCTTCGCTGTCGAGCAGCTTGTTCTGATGGGCTTCGCGCAGCAGCTCAAGGAGCTCCTGGCGGTTTTTCGGCTCATGGGCAAAAGCCTGGGTCAGTTTACCCAGCCAGGACTTTTGCCCGTTGCTCGATCGATCTTCGCTCATGGCGGTTCTCGTGATCCTTGCAGTATCAGTGTGTGATGGTTTCGTCTTCATCGTCGGCATACGGGTCAGGGTGACCCAGTTCTGCCAGCAATTCTCGTTCCAGGGCTTCCATTTCCTCGGCTTCGTCATCGTCGATGTGGTCGTAGCCGAGCAAGTGCAGGCAGCCGTGGATGACCAGGTGCGCCCAGTGGGCCTCCAGGGTTTTGCCCTGTTCGGCGGCCTCGCGCTCGACCACCGCCACACAGATCACCAAGTCGCCCAGCAGGGGGATGTCGAGCAGGTCATCAGGCACGTCGGCCGGGAACGACAGCACATTGGTCGCGTAGTCCTTGTGCCGGTAGGTGTGGTTCAGCTCGCGGCCTTCGGCTTCGTCGACCAGGCGGATGGTCATTTCCGAGTCGGCGCTGCGCTGGCGCAGGGCCAGCTCGCACCAGCGGCGGAAGGCAGCATCGTCAGGGGCGGCGGCGTCCGTGGCCCGTTGCAAGTCAAGTTCAAGCATCTTTGCCGGGTGCCTCTGGCTTGGCCTGACGGCCTTCGAAACGGTCGTAGGCCTCGACGATGCGTTGCACCAGTGGGTGACGAACCACATCTTTGGGTTGGAAATGGGTAAAGCTGATACCCGGAACGTCCCGGAGCACCTCGATCACATGCGCCAGGCCCGACTTCGTGCCACGGGGCAGGTCGACCTGGGTGATGTCACCGGTGATCACCGCCGTCGAGCCGAAGCCGATGCGGGTGAGGAACATCTTCATCTGCTCGAGCGTGGTGTTCTGGCTTTCGTCGAGGATGATGAAGCTGTTGTTCAGGGTACGGCCACGCATGTAGGCCAGCGGGGCGATCTCGATCACCTGGCGCTCGATCAGCTTGGCCACGTGTTCGAAGCCCAGCATTTCGTACAGGGCGTCGTACAGCGGGCGCAGGTACGGGTCGATCTTCTGTGCCAGGTCACCGGGCAGGAAGCCGAGCTTTTCGCCCGCTTCGACTGCCGGGCGTACCAGCAGGATGCGGCGCACTTGCTCGCGCTCCAGGGCATCTACGGCACAGGCCACGGCCAGGTACGTCTTGCCGGTACCGGCCGGGCCGATGCCGAAGTTGATGTCGTTGGCCAGGATTTCCTTGACGTACCGCTGCTGGTTGACACCGCGCGGGCGAATGTTGCCCTTGCGCGTGCGCAACGAGACGCTGACCTCGTTGACCGCCGGGTTGTCGATGTTCTCGACGGTCGACTCCTGCAGGTACAGGTGGACCGTTTCTGGCGACAAGTCGGTGGCCTTGGCCTCGCGGTAGAGGCGGCGCAGCAGTTGCTCGGCAGCGGAAGTGGTCTTGGGTTCGCCGATCAGTTCGAACTGATTGCCGCGGTTGCGGATCTCGATGGCCAGGCGTTGCTCGATGAGGCGCAGGTGCTCGTCGAACTGGCCGCACAAGTTGGCGAAACGGTGGGCCTCGAAAGGTTCGAGGATGAAACGATGAGGTTCTATGGGTGCGTTCAAGGTCGTTTTTAGCCGCCCGACGGCAATGGGTGTGAGCTCAAGAATAACCCTTGAATGGCAGTGGCGAAAGCACTGAAACGTTCAACGGTATGTAGGGCCTGTTCTGGCCTATTCGCGGGTGAACCCGCTCCTACAGGTACTGCGCAGGTTTCAAGGCCGGTGGAGAGCCTGTGGGAGCGGGTTTACCCGCGAATAGGCCGGCACTGCTATGATGCGCACCTTTTCTTACGCATGTGTTATCCCGCCAACCATGAGCAAACGCGAACCCGCCATCTATAAAGTGATCTTCCTCAACCAGGGGCAGGTCTTCGAGATGTATGCCAAGCAGATCTACCAGAGCGACCTGTGGGGCTTCCTGGAAATCGAGGAGTTCGTCTTCGGCGAGCGCACCCAGGTGGTGGTCGACCCCAGCGAAGAGAAGCTCAAGAGCCAGTTCGAGGGCGTGATCCGCAGCTTCGTGCCGATGCATTCGATCGTGCGCATCGACGAGGTCGAGCGCTTGGGCACGGCGAAGATCAGCGAGGCCAAGGGCGGCGGCAATGTAATGCCATTCCCCATGCCGATGCCAGAGAAGTAGGGCGTTTCAGGGAAGTGGCGAGAACGGCGAGCGCCCTTCGGCGTTCTGCAGTTCAAGCAGGTACTTGCGGAAGATCTGGCCGAGCACCTGGGTCGCGTGTTCCAGCTCGTCGCGGGGCATCTGCTCGGTCACTTCGTCGGCCATGTCCAGCGCATCTTCGGCGCCGTTGACCGCGGCCATCTTCAGCAGAATGTAGGCCTGCACGTTATTGGCCTTGACCCCTTCGCCGCGGAAGAACATGGCGCCAAGCCGGTATTGGGCCTGGGCGTGGCCTTGCAACGAGGCCTGCTGAAACCAGTTCAGGGCCTTGTTCAGGTCTTTGGGCGTCTGGGTGTAGTAGTACTCGCCCAGTTCGAACTGCGCCTGGGCATCCCCCGTCGTCGCCGTCTGCTCGCAGGCCTTGAGGGCATTGGCGAGGTCTTCTGGCTGAACATTCAGGGTGCAGCGGCTCGTCGCTGGAATCAGCAATGAGTTACCACCCTCCGCCAGGGCCAGCAGGGGCTGAAGAAGCAACAGGCAGCCCAGGGTCAGGGCGCGGCCGGTGCGGTTCATGGGGATCGACTTACCTCTGCAAAGCTGCGGCCAATGTCTCTGGTGGCACATTATGGGATAAGCAGCGCCAACCTTACAAAGTTTTACGCGAAATTCTGTCGGGTTGGGGAAGTCAGCTGATTGTGTAGGAGCGGCCTTACGTCGCGAAAGGGCTGTAAGGGCGCTCCTACAGGGGCAAATGTGGCGGTTTACTTCAGTGCAGCAAAGGCCTTTTCAGCCGCATCCAGGGTGATCTGCAGCTCCTTGTCGCCATGGGCGATGGAGGTGAAGCCCGCCTCGAACGCGCTTGGCGCCAGGTACACGCCACCGTCGAGCATCAGGTGGAAGAAGCGCTTGAAGCGATCCGCATCGCTGGCCATCACGTCGTCGAAGGTGACGATGTCATCGGCGCCGCTGAAGTACAGGCCGAACATGGCACCCGCCTGCGTGGTGACGAACGGTACGCCAGCGGCATCGGCACGCTGTTGCAGGCCGTCGAGCATGCGGCTGGTGAAATCGGTCAGTTCGGCGTGGAAGCCTGGGCGGCTGATCAGTTTCAGCGTGGTCAGGCCGGCGGCCATGGCCAGCGGGTTGCCCGACAGGGTACCGGCCTGGTAGACCGGGCCCAGCGGGGCGATGCAGCCCATGATCTCGCGCTTGCCGCCGAAGCAGCCGACCGGCATGCCGCCGCCGACGATCTTGCCGAAGGTCGACAGGTCAGGGGTGATGCCATAGTAGCCTTGGGCGCCGCCCAGCGAGACGCGGAAGCCGGTCATCACTTCGTCGAAGATCAACACCACGCCGTGCTTGTCGCACTGCTCGCGCAGGCCTTCGAGGAAGCCCGGGGCTGGCGGTACGCAGTTCATGTTGCCGGCCACCGGCTCGACAATGATGCACGCCACGGTCTGGCCGACGTCAGCCAGGGTTTTTTCGACCGCGGCAATGTCGTTGAACGGCAGGGTCAGGGTGTGTTTGGCGAAGTCCGCCGGCACGCCCGCCGAGCTTGGCACGCCTTGGGTCAGAAGGCCCGAGCCGGCTTTCACCAGCAGGCTGTCGGAGTGGCCGTGGTAGCAGCCTTCGAACTTGATGATGGCGTCGCGGCCGGTGTAGCCACGGGCCAGGCGGATGGCGCTCATGGTGGCTTCGGTACCCGAGCTGACCATGCGGACCATTTCCATCGACGGCACGAGCGAGCAGACCAGGTCGGCCATCTCGGTTTCCATGGCGGTCGGGGCGCCGTAGGACAGGCCGTGTTGCAGCTGGTTGCGCACCGCGTCGAGCACTTCAGGGTGGCCGTGGCCGAGGATCATCGGGCCCCAGGAACCCACGTAGTCGACGTAGCGCTTGTCGTCTTCGTCAACGACATAGGCGCCTTCGGCGTGCTTGAAGAACAACGGCGTGCCGCCAACGCTCTTGAACGCGCGGACGGGCGAGTTGACGCCGCCCGGGATGTGCTTCTGGGCTTGGGCGAACAGGGTTTCGGAACGGGACATGGGATCTTCTCTCGAAATCAGGAAGCGAACAGGGCGTTGAAGGCACGGGCGCGGCGGGTGACTTCCTGCGCGCTATCGGTACCAAACAGGCCGTGGATCACCGCCAGCAGGTCGGCGCCATGGGCGACCAACGGGGCAGCGTTGTCGAGGGTGACGCCGCCGATCACGGCGATCGGCAGCTTGACCTGGGCGCGGGCCTGTTCCAGCAGGTCGAGGCTGGCGGCCGGTGCGCCCGGCTTGGTCACGGAGTTGAAAAAGCGACCGAAGGCCACATAGCTGGCGCCTTCGCTGGCGGCCTGGCGGGCCAGGTCGAGCTGCGCGTGGCAGGTCGAGCCGATGATGGCGTCGCGGCCCAGCAACGCCCGGGCCGGGGTCAGCGGGCCGTCGGTCTGGCCCAGGTGCACGCCGACACCCAGGCGTGCGGCCAGTTCAGCGTCGTCGTTGATGATCAGCTGGGTGTCGTAGCGCTCGCACAGTTGCTTCAAGGCTTCGGCCTCGCGCAGGCGACGCGCAGCGTCGTCACTCTTGTCGCGGTACTGCAACAGTCGCACCCCGCCGTCCAGGGCCGCTTCGACATGGGACAGAAAACGGCCGGCGAGCAGCTGGCTGTCGGTGATTGCGTACAGACCGCGTAGCTTCATCTGAAAGCCTCGTATCAGGAGCAGAAATCCAGGGGCAGGCGGCGCGGCACGTACTGGCCCTTGCCCAGTTGCTCGGCGTCACGCAGGGTGCGCCAGGTGTAATCCAGGGCGCTGCGCACAGCGCTTTGCAGTGCTTCGCCCAGTGCCAGTCGACCGGCCAGGGCGCTGGCCAGGGTGCAACCGGAACCGTGGTAGCTGCCTGGCAGGCGTTGGCAGGTCCAGGTCAGGCGTTGGCCGTCGCGGCTGTACAGGCGGTTGTGGATTTCGTCTTCGTCGCCGTGACCCCCGGTAATCAACAGGTGTCTACAGAACGGCAACAGTTTCTCGGCACACTCGTCGGCAGTGCCTTCAGGCAGCTCGGCGAGAATGCGCGCTTCCGGCAGGTTCGGCGTGGCGATGGTCGCCAGCGGCAGCAGGCGTTCGCGCACGGCGTAGCCCACTTCGTCCTTGCCCAGGCGGCCACCGCCACCGGCACGCAGCACCGGGTCGCAGACCAGCGGCAGGTGCGGGTGGGCGGCAAGCAGTTCGGCGACGGTGTCGACCATGTCGATCGAACCGAGCATGCCCAGCTTGACGGCCGCTACCGTGGAGTCAGCCAGCACGGCGTTGGCCTGGGCCAGCACCCACTCACGGTCGAGCACGCGGAAGTCGGAAACATTGACGGTATCCTGGACGGTCAGGGCGGTCACCGCAGGTGCGGCGTGACAGCCTTGGGCGATCAGGGCTTCGATATCTGCCTGCAAGCCGGCGCCGCCACTGGGGTCGTGGCCGGAGAGACAGAGGACAACGGGGCGGGAGCTGTAGGTATTCATGGGCGGCGAGCTTACCACCAAACCCATTTGTGGGGATCGTCCTACAAACGAGTTTTGCTGATCGACTGGTCAGATTCAGGTGTGTTGTTCTGCTGAAAGTATTGATTTAGAGCCTTTTGGCCGCAATTCGAGATGGCCGATTGCCAGGTAGGAAAGCTATGCTAGAGTGCTCGGATAACTCGACAAACGGGTTCTGCCGGATTACGTCGTCTCAAACGGATGGGAGGCAACCGCGACGCGACCGGACAGGCCATGCTGGGGCTGTATGCGCTATTTGCTGATTGTGCTTCTGGGCTTGTTGCCCGTGCTGGCCGTTGCGGTCGACTTCGACGACGCTACCCGCCATCTTCCGCTGGGCGAAACCCTTCAGGTCTTCGAAGACCCTGATGGCAGTACCAGCATTGCCCAAGTCAGTGAGCCCACGTTCGCCAAACACTTTCGGGCCCATCATGAGCCTGTGTTGAACGCTGGTTATTCCACGTCGGTGTTCTGGTTGAAGATCGACCTGCGTTACCTGCCGTCGGCCACTGCCACCCCCCGCCAATGGCTGCTGGAACTGGCCTACCCACCCCTGGATCACCTCGAGTTGTACCTGCCCGACAGCACCGGTACCTACCGCCTGGCCCAGCGCACGGGCGACGCCTTGCCTTACGCCAGCCGGCAGATCCGGCAGAACAACTACCTGTTCGAGTTGCCGCTGCCCCCAGGCCAGGCGACTACCGTCTACTTGCGCTTGCACAGCCAGGGGTCGGTGCAGGCGCCGCTGGCGCTATGGTCGGCCGAGGCCTACATGGAGGACCAGCCCACGCGCCTGTACGTACTGGGCATGATCTACGGCGTGTTGCTGGTAATGCTGGTGTACAACCTGTTCATTTACCTCAGCGTGCGGGATGTCAGCTACCTCTACTACATCCTCTACATCGCCTCGTTCGGTCTTTATCAGGTTTCGGTGAATGGTGCGGGGGTCGCCTACTTCTGGCCGGACAGCCCCTGGTGGGCGAATGCCTCGACGCCCTTGTTCATTGGCGCTGCCGGTTTGTTCGGCTGTCAGTTCGCCCGGCATTTTCTGCAACTGGGCAAGATCAGCCGTGGCTTCGACCGGTTGTTGCAACTGCTGATGCTGGGCGGTGGGTTGGTGATGGTCTTGGCCGTGAGCATGCCGTATGGCATCGCCCTGCGCATGGCCACGGTGCTGGCGTTGCTGTTCACCGTCAGCATCTTTGCCGCTGGCGTGTATGCCTGGTCGCGCGGTTTGCGCGTGGCGCGCTGGTTCATCATCGCCTGGTCGGCGTTTTTGCTGGGCGGGCTGGTCAACACCTTGATGGTGCTCGGTTACCTGCCGAACGTGTTCATCACCATGTATGCCAGCCAGTTGGGCTCGGCGCTGGAGGTGGCGCTGCTGTCGCTGGCGCTGGCCGACCGTATCAACAGCCTGCGCGAGCAACAGGCGCAGACCCTGCGTGAAACCGGTCGAACCCTGGAGCAGTTGAACCTGCAACTGGCCAGGAGCAACCGCTTGAAGGACGAGTTCCTGGCCACGGTCACCCATGAACTGCGCACCCCGATGAATGGTGTGATCGGCTCGCTTGAGCTGATGCACACCCTGCCGATGGAGGCCGAAATGGCCCAGTACCATCGCACAGCGGTCACGTCGGCGCAGAGCATGATGGACATGGTCGACGACATCCTCACCCTCTCCGAGCTGCAGGGCGGCCGCTTGCGTGCGCAGGCCGCGCCCTTCAGCCTGCGTAACATGCTGCAAGGCTTGCGCGCCGCGCACGCTGGCCAGGCGCTGGGTAAAGGGTTGTACCTGAGCCTGGACATACCTGCCGATCTGCCAGACGCGCTGCTGTCCGATGCGCAAAAACTGGCCCGTTGCCTGGGTTGCCTGCTGGACAACGGCCTGAAGTTCACCGATCAGGGCGGGGTCATGCTGCAGGTGCGTGGCCAGCGCCTGGGGCCGGACAACCTGGCGCTTACCTTCACGGTCAGTGACAGTGGTATCGGCTTCGATGATCTCGATCAGGCCACGCTTTACCAGCGTTTTTTCCAGGTTGATGGTTCCATGACCCGGCGTTATGGCGGGCTGGGCATCGGCTTGTCGATTTGCAGGCAGATGGGCGAGTTGCTGGGGGCCACGCTGTCGCATGAATCTACGCGCGGGTTGGGGAGCAGGTTCGAGTTGACGATGAAAGTCGCGATATCGCAGGTGCAGTTGCCTCCGCACTCTCAGCAGACGCGTCGCTCCTTCTAGTAGTAGGTGTATCGATAGCGGGCAGGACGCGTTTGGGGCTGACAGGCGCCCGCCACGGGAAGTTTAGCGCCTGGGAAATCGAGCGCCGCCCGCGCGGCGCTCGATCTTATAGGCGCTGAATGTGTAGTGGCGAACACCTATCAGCCCTGATGCATTCTCAAAACTTGCCCCCGCGACCTACAACAACTCCAGCCAAATGCCATCCCGATTAGTCATTTTTGTCACTTTGACTGACCCCCAGGGAGTGCTTCACTGGGACTTTCAGGCCTGCACGGATCCAGGAGCTGCCAATGAACCTGCACCAGTACGCTGAAACCCACGAAGTCACCAACCAGCCGCCGTCTCTCGACGGCGCCAACCTGTACCGCCTTGACCAACCCTTGCAGGAGTGGTCGCGGCGTTTTGGCGCTGGCTGGGCCGAGTCGCGGATCGATGCCTACGGTGCCTTGGCTGGTGGGCCGCTGATGGCTGCGGGCTTCTTGGCCAACGCGCACAAGCCGGAATTCAGCAGCCACGACCGTTATGGCCACCGTATCGACCTGGTCGAGTTCCATCCGGCCTACCACGAGCTGATGCGCACTGCCGTCGAGCACGGTCTGCCTTCTCTGCCATGGGCAGAACCCCGTGCTGGTGCGCATGTGGCGCGCGCGTCGATGACCTACCTGCACAGCCAGGCCGAAGCTGGCACTGGCTGCCCGCTGACCATGACCTTCGCCGCCGTGCCGGCGCTGCGCCTTCAGCCCGAACTGGCCGAGTACTGGCTGCCGAAAATCCTGGCCTGCGAATATGACCCGCGCAACGTCGGGGACCGGCACAAGGCCGGGGTTACCCTGGGCATGGCCATGACCGAGAAGCAGGGCGGCACCGACGTGCGTGCCAACACCACGCGCGCCTACCCGGTCGGTGCGCCGGGCCCTGGCCAGGCGTATGAACTGGTCGGGCACAAGTGGTTTTGCTCGGCGCCGATGTGCGATGCCTTTCTTACCCTGGCCCAGACCGAAAAAGGCCTGAGCTGCTTCCTGTTGCCCCGCCATCGCCCGGATGACAACCGCAACCAGTTCTATATCCAGCGCTTGAAAAACAAGCTGGGCAACAGCTCCAACGCGTCCAGTGAAGTCGAGTTTCGGGGCGCCCTGGCGTGGATGGTGGGTGAAGAAGGGCGGGGTGTGCCGAGCATTATCGAGATGGTCGCCATGACCCGTTTCGACTGCATGGTCGGCTCCAGTGCCCTGATGCGCCAGGCCCTCACCCAAGCCGCCCATCATTGCGCGTTCCGTAAGGTCGGCGGCCGGGTATTGAACGAGCAGCCGCTGATGCAGAACGTGCTGGCCGACCTGGCGCTGGAGAGCGAGGCGGCGCTGGCCCTGAGCCTGCGCATGGGGCAGGCCCTGGAGCAGCTCGATGACCCGCAGCAGGCGCATTTTGCCCGGCTTGTCACAGCAGTGGGCAAGTACTGGATCTGCAAGCGTGCCCCGGCAATGATCAACGAGGCCGCCGAATGCCTGGGCGGGGCCGGGTATGTCGAAGACAGCATCCTGCCGCGGTTGTACCGCGAAGCACCGGTCAACTCGACCTGGGAAGGCTCGGGCAATGTGCAGTGCCTGGATGTGTTGCGGGCGCTGTCCAAGGAGCCGGGGGTGCTGGACGCGCTGTTCGCCGAGCTGGGTGATGGCCATGGCGACCCACGGCTGGCTGCGCACATTGGCAACCTCAAGGGGGCGTTCGCCGACACCACCGACATCCAGTACCGCGCCCGTCAGCTGACCGAGGACATTGCACTGGCGCTGCAGGCCAAGTTGCTGCTGGAGGCGGGTAATGCGATGGTCAGCGATGCGTTCATCGGCAGCCGCCTGGCCGGTGGTGGTCGGGCCTATGGCGCGCTGCCGCGGGGTGTAGATGTTCAGGCGCTGGTGGCAAGGGCCACGCCGGTCTGGCAAGACTGATCAATGGGGGTGTATTTACCCACGAAGGCAGGCAAGATGGTCCACATGCATGTCCAGACAGGAAGCACAGTGTGAGCCACGCTTTTGTAGTCGTTGATACCCCAGAACAGGCCGTCGACCGTCTGGCGGCCCTGCATGAACAGGCCACCGGTGCCCTCAGCCAAGCCCTCAAGCGCTACCTCAAGGACCGAACCGAGCCCGATGCCGACGAGCGCGGGCTGTTCCGTTATCCCGCGCTGCGCCTGACCTATTACAGCCAGGGTGAGGTCGCGGCCACCACGCGTGCCTACGCCAAGGTCCAGGTCGCCGGCACCTACAGCGTCACCGTCACCCAGCCAGCCGCGTTCCGTGGCTATCTGCTCGAGCAACTGCGCCCGCTCATGCACGACTACACCGTGACGGTGGAAGTGGGTGTGAGCGAGCAGAACATCCCGTACCCGTACGTGGTCGACCAGGGCGACGAGCTGGCCGGCAGCGGCATCACCGCCGCCCAGCTGGCGCGGGTGTTCCCCAGCACCGACCTGTCGGCAGCCACCGACAATATCGCCGATGGCCTGTACGACTGGGACAGCACCGAAACCCTGCCGCTGGCGCTGTTCGATGCCGCGCGTGTCGACTTCTCGCTGCGTCGCCTGGTGCACTACACCGGCAGCGACTGGCGGCATGTACAGCCGTGGATTTTGCTGACCAACTACCACCGCTATGTCGACCAGTTCATCAGCCATGGCCTTGAGCAACTGCGTGACGACCCGCGTTTCGTACGCATGGTGCTGCCGGGCAACGTGGTGATCGAAAAAGGCATGGACCATGGCGAAACCCAGGCCCTGGTGGCCAGCGTGGTCTGGCACCGTTACCAGATGCCGGCCTACCACCTGATCGCCGCCGACGGCGACGGCGTGACCTTGGTCAACATCGGCGTCGGCCCTTCCAATGCCAAGAACATCACCGACCACCTGGCCGTGCTGCGCCCGCACTGCTGGCTGATGATCGGCCACTGCGGCGGCCTGCGTCAGTCGCAGACCATCGGTGACTATGTGCTGGCGCACGCGTACATGCGGCGCGACGGCATTCTTGACCGTGTGGTGCCGCCAAACATTCCGATCCCGGCCCTGGCCGAGGTGCAGATGGCCTTGCAGGAGGCAGCAGCACAAGTAACCGGTGAGCGCGGCGAACAGCTGAAAAAGCGCCTGCGCACCGGCACTGTGTTGACCTACGACGACCGTAACTGGGAACTGCGCTGGGCCCAGGAGCGGCCATTGATCAACCTGTCACGTGCGGTGGCGGTGGACATGGAGAGTGGCACCATTGCCGCCCAAGGCTACCGGTTGCGGGTGCCGTACGGCACGTTGCTGTGTGTCTCCGACAAGCCGCTGCACAGCGAGATCAAGCTGCCAGGCTCGGCCAACGCGTTCTACAACCGGGCGGTCAGCCAGCATTTGAAGATCGGCATTGCCGCCCTCGACCTGCTACGTACCGAGCTCAATTCGTTGCACTCGCGTAAACTGCGCAGCTTCGATGAGCCGCCGTTCCGCTGAGGATCCATGCCCCTGCCACCCCGTTCCAAGCCGCGCCGCCCTCAGGCGCGGCCTGCCGACCCGCGTCGCCAGCCCAAGGCGCCGCCGGCCGAGCCGCGTTTGATCCTGTTCAACAAGCCGTTCGACGTGCTGACCCAGTTCAGCGATGGTGAAGGGCGCGCGACCCTCAAGGACTTCATCGACATCCCGGGCGTCTACCCGGCCGGGCGGCTGGACCGCGACAGTGAAGGCCTGCTGCTGCTGACCAACCATGGCGGCCTGCAGGCGCGCATCGCCGACCCCAAGCACAAGCTGGCCAAGACCTACTGGGTACAAGTGGAAGGTGAACCGAGCGACGAGCAGTTGCAACGCCTGCGCGAGGGGGTGATGCTCAATGACGGCCCGACCTTGCCGGCCGAGGCCCGCCGCCTGGATGAACCTGAACTGTGGCCGCGCAACCCGCCGGTACGTTTTCGCAAGAGCGTGCCGACCCATTGGCTGGAGCTGGTGATTCGCGAAGGCCGCAACCGCCAGGTGCGGCGGATGACGGCGGCGGTGGGGTTGCCTACCTTGCGCCTGGTGCGGGTGCGGATTGGCGACTGGACGTTGGACGGGTTGGACCAAGGCTGTTGGCGCGAAGTGCCAGCCAAGCTACCTCGATAGGAGCAGCCTTGTGCTGCGAAAGGGCCGGTATGTTTGACCCAGAACTTGGCGAGCGACGGGGCCCCTTCGCAGCACAAGGCTGCGCCTACACACCCTCCAGAAACGCCACCACCACGCTCTTGATGATAAAGGCCAGAACCCCAAGCCCCAGCACGAAGAACAGGATCAGGGTGCCGAACCGCCCGGCCTTGGACTTTTTCGCCAGGTCCCAGACGATAAAGCCCATGAAACCGATCAACACGGTGACGAGGATGATCATCATCCATTCTTCGAATACGGCGGGATCCATCAGTGTTCTCCAGGCAGGCTGAGCGCTCGATCATACGCCGGGCGATTAAGTATTCAACGCAGATGGGTCAATGGAAGCTCGGTACTGGCCAGTACCTGGTTCAGCACGAAGCTCGAACGCACGCTGGTGACGCCTTCGATGCGGGTCAGGCTGCCGAGTAGCAATTTTTGATAGTGGTCCATGTCCGGTACCACCACCTTGAGCTGGTAGTCGGCGTCCATACCGGTGACCAGGCTGCATTCAAGCACCTGGGGCAAGTTGCGAATGGCGGCCTCGAAGGTCTCGAAGCGCTCTGGGGTGTGGCGGTCCATGCCGATCAGTACATAGGCGGTCAGGCTCAACCCCAGCTTCTTGCGATCGAGCAGGGCAACCTGGCGCGAGATGTAGCCGTCGTCCTCGAGTTGTTTGACCCGACGCGAGCACGGCGAAGGCGACAAGCCGATGCGTTCGGCCAGCTCCTGGTTGGAAATGCGCGCATCGCGCTGCAGTTCGGCGAGGATGCTCAGGTCGTAGCGGTCAAGTTTGCTCATGGAATATGCCTTTTCTGTTCAGATTGCGATGAATTATCAATCTAAGGTGAAAAATTGCGCAAGTGCTATTTATCTGAGCAATCTTCGCAATCCTCTGTCGCCCTCTGCCCGGTATCTTTATCCACAGAATCACTGCCCGGACATCAGTCCACGGCGACGCGCTCTAGGCGAGCGGTCGCGGCCCAGCCATCCAACAGGATCCGCCAGGCCCCCGGGCTACACACCGTCCAGAAGACGGCGTGAGGTGAGCCGGCGCCACAAGTGCCGAGCACGGACGACAATTCCCAAAGGGAGGCCCAACGGCCTCCCTTTTTTCATGTCCGCGATTTTAAGTTGCCGGTGTGGCCGGCGCGGTAGACTGGCAGCGGCTGCAGTCATTTTGATCGAGAGGGGCACCATGAAGTCGCGCATCTGGCAGTGGGCAGGTGTTGGTTTGGTTACGTTGAGCATCAGCCTTGGCGCTGTGGCGCAGGGGCCTGATGAGGGGCATGGCGGGGGCCATGGCGGCAACGGGCCACAGGACCCGAACGGCGCCGCCGCAGGCCGCTCCCCGCTCAACTCGCGCGACGAAGTACGCCAGACGCAGCCACCGCGCCAGGGCTATTACCAGGACATCCCCCGGCACAATGGCGATAACCGCTATTGGCAAGCCGGTGGGCCGGGGCAGCGGCCGGGCGGTGACTGGCAGGGGCGCCCGGACGGCCATGGCAATGGCTGGGGGCCAGGGCCGCAGTATCGCCCAGGGCAGACCATCGACCGCTTCCCGGATCGCTACTGGAAGGTGCCTTACCGCGGGCACGACTACTTCTATTCGGGCGGCTATTGGTATCGACCGCACGGCGGCAGTTACATCGTCGTGGCACCGCCTTATGGTGCGCGGGTGGAGTACCTGCCGGCGTATGCCCGTGAGGTGTGGCTGGGTGGGGCGCTGTTCTTCCTGGTGGCCGATACCTATTACCAGTACCTGGCGGACAGCCGCGAGTATGTGGTGGTCAATCCGCCGATGGCTGCACCCGCGCCTGCGCCAATGGCTCCGGCAGGGGGTGGCTATGATGTGGTGGCTTATCCGATGTATGGCCAGGGGCAGGAACAGCAGGAACAGGACCGCTACCAGTGCCACCGTTGGGCGGTGAGCCAGTCAGGCTTTGACCCAGCGACGGCGGCCTATGCACCCCCTTTGAATGTGACCGATACCTACCGGCGTGCGCTGGGCGCCTGTTTCAGCGGGCGGGGTTACAGCATCAACTGAGCCTGAACCGGCCTTTGTAGGAGCGGCCTTGCGTCGCGAAAGGGGCGCGTAGCGGCCCCAGCGATTTCTGCCGCGTCGCAAACCTGGGGCCGCTACGCGCCCCTTTCGCGACGCAAGGCCGCTCCTACACCGGGTCCGCGTGCACCATCACATCCGCCTGTGGATAACGCTGGCGAATCACCTCCGATGCCGCCACGCACAGACTGTGCGCCTCATGCAGCGCCAGCTCGCCCGGCAACTCCAGGTGCAACTGCACGAACCACTGGTTGCCCGAGACCCGTGTACGCACATCATGCACCCCCTTCACGCCAGGGATGGCCAGCACCAAGGCGGACATCGCCTCGCCCACATCGCCCGGCAGCTCCTTGTCCATCAGGATGGCGGTGCTCTCCCGCGCGATCTGCAGCGCACTCCAGAGAATGTAGAAGGCAATGCCCAGGCCGAATAAAGCATCCAGTTGCGACCAGCCAAATTGAGTCAGCAGCAACGCCAGCAAGATGCTGCCGTTCAGCAGCAGGTCTGAGCGGTAGTGCAGGGAGTCGGCGCGCACCGCAGTGGAACCGGTCAGGCGTATGACCTTGTGCTGCAACGCCAGCAAGGCAACGGTCAGGGCCAGTGAAAGCAGCATGACCGCGATGCCGACGCCCGTGTCACCCAAGGGTTGTGGGGTTTGCAGGCGTTCGACTGCCTGCACCCCGATCAGCACCGCACTGACCCCGATGAACAGCGCCTGGGCCATACCCGCCAAGGCCTCGGCCTTGCCGTGGCCAAAGCGATGGTCATCATCGGCCGGGCGCAGGGCGTAATGCACGGCGAGCAAGTTGAGGAACGAGGCGACGGCGTCCAGTGCCGAATCGGTCAACCCGGCCAACAGGCTGACCGAGCCGCTCAGCCACCAGGCCAGCGCCTTGCTCACGACCAGGATGCTGGCCACCGCCAGTGACGCGCGGGTGGCCAGGCGCAGCAGGCGCTGGTGTTCAGCCGGGGTGATCATTGCCGGGGCGATGTCCTTGTCTGGGTCAGGCAGCCGGTACCAGCTGGTAGGCGGCCAGTTGCTCGACGCTGCCACGGTGCTGGATCAGCCGTGGGTCGTTCAGCGGCAGGCGCTGGCCCAGTTCGCTTTCAAGAATGGCCTGCAGCTTGAGGTTGTCGACCTTGCCGTCCGGGCTTACCGCTTCGCGCAGTTTCTCTGGGGCGACCTGGGCTGTGCGGCCACCCGGGTAGTAGATGGCGCCGGTGGCAAAGTCGATGCCGAAGGCGATCAGCCCGGGGATCACGTAGAAGAGAATGCCGATGGCATCCATGGCGGCGACCACGGGGTCGATCTTGCCGTCGATCTGGCCGCGACGGTCTGGGTAAAACAGCGTGCCGCAGGCCGTCAGCTGGGTCAGCAAGGTGACGATGAGGGCGCCGCCGATGACACGGGATGGGATACGCATGTAAATCTCCGAAAAGGTATTCAGCAGGGCAAGCGAAGCGCCAGCACCTGATGCTAAGACCATGATAGAGCAGGCTGGGTTCGCCGTTATACTCGCCCGACTGTTCGAGGACCACCATGATTTCATTACCGATCGATACTGTTTTGCCCGCCTTGCGCCAGGCCCTGGAAAACCGCGACGAAGCCGTGCTCGAAGCACCGCCCGGCGCCGGCAAGACCACCCGTGTGCCCTTGGCATTGCTGGACGCGCCGTGGCTGGCTGGGCAAACCATCGTGATGCTCGAACCACGCCGCTTGGCCGCCCGCGCGGCGGCCGAAAGGCTGGCCAGCGAGCTGGGTGAAAAGGTCGGGGAGACCGTGGGCTATCGTATTCGCCTGGACAGCAAGGTCGGGCCGAAGACCCGCATCGAGGTGGTCACCGAGGGTATCCTCACCCGCCGCTTGCAGGCAGACCCCGCGCTGGATGGCGTGGGGCTGTTGATCTTCGACGAGTTCCACGAACGCAGCCTGGACGCTGACCTGGCCTTGGCCTTGAGCCTCAATGGGCGTGAACTGCTACGTGACGAACCGCCCCTGAAAATCTTGCTGATGTCGGCGACGCTGGAGGGCGAGCGGCTGTCGCGGCTGCTCGACGATGCGCCGGTGGTCAGCAGCGAAGGCCGCATGTACCCGGTGGATATCCGCTGGGGTCGGCCGTTCCAGCCGGGCGAGTTCATCGAGCCGCGGGTCGTCGAGTGTGTGCTCCATGCGCTGGCGGACCAGGCCGGCAGCGTGCTGGTGTTCCTGCCTGGCCAGGCCGAAATCCGCCGCGTTCATCAGAGCCTTCAGGACATGCTGGGCGAACGTTCCGACATCCTGCTTTGCCCATTGCACGGCGAGCTCGACCTCAATGCCCAGCGTGCGGCGATCGACCCAGCCCCTGCCGGCAAGCGCAAAGTGGTGCTGGCCACCAACATCGCCGAAACCAGCCTGACCATCGACGGCGTGCGCGTGGTGGTTGATGCCGGCTTGGCACGGGTGCCGCGCTTCGACCCCGGCAGCGGCATGACGCGGCTCGACACCCAGCGTATCTCTCGCGCCAGCGCCACCCAGCGCGCCGGCCGGGCTGGCCGCCTGGAGCCGGGGGTGTGCTACCGGCTGTGGTCCGAGGCCCAGCATGACCAGTTGGCGGCGCATGGCAGCGCAGAAATCCTCCAGGCCGACCTCGCCGGCCTGGCCTTGCAACTGGCCCGGTGGGGCGTCACGCCTGATCAACTGCGCTGGCTGGACCAGCCGCCCGCGGCGGCGTTCTCCCAGGCCCAGGACCTGTTGGCACGGCTCAGTGCCTTCAAGGCGGGCAGCCGCGACAACCTCAGCGAGCACGGCCAGGCCATGGCCGAACTGCCGGCCCACCCACGTATCGCCCATTTGCTGCTGCGCGGGCAGGGTCTGGGCTTGGCGGCCATGGCCTGTGATGTCGCGGCCTTGTTGGGTGAGCGTGATATCCAGCGCGGGGGTGGCGCCGACCTGCACAGCCGGCTGGCGCTGATCAGCGGTGAAAGCAAAACAGCCCGAGGCGGGCAGGGCGGCGTGCAGCGTACGCGGCAGTTGGCCCGCCAGTACCGTGGGCTGCTGCGTGGCAAGACGGGTGCTGGGGTTGCCGACCCTGATCATCCGCGCTGGTTGGGCGCACTGTTGGCGCTGGCTTACCCAGACCGGGTTGCCCAGCAGCGCCGCGAGGGCGGTGCCGAGTATCGCCTGGCCAATGGCCGCGCGGCCCTTTTCGCCGAGGTCGATGCGTTGATGAAATGCCCCTGGCTGGTGGTTGCCGACCTGGGCAGCCGCCAAGGCCAGCGGGAAGAACGCATTTACCTGGCTGCCGAGTTCGACCCTGCACTGCTGGACGACGTGCTGGCCGAGCAGGTCGAGCGTATTGATATCCTCGACTGGGACGACCGCGAGCAGGTGCTGCGCGCCGAGCGCCAGACCAAGGTCGGCGAGCTGGTGCTCAGCCGCGAGCCGTTGCCTGGCCTGGACGACGACGCCCGCGCCAGGGCCCTGCTCGGCCTGGTACGGCGTAAAGGCTTGAACCTCCTGACCTGGACACCCGAGTTGCGCCAGTGGCAGGCGCGGGTGGCGTTGTTACGTCAGCTGGACCTGGACAATGCCGGGCAAAGTGAATGGCCAGATTTGAGCGACGAAGCCCTGCTGGCGACACTGGAAGGCTGGCTGCAACCCTACCTGGGCAAGGTGTCCCGCTTGAGTCATTTTGCCGCGTTGGACCTGTCGTCGATGTTGCGCAACCTGTTGCCATGGCCTTTGCCGCAGCGCCTCGACGAATGGGCGCCGGCGCACCTGGCCGTGCCGTCCGGCTCGCACATACGGCTGGACTACAGTGAAAACCCGCCCATCCTCGCCGTGCGCCTGCAGGAGCTATTTGGCCTGGCAGACACGCCACGCATCGCCCAAGGGCGACAGCAGGTCAAGTTGCACCTGCTGTCGCCAGCACGCCGGCCCGTTCAAGTGACCCAGGACCTGGCCAACTTCTGGCGCACGACCTATGCCGAGGTGAAGAAGGACCTCAAGGGCCGTTATCCCAAGCACTATTGGCCGGATGACCCGCTGGTGGCCGAGGCCACGGCGCGGGCCAAACCGCGGGGTACCTGACCTACTGCCTTCAACCGGTCTGCTTGAGCAGTAAGGTGGCGACCACGCCTTCCTCTACGTTGAGAAATGCAATCCGGTCCCCGTTGTAATGCGGATCATTGTGCAGGGCGCCAACCCGGTGGCCCCTGTGGTCACGTAGATAGCAAACAAGGCCTTCCTCGGTCATGTGCAAGGGTTCGATTTTCCAGAAGTCGGTCACCTCGGCGTTCCAGTAGAAGCCGAGGTAGCCGTTGCGGCTAACGCCCAGTTTCTTGGTGCGCGGATACCATGGAATGCAGAGGTGATAATGCAGTCGATCCTCGGTCTGGGAGTCGAAATGGAAGTCCACAGTTGGCGAATCTTCTCGTCCTCCAACTTGCAGCCAGTCCTCTTCGGGTGTGCCCCAGGTGGGATTGTCGCTGCTGCGGCTCAACCGCAGCGGAATATTACGGCCGCCCGACCGCATGTACAATTTGCCGCGAAACGACTTGGCGTGGCTCGCCTGGATGTCTTCGTCCATGGTGCTTTCTCGCAGAGAATGAGGGCTTTGCACACTAGAGCCATGGCCGAGCAGCGATGAAGCTTGAAGGGTTTTCCCGTGGGCGAAGTGTGCCTCATGGCAGGCAGCGTGATCGCGCCACTAGGTCGCTTTTTCGATCAGGAACTCATGGGGCGTGCCGGCGCCGGTGGTGAGGTAGGCGAACTTCGCCCCGGAGTCGTGTGTGCTTTTGACCTGGTGGCCCTGATGATCGCGCAGGTAACAGCGCAGCTCATTCTTGGCCCATGACAGCGGCTGGAGTTTCCAGTAATCCAGCGAGGCGTCCTGTTCGTACAGTCCCAGGTAACCACTGCTGTTCATCCCCAGTTGGCGGCGGCTATTGGCGGCCAGGGCGACGGTGAAGTGCAGGCGGGCTTCGGTTTTTGAGTGAAACCTGAAAAGAAACGCCGGCGCAGCGGCACTGCCACCGACTTTGAGCCAGCCATCGTCGGTGTTGATGTCTACGCCAAAGCTGAAGTCGTGATGGCTTTTGAAGATATGCACGGGCACCTTGCCGGTTGCATCCAGCAGGTAAATCTTACCTACGAATGAATGGCCATCCGCCCAGAAACGGTCTTGTTGATTGTCGGTCATTGCCTGTCTCCTCGTCGAAGCACGCACGTTAGACAGGCATGGCAGGTGGGGGCAGCGTGAACCTTTTCACGGCTGTTCTGCGCTACCAGAAAAGATTCGGAGAAATAGATTGAAAGTTCTGCCTGTCGCTTAGGTGCGAACCCGCGTGAGGCGGAAAATGGATTCTTTACCCTCAAGCACTCTCAGGTAAGAAAAGTTAGGTGCGGTCACTTTGGGATTGTGGTGGAGCCTAACTGAATGGCCTTGATGGTCGCGCCAACGGCATATCAAGCTGTCGTCGCTCCAATGCAGCGGTTCAAGCTTGAAGGGGTCGGACACGCTGGCGTATTGGTACAGCCCCAGGTAACCGTTGCGGCTGATCCCCATCGTCTTGTCGTGGTCCGCTCCACTGCCGGTGATCATGAAGTGCAGGCGATTCGACGTTTTCGAGTGAAACAGAAAACGAAAGACGCTGGCAGGCTGCTGATGGCCAGCAATCACCCAATCACTTTGGCCGCTTATCACCTTCTGATCGGCGTCTTTGAACAGGCTGAGGTAGACGGATTTGAACGTCTCTTGCGCAACGTTTTCGAGCGGGGTTGCCGAGTCGAGTACCTGGAACGTGCCGAGGAAAATCTCGGCCTGTTCTGCCCAGTGGGTGTTAGCCGTGGTAGTGGACATGGAGGCTCCGTGTTGGAAGGTCGGGAGCCACCACGGTCACTGATGTTCGACAATGCTGGCAGCCTGCAGGTTTTCCACGGAGCCCGCTTTGTGCGAGGTGCCTGGCATCAGGCGCCGGAGTCAGCCTCCAGCAGCGTGAACAGGCGGTACAGCACCACGGTGCTGAACAGCTGCAAGAAGCCGCTGAGGCTGTCCATGGCCAGTTCCATGCCGGGTGACGGCGCTGGGAAGGCCATCAGCAGCAGCCCGTCGATCAGCCAGATCGGCGCCAGCACCGCCAGCACGCAAATCATGATGCGCAGGAAGTTGCCGGTGGTCATCCGTGCACTTTCGCGCATCGACTGCACCACCGGCAGGCCCCGCAGTACCAGCAGGTACTCGGCGAACACCAGGTTGATCATGATCCACACGCCCGGGAAGATGAACAACGCCAGGCCGGCCATGATCAGCAGGGAGCTGATGAGAATCAGCAGGGCCAGCTGCGGCCACAGTTGCACGGCCCGGGCAAACAGGTCGCGCTTGGCGATTTCCTGGCCATTGCTGCGGGTGTCTAGGTAAAGGATCAGCGCCGCGCTGTACAGCGGGTACAACAGCAAGCTGACCAGCATGCCGTAGGCCGGCGACGCCTGGTCGCCCATTTGCCGGTACAGCAGCTGGGTGAGCAAGGCTTCGAGCACCACCAGCGGCAGGCACAGCGGGAGGATGTTCGGCAGGTGGCGGCGGAAGAAGTACAGGGAGTCGCGCAGAACGCTCAGCGGATTCATCGGTCAACATCGCATGGCAGTAAAAGCAGGGGTGTACTTTAGCCCAAAGCAGGCGTTTAGCTGTCACTTGCTGAAAAAAGTTTCACCGCCGAGGTGATTGAATCCAGTGCCTGAACGCCCCATCTTTGACGCTGTCCGTTGTCCCGCTTCCCCATGAGGTAGCTTCATGAACACTGAAGAACAAACCCTGATCGATAGCCTGTTCGGCCGCATCAAGCAGGCGGAAGACCCGAGCCAGCCGCGTGACGCGCAGGCCCAGGCGTGCATCGAGGCGCATGTGCGCCAGCAGCCGGCAGCGCCTTACTACATGGCCCAGGCGATCCTCGTGCAAGAAGCCGCGATCAAGCGCCTTGACGAGCAGAACAAGCAACTGGAGGCGGAGCTTCAGCAAGCTCGCGCACAGGTCGAAGCCAGCCGCGCCGGTAACAGTAGCCCCACCAGCAACGGTGGCGGTGGTTTTCTGTCGAGCATCTTTGGTTCGGGTGGGCGTAACACGCCACCGGCCGTGCAACCGCAGCGCCCCTCGGCGCCCGTTGCTGGCGGGGGTGGCTGGCGTGAACCGTCGGCGCCGGGCTTCAACCCGCAGCAACCGCAGCAACAGCAGCAAGCTGGCTTCGGCGCAGCGCCAGCGCGAGGGGGCGCCAGCAGCTTCCTCGGCGGTGCGATGCAGACCGCTGCCGGCGTGGCCGGCGGGGTGTTGCTGGCCCAAGGGATCAGCAGCCTGTTCAACCACAACTCGCAGCCAGAGGAAGTGGTGGAAGTGATCAAGGAAGAGCCGACACCGGCCAGCGACAGCGGCGGCTGGAGCGACCAGGGCGGGCAGCAGCAGGTGGCCGACAACGGCGGTTGGGGCAATGACCAGAGCGGTTACGCCGATACCGATTACGGCGGTGGTGACGGCGGGTTCTTCTCCGACGACGATTCCTACGTCTGACGGGTCTGGCATACTGCTGGCATTTGGGGCTGCACGGCAGCCCCGGTTCCATCAGACCATGAGGTTCCCGTGAAAAAGATCGCGTTGTTCGCCGACGTGCAGAACCTCTACTACACCGTGCGCCAGGCGCATGGCTGCCATTTCAACTACGCCGCGTTGTGGGCCGAGGTCAGCCGTGAAGGGCAGATCGTCGAAGCCGTGGCCTATGCCATCGACCGCGGTGACAGCAAGCAACAGCAATTCCAGCAGATCTTGCGCAACCTCGGGTTCGAGGTACGCCTTAAACCGTACATCCAGCGCAGCGACGGCTCGGCCAAAGGTGACTGGGATGTGGGCATTACCCTGGATGTGATCGACGCCGCCAGCCGCGTGGACCAGGTGGTGTTGGCCTCCGGTGATGGCGACTTCGATTTGTTGCTGGAGCGGGTTATCCAGCGCCATGGTGCCGAAGCGGTGGTGTATGGCGTGCCAGGGCTTACGGCGATGTCACTGATCCGTGCGGCTAGCCGTTATGTGCCTATTGAGGGGCGGTTGTTGTTGCGGCATTGAGCGCGGGCGGCGCTCGATCTCAAACACCCCAAAAACCTAAAGCCAACCACCCAGGCCTACCCACAAACTCAACGCACCCCCACCAAGTGTGTCGCTCATTTATTCCGGTTTTGTAACTTAAGTTTACGCAGTGACCTTTCTAAACTAAGTCACCCGTAAACGGATTTCGAGTACTTAGCCATGCCTGCCTCCCGCCGCTTCCCACTCCTGCTCATCGGTGCCTTCATGGCCCTGTACCTGGTCTGGGGGTCCACCTACCTGTTCATTCGCATCGGCGTCGAATCGTGGCCACCGATGCTCATGGCAGGCGTGCGCTTTCTGATCGCCGGGGGCCTGTTGTATGGCTTTCTGCGCTGGCGCGGTGTGCCGGCGCCGACCTGGCCGCAATGGCGGGCCGCAGGGGCAATCGGCTTTCTGTTGCTCAGCTGTGGTAACGGCGGCGTGACCGTGGCCGAACACGCCGGTGTGGCGTCCGGCGTGGCGGCCTTGGCGGTAGCGACGGTGCCGTTGTTCACCCTGCTCTTCGGCCTGCTGTTCGGCCACCGCAACTCGCGGCTCGAATGGGCGGGGATCGGCCTCGGGCTGGCCGGTATCGCACTGCTCAACCTCGGCTCCAACTTACAGGCAAGCCCGATTGGCGCGGCACTGATTCTGTTCGCGGCGGCCTCGTGGGCATTTGGTTCGGTATGGAGCAAAAGCTTGCCGCTGCCGCAGGGGCCGATGGCCAGTGCCGCCGAAATGCTGGTGGGCGGTGCCGTGTTGCTACTGGGCAGTGTGCTGTCGGGCGAGCGCATGACCCAGATGCCCACCGCTGCCGGTTGGGGCGCGCTGGCCTACCTGGTGTTCTTCGGCTCGATCCTGGCGTTCAGTGCCTACATGTACCTGCTCAAGCATGTGCGCCCGGCGGCTGCGACCAGCTATGCCTACGTCAACCCGGCGGTGGCGGTGCTGTTGGGGATCGTCTTCGCCGGCGAACAGATCGGCGCCGAAGAATGCGTGGCCATGGCGGTGATCATTGGCGCAGTGGTGCTTATCGGCCTACCTCAGTGGCGCAAGGCACCAGCGCCTGCGCAACCGTTGAAGGGCGAAATCTGCAAGTAGACGGGGGTGTTGCGGTAAACTTGCCGCCTTCGCTGAACCCCCTGACGGTATTGCCATGAATTTCGCCAAACTCGGCCTGATCGAACCCTTGCTGCGTACCCTGCAGCAGCTGGACTACACCACCCCGACCCCGGTCCAGGCCCAGGCCATCCCCGCCGTGCTGGCCGGCCGCGACCTGATGGCTGCGGCCCAGACCGGCACCGGCAAGACCGCAGGCTTTGCCCTGCCGGTGCTGCAGCGCCTGGCGCTGGAAGGTGAGAAGGTTGCCAGCAACTCGATCCGCGCGCTGGTGCTGGTACCGACCCGCGAGCTGGCCGAGCAGGTGCACAACAATGTGCGCGAGTATGCCGAGAACCTGCCGTTGAGCACCTATGCGGTGTACGGCGGGGTGAGCATCAACCCGCAGATGATGCGCCTGCGCCGTGGCGTCGACCTGCTGGTGGCCACCCCGGGCCGCTTGCTCGACCTGTTCCGGCAGAACGCGGTGAAGTTCAACCAAGTGCAGACCCTGGTGCTCGATGAAGCCGACCGCATGCTCGACCTGGGCTTTGCCGAAGAGCTGCAGTCGGTGTACGCCGCGCTGCCGCGCAAGCGCCAGACGTTGCTGTTTTCCGCGACCTTCTCGGACCAGATCCGGGTCCTCGCCGGCCTGGCCCTGAACGACCCGCTGAGCATTGAAGTGAGCCCCCGCAATGCCGCCGCCAACACCGTCAAACAGTGGTTGGTGCCTGTGGACAAAAAGCGCAAGGCCGACCTGTTCTGCCATTTGCTGCGCAAGCAGCGCTGGAGCCAGGTGCTGGTGTTTGCCAAGACCCGCAACGGTGTCGACCAGTTGGTGGAGCGCTTGTTGAGCGAGGGTATCAACGCCGACGGCATCCATGGCGATCGCCCGCAGGCCACGCGTCAGCGTGCGCTGGATACCTTCAAGGCCCGTGAGATCCAGGTGTTGGTGGCGACCGATGTTGCCGCGCGCGGGCTGGATATCGACGACCTGCCGCTGGTGGTCAACCTCGACCTGCCGATCGTTGCTGAAGACTATGTGCACCGCATTGGCCGCACTGGCCGCGCCGGCAACAAAGGGGAGGCGATTTCGCTGGTGTGTGCCGACGAAGTGCAGATGCTGGCGTCGATCGAGACGTTGATCCGCCAGACCTTGCCGCGGCATGAAGAGCCGGACTTTATCCCAGAGCACCGCGTGCCGATGACCGATGCCAGTGGCCAGGTGATCAAGAAACCGAAAAAGCCTAAAAAGCCGAAAGAGAACAGCGCGAAGCGTGGTTTGGGGCGCTGGATGGACAGTGCCGAGGCGGCGAGCCCGGCGCCGTCAGTGAAAGCGGTGCGTAAGGTGCCGAGCTTCAATGGTGGGCCGCGTAAGCGTAAGCCTTGATATCGCCGGGGGGCCGTAGATTTAATTGATTTTGCAGGGGCCGTGTGGGAGCGGGCTTGCCCCGCGAACACCTGCGAAGCCGGTGCCATGCACTGCGTGGCCTCATTCGCGGGGCAAGCCCGCTCCCACAAAGTTGGGCGGCAGCTACCTGTCAGGCAGCCCCGCCACCCATTGCGCGGCCGCACGCCCGGCGCGCAGCCCGCTGGCAAAACATGCCGTCAGCAAATACCCCCCGGTCGGCGCCTCCCAGTCCAGCATCTCGCCGGCACAGAACACCCCCGGCAATGCCTTGACCATCAACCCCTCACTCAGCCCCTCGAAACGCACCCCGCCAGCACTGCTGATGGCCTCATCCAGCGGCCGGGTACGCACCAAGGTGATCGGCAACGCCTTGATGGCCCGCGCCAGCGCCTGTGGATCGGCGAACGTGGCCTGATCGGTCAGCTCCCGTAACAATGCCGCCTTGACCCCATCGATGCCCAACTGGCTGTGCAGGTGCTTGGCCATGGAGCGCGAGCCGCGTGGCTTGGCCAATGCCTGGGCGATGTTATCCACAGCCTTGTCCGGCAGCAGGTCGAGCAGCAGCACACCCCGGCCGTCACGCGTGATGGCCTCACGCACCGGCGCCGACCAGGCATACACCAGGCTGCCTTCGACACCTTGCGCAGTGAGGATGAACTCACCTTTACGCGGCAGGCTGCCGGGCACGCTCAGGGCAATGTTCTTCAGCGGTGCGCCGGCAAACTTGTCTTTGAGCAAGGTGCTCCAGCCTTCGACTTCAAACCCACAGTTGCTCGGCTGCAAGGGCGAGATATCCACAGCCCGCTCAGCCAGCAGCGGCTGCCACGCACCGTCCGAACCCAGGCGCGCCCAGCTACCCCCACCCAGTGCGAGCACCACGGCGGCCGCGTGTACCTGGCGTTCACCCTGTGGATAAGCGATCCGCAGGCTGCCATCGTCATGCCAACCCAGCCAGCGATGGCGGGTGTGGATAACTACACCGCTGTCGCGCAGGCGCTTGAGCCAGGCGCGCAGCAAGGGCGCGGCCTTCATGTCGCGCGGGAAGACCCGGCCCGAGGTACCGACGAAGGTTTCGATGCCCAGGCCGTGAATCCACTGGCGCAGCGCGTCGGCATCGAAGCCGTGCAGCAGGCCGTCAATCTCGCCTTGGCGTTCGGCGTAGCGCGCGACAAAGGCCGGGTAGGGCTCGGAATGGGTGATGTTCATGCCGCCGACACCTGCCAGCAGGAACTTGCGGCCGACCGAGGGCATGGCATCGAACACCTCGACCGCCAAGCCCGCCTGGGCCAGCGCTTCGGCGGCCATCAGGCCGGCGGGGCCGCCACCGATGACGGCGACAAGGGGAGGGGTGCAGTGGTGTAGATCGGGCATGGGGGCGGCAGGCTGTGGAAAAGAGCGCGCATTCTAGCGCAGGCCGGTAGGTGGAAGCACTGGTCAAAAAATGATCAATACTCTGCAGGTGGCGCAGCTTAAGGGCTGCAGCCGCTTTCCAGCAGCTTATCCACAGGCGGTTCCACAGTCATTGTGAACAACCTATGACTCGCGCCGCACTGTGGTGCAGGATGCCGTGGCGCCGTGCCAGGGCCACGCGGTCCTTGCTGTAACCGCCACCGATCACGCCCACCACCGGAATGTCGCGGCCCAGGCACTGGCGCATCACCAACTCATCGCGTGCCGCCAGGCCCTCATCGGTCAGCTGCAGGTAGCCCAGGGCATCGTCCTTGTGCACATCGACGCCGGCGTCGTACAGCACCAGGTCTGGCTGGTAGAGCGGCAACAGGTAGTTGAGGGCGTCATCCACCACCTTGAGGTAGGCCGCGTCGCCCATGCCACGGGGCAGGGGGATGTCCCAGTCGCTCTGGGCCTTGCGGGCCGGGAAGTTCTGTTCACAGTGCAGGGACACGGTGATTGCATCGGGGGTGTCGTGCAGAATTCGCGCGGTGCCGTCGCCCTGGTGCACGTCGCAGTCGAAGATCAGCACCCGGTGCACCCGCCCAGCTTCCAGCAGGTAGCGGCTGATGACGGCCAGGTCGTTGAAGATGCAAAAGCCTGCTGGGTGGTCGTAATGGGCGTGGTGGGTGCCGCCGGCCAAGTGGCAGGCGATGCCATGCTGCAGCGCCAGCTCGGCGCTCAGCAGCGAACCGCCCACGGCACGCACGGTGCGCCGGGCCAGCGCCTCGCTCCAGGGCAGGCCCAGGCGACGCTGGTCCTCGCGGGACAGGTCGCCGCTCATGTAGCGTTCGATGTAGCTTCGGTCGTGGGCCAGGGCAAGGATGTCGTTGGGACAGATTTGCGGGCGCAACAGGTCCTGGTCACGGGTCAGGCCGCTGTCGACCAGGTGGTCGCGCAGCAAGCGAAACTTGTCCATCGGGAAGCGGTGCTCGGCGGGGAATTCCGGGCTGTAGTCATCGTGGTAGATCAGCGGCAACGGCATGGTCGGTTCGCAATCGGGGCCAGTGCTGATCTTGCCAGTTGTGGGGCGCCGTGCAACCGGCTTGTGGCATTAGCGTGTCATTTGCCGGTGCTGGCCAGTACCCGCTGCCAATCCGGCTCGTTCAAGCGCCCGAGAATCCGCGCCTTGCCGTTGCCGTCGACCGACACGAACAGCGCACTGGCATAGCCGCTTTCCCGTTCCCCGCCGACTACACGCTGCTGGCGCTGGAAGTGGTCGATGCAACCGTTGTGGGTCACCAAGACCAGATTGTGACCAGGGCGTTTGCGCGCCAGGGCTTCATCGGCGAACTGGTTGTCGCAGCTCTCCAGCCAGGCAGCGCTCGGCACGGCCTGGCCCAGAATGAAGTGCGCGGTCTGGCGAGTCCGCACTTTAGGGCTGCTCAGCACATCGGCACTGCTTAAACCCAGCGTGTGCAAACCCTGGCCGACGCGGCTGGCCGCCTGGGTGCCGGCCACGGTGATGCCGGTGGGGTCGTCCAGGCAGGGCCCGGGTGCGCTGTCGCAGCGTTCGGCATGGCGGATCATCACGATCACTGCGCCTTCGGCCCAATCCTGCAGCAGGCCGCTGTCACTCAACTGTTGCTCGTTGCCAAGGTCCACGATGTGCGTCCTCGTTGCCAGCCAGGTGGTCAACGCCGCCACGACCATGCACAGGCCCAAAGCGGCACCGAGGGCCTTGCGTGACAAACGTCGCTTGCGCCGGGCGTGGATGGCAGGGTGGCCTAGGGTATTGCTCGATAGCATGCGTGACTCCGATGGCATGGCCGCGCCGGGTGTGGTCGTGGCTGGCGACATTCTGGTGAGCGGCCTGTCGGGTGGCGGTGAAGGCGTTGTGAAAATTGCATTCAGGCGCCGCCGCTTGAGTGAAACCGTCGCCCGCGCCTACGCTGTAAACTGCAAGACAGCAAAACCGGAGCATGCCCGATGACCCCGATTCTTCACCTGGAAAGCGCACGGCTGGTGCTGCGGCAATGGCACGACGACGACCTGCGCGAGTTCGCCGCGCTGTGCGCCGACCCGCACGTGATGCAGTATTTTCCGGCACCCCTGACGCGCCTGGAGGCGGCTGCGCTGATTGGTCGAATCCGTGGCCATTTCAATGAGCATGGGTTTGGCCTGTGGGCGCTGGAGCGCAAAGACAGCGGCGCCTTCATCGGCATGACCGGGCTGCTGAACGTCAGCTTCGATGCCGATTTTGCGCCCGCGGTAGAAATCGGCTGGCGCCTGGCGCGTCGCCACTGGGGCTTGGGGTTTGCCAGTGAAGCGGCCTGGACCTGCCTGCGTTGTGCCTTCGCCCAATTGCGCCTGGACGAGGTGGTGTCGTTCACTAGTGAGAGCAACTTGCCCTCGCAGAAAGTGATGCAGGCCATCGGCATGCAGCAGGACCCGAGCGGTAGTTTCGAACACCCGCGCCTGCCTGCCGGCCACCCGTTGCGCCCTCATGTGCTGTACCGCATCGACCGCGCACACTGGGAACAGACCCTGCGCGGCTGAATGGATGGGCATGCGCGGTGCGAATGACAAACCCTGTATCATTCGCCTTCATGAAAGCGCTGTAGAGCCGTGTTGCCTTGCTAGGAGAACCCCCGATGAGTCATGTGTTGGACGACCTGGTCGACCTGTTGAGCCTCGAGTCCATCGAGGAGAACCTGTTCCGTGGACGCAGCCAGGACCTGGGCTTCCGCCAGTTGTACGGCGGGCAAGTGCTGGGCCAGTCATTGTCGGCGGCGAGCCAGACGGTTGAAGATGCGCGCCATGTGCATTCGCTGCACGGTTACTTTCTGCGCCCTGGCGACGCCAGTTTGCCGGTGGTCTATTCGGTAGACCGCGTGCGTGACGGCGGCAGCTTCAGCACCCGGCGGGTGACGGCGATCCAGAAGGGCCACACCATCTTCACTTGCAGCGCGTCGTTCCAGTACGACGAAGAGGGCTTCGAGCACCAGGCGCAGATGCCCGATGTGGTCGGCCCGGAAAACCTGCCCAGCGAAGTCGAACTGGCCAGTGCCATGGCCGAGCACCTGCCTGAGCGCATCCGCGACAAAGTGCTGTGCGCCAAGCCGATCGAGATCCGCCCGGTGACCGAGCGTGACCCGTTCAACCCCAAGCCTGGCGACCCCGTGAAATACGCCTGGTTCCGTGCCGACGGCAACCTGCCGGACGTGCCTGCGCTGCACAAGTACCTGCTGGCTTATGCCTCTGACTTCGGCCTGCTGACCACCGCCTTGCTGCCCCATGGCAAATCGGTGTGGCAGCGCGACATGCAGATCGCCAGCCTCGATCATTCGCTGTGGTTCCATGGCAACCTGCGCGCCGACGAGTGGTTGCTGTACGCCACCGACAGCCCGTGGGCCGGCAATGCCCGTGGCTTCTGCCGTGGCAGCATCTTCAACCAGGCCGGGCAACTGGTGGCGTCGTCGAGCCAGGAAGGCCTGATTCGCCATCGCAAGGACTGGGCATGAGCCTGGGCGAGGTACGTAACTGGGTGTTCGACATGGACGGCACCCTGACCGTGGCGGTGCATGACTTTGCGGCGATTCGCGAAGCGCTGGAGATACCGCCTGAAGACGACATACTGACCCACCTGGCGGCCTTGCCGGCGGCGCAAGCGGCGGCCAAGCACGCCTGGCTGCTGGAGCATGAGCGCGACCTGGCGCTGGCGTCGACGGCCGCGACGGGGGCGGTGGAGCTGGTGCGCGAACTGGCCGGGCGTGGCTGCCGGCTGGCGATCCTGACCCGCAATGCCCGGGAGTTGGCGCATGTCACCCTGGAGGCCATCGGCCTGGCTGACTGCTTCCCGGTGGAGCATGTGCTTGGCCGTGATGAGGCCGAACCCAAGCCTAGCCCGGATGGCCTGCTGAAGATTGCAGAGGCGTGGGGTGTGGCGCCCAGCGAACTGGTGATGGTGGGTGACTATCGCTTTGACCTGGATTGTGGGCGTGCGGCCGGGGCGCGTACCGTATTGGTCAACTTGCCGGATAACCCGTGGCCGCATCTGGTGGATTGGCATGCGGCGGATTGCCGAGCGTTGCGCGCGATGCTTGGCTGATTTTTTGTATTGGCAGTGCGGGCCTCTTCGCGGGTAAACCCGCTCCCACACGGGAGGAGGCAGCCTGCAGTGGCTATGCTGAACCGCAGTTTTTCCCTGAATGGAGACCCAGCCATGAGCAGCAAGGCCATCTACGTCCAACCTGGCGGCGGCTACGACAAAGTCCAGGTCGGCACCTGCGAGGCGCCTGCGCCACAGGCCGGCGAAATCACTGTGCGTCTGCACGCCAGTTCCCTCAACTACCACGACTTCGCCGTGGTCAGCGGCATGTGGGGGCCGAGCGAGCGGCGTATCCCCATGGCCGACGGTGCCGGCGAAGTCACGGCAGTGGGGCCGGGTGTCAGCGAGTTTCAGGTGGGCGACAACGTCGTCAGCACCTTCTTCCCAGACTGGCTCGACGGCCAGGCCAATGTCGAAGGGTTTGCCCGGGTGCCCGGTGATGGCCTCGACGGCTACGCCCGTGAACAGGTCACTGCCCGCGCCACCGCCTTCACCCTGGCGCCCAAGGGCTACAGCCACGCCGAGGCAGCCACGCTGACCACCGCAGGGCTGACGGCCTGGCGTGCCTTGATGAGCGATGACCACCTCAAGCCCGGCGATACCGTGCTGGTGCAGGGCACGGGCGGGGTGTCGATCTTCGCCTTGCAGTTCGCCAAGCTGGCGGGTGCCACGGTGATCGCGACCTCGTCCAGCGATGCCAAACTCGAGCGCCTCAAGGCCCTCGGCGCCGACCACCTGATCAACTACAAAAGCACCCCGGCCTGGGGTGAGAAGGTGCGTGAGCTGACCCACAACCGCGGGGTCGACCATGTGATCGAAGTGGGCGGGCCGGCGACCCTGGAGCAGTCGATGATTGCCACGCGCATCGGCGGGCATGTGTCGTTGATCGGCATTCTCACCGGGGTAGCGGGGCAGTTGCCGTTGGTCCAGGCCCTGGTGCGGCAGATCCGCCTGCAGGGCGTGCTGGTCGGCAGCCGTGCGCAGCAGCAGGCGATGGTGCGAGCGATCGATGCCAATGGCCTGCGGCCGGTGGTGGACAAGCACTTCGAACTGGAGCAGATCGTCGACGCGTTCCGCTACCAGGAGAGCAATCGGCATTTCGGCAAGATCTGCCTGACCTGGTAATCGCCGTTACAGGCTCACTCAGGCAGTAATCTGTCGCGGCTATTGGACAGGTGCAGGCACATCGCCGCCCGTGCCGCATCCGGGTCCTGGCGGCGGATGGCATTGAGTATCGCCTCATGCTCCAAATTGGCCAGGTACGCATGCCTGGCCAGCTTGGCGCCGGCGCGTTCGGCCAGGGCCATGCGGTTGCGGGGGATCAGGCCGCTGCCGAGCTGGGCCATCATTTCGCTGAAATACAGGTTGCCGGTGGCCTCGGCGATCAGCAGGTGAAAGCGCCGGTCGGCCTCTATGCAGCTGTCGCCAGCGGCCGCCAAGTCTTGATAGTCGTCCAGCGCCTGGCGCATGCGTGCCACGTGCCCGTCGTCGCGGCGCACTGCGGCGAGGGCGGCGGCCTGGCCTTCCAGGCCGATGCGCAGCTCCAGCAGGTCGCGCACGCTGGCGGCGTTTTCGGCGCCAACGCGCAGTCCCGCCTGGGGCTGGCGCTCTATCACGAAGGTACCGATCCCGTGGCGGGGCTCTACCAGCCCTGAGGCCTGCAGCTTCGACAAGGCTTCGCGCACCACGGTGCGGCTGACCCCATGTTCACGCACCAGGGTGTTTTCCGAGGGCAGCTTGTCGCCTGGCTTGAAGGTGCCCAGCAAAATCTGCTGCGTCAGGCTGGAGACCAGGTCGTGGGCGCGGCTGTGGCCGCGCACGCGGGGGTGTGCTGAGTCCATGGTGTGCTCCGTGGTATCGATAGCTTGTACGACAAGTTAAAACACAAAAATATTTTTCGCTGATTTTTCTGATCGAGAAGGCTGCCTCGTGCGCGGTTGTTTTTGAACGTTCGCAGCAAATAGTCATTTTTACAGCTTGTATTTTGTACTTTTGTCGACGTTATCGATCTTGTCGTACAACTGCGCGAGGCCTATGCTCCACCCCACTGTCATGTCAGACAACCCGCATAAAAACAACTAGTGGGAGATCCGCAAGTGAACGACACCCTCGCTCCGTCTGCCGGGAATGAAGGCGACGCTCTGGCCAGTGCCGTGGCCAAGGTCAAGCGCCACGTCCTGCCGCTGTTCGTCATCATGTTCATCGTCAACTACCTCGACCGCGTCAACATCGGCTTCGTCCGCCCGCACCTTGAAAGCGACCTGGGCATCAGTGCTGCTGCCTATGGGTTTGGCGCCGGGCTGTTCTTCATCGGCTACGCATTGTTCGAAGTGCCCTCGAACATGCTCCTGCAGCGTGTCGGCGCTCGGTTGTGGCTGACCCGCATCATGTTCACTTGGGGGCTGGTGGCCACGGCCATGGCCTTTGTCCAGACCGAAACCCAGTTCTATGTGCTGCGGTTTTTGTTGGGCGTCGCCGAGGCCGGGTTCTTCCCTGGGGTGATCTACTACTTCACCCGTTGGCTGCCCGGCGCCGAGCGCGGCAAGGCGATTGCGATTTTTCTCAGCGGCTCGGCACTGGCGTCGCTGATCTCCGGCCCGCTGGCCGGGGTCTTGATGCAAATCCAGGGCCTTGGCCTGCATGGCTGGCAGTGGATGCTGTTCATCGAGGGCATGGCCTCGGTAACGCTGTGCTTCTTCGTGTTCTTCTGGCTCGACTCCAAGCCGCAGGATGCCAAGTGGCTGAGCCAGGCCGAGCAGGATGCGCTGGTGCACACCATCGACCGCGAGCAGCGTGAGCGGGAGGCTGTCGGTAGCGTCAAGACCTCGGCCTGGAGCCTGCTCAAAGACCGCCAGATCGTGCTGTTCTGCCTGATCTACTTCTGCATCCAGCTGACCATTTATGCTGCGACCTTCTGGCTGCCGAGCATCATCAAGCGCATGGGCGACCTCAGCGACCTGCAGGTTGGCTTCTTCAACTCGATCCCCTGGCTGATCTCGATCCTGGCGATGTACGCCTTCGCGTCCGGCTCGGCACGCTGGAAGTTCCAGCAGGCCTGGGTAGCCGCCGCGCTGGTGGTCGCCGCCATCGGCATGTTCATGTCCACCACCGGTGGGCCGGTGTTCGCCTTTGTCGCCATCTGTTTTGCCGCCATCGGTTTCAAGTCGGCCTCGTCGCTGTTCTGGCCGATCCCCCAGGGCTACCTGGACGCCCGCATCGCGGCGGCAGTGATTGCCCTGATCAACTCGGTCGGCAACCTCGGCGGTTTCGTGGCCCCCACCACCTTCGGCCTGCTCGAGCAGCAGACCGGCTCGATCCAAGGCGGCTTGTATGGCCTGGCGGTGACCTCGGTGCTGGCAGCCATCGCCGTGTTCTTCGTACGCACTCGCCCAAAGGGCGCTCCTTCCGATGAGCTCAAGGCGCCTTCGGCCCTGGGCCAGACCCACTGATGACTGCGAGATAAAACCATGAACATGCAGACGACTCCCGCCGTTCACACCGCCACCCCCGTGGTCACCGATTTGCGCGTGATCCCGGTGGCTGGCCACGACAGCATGCTGCTCAACCTCAGTGGCGCCCATGGCCCGTACTTCACCCGCAACGTGGTAGTGCTGCGCGACAGCGCTGGCAACACCGGCCTGGGCGAGGTGCCGGGTGGCGAGAAGATTCGCCAGACCTTGGAAGATGCCCGCAGCCTGGTCGTAGGCCAGCCCATCGGCCATTACCAGCGCGTGCTCAACGCCATGCGCCAGGCCTTCGCCAACCGCGATGCCGGCGGCCGCGGCCTGCAGACCTTCGACCTGCGCATCACCGTGCACGCAGTGACAGCCATCGAATCTGCATTGCTCGACCTGCTTGGCCAGCACCTGAACGTGCCCATGGCCGCACTGCTCGGCGAAGGGCAGCAGCGCGAGGCGGTGAAGATGCTGGGTTACCTGTTCTACATCGGCGACCGCCAGCAGACCGACCTGGCCTACCGCAGCGAAGCGGAGGCGGACGATGACTGGTTCCGCCTGCGCCACGAGAAGGCCCTGACCCCGGAAGCGGTCGTGCGCCTGGCCGAAGCCGCCAGGCAGCGCTATGGCTTCAGTGACTTCAAGCTCAAGGGAGGCGTACTGCGCGGTGAGGAAGAGATGGAGGCAGTGACCGCCCTGGCCGAACGCTTCCCCGATGCGCGCATCACCCTCGACCCGAACGGCGCCTGGTCGCTTAAAGAGGCCATCGCCCTGTGCCGTGACAAGCACGACGTGCTGGCCTATGCCGAAGACCCCTGCGGTGCCGAAAACGGCTACTCGGGCCGCGAGGTGATGGCCGAGTTCCGCCGTGCCACGGGGCTGCCCACCGCCACCAACATGATCGCCACCGACTGGCGCCAGATGGGCCATGCGATCCAACTGCAATCGGTGGACATCCCGCTGGCCGACCCGCACTTCTGGACCTTGCAGGGCTCGGTGCGGGTGGCGCAGATGTGCAATGACTGGGGGCTGACCTGGGGCTCGCATTCCAACAACCACTTCGACATCTCCCTGGCCATGTTCACCCAAGTGGCTGCCGCCGCACCGGGTGAAATCACCGCCATCGACACCCACTGGATCTGGCAGGACGGCCAGCGCCTGACACGTGAGCCGCTGCGTATCGTCGACGGCCATGTGCGCGTGCCAGCGCGCCCAGGGTTGGGTGTGGAGATCGATGAAGACCAGCTGGCCAAGGCGCACGAGTGCTACCGCAACATGGGCCTTGGGGCGCGGGATGACAGCGTGGCGATGCAGTTTCTGATACCGGGCTGGCAGTTCGACAACAAGCGCCCTTGCCTGGTGCGCTGAGCCCTTTCTAGCGCTGCCCAAGCGCCCAACACACCCTCCCTGTAGGAGCAGCCTTGTGCTGCGAAGAGGCCAGTGCAAACGGCACATATCGCGGTTGCTCTCACCGGCCTCTTCGCAGCACAAGGCTGCTCCTACACAGGGTCAGCGCAAGCTGCTCAGCACGCTTTCGAGGCCTCGCAT
>NZ_BNTL01000029.1:40634-160320 GCF_022179005.1 Pseudomonas sp. PAGU 2196 | reverse complement strand
CGCGGGCGGCGCTCGGCCTCAAAGGCGCCAAAAATGTTGTGGCGAACAGATACCCACCTCAACGCCGAGCAGCCGGCACCTCGACCGCCAAGTCAGCCAACCCCAACGGGTGCGTACTCGCATCGAAAAAGTGCAGCGCAGTCGCCGGCAAATCCCCGAACCGGTCGATGAAGTGCTGCTTCTGATTGATTACCGACGCCTCCCCCAACGGCCGAATGGCAATCGACAAATGGCGAGGTTGTGCCTGTCGAACCGCCTCGACCAGGTGCTGGTCACTGCTGTCCAGATGCTGCCCGAACAGGCATAACCCCTGGCGTTCCTGGGCCAATTGCGCCAAGCACCAGCTGAGGTAGTCCGAGTGACGAATGGCGCGCAGCTTTTCGTCGCTGCGGTCTTCATTGATGAACAAGGGCACTTCACCCGGAATGTTCACGGCAAAGCCATCGAGCAACTCGGCGCTCTCTGCGCTGCGTTGGCGGGTAGTGCCATCCGGCAGTTTCAACAGGTGCAGGCCGCCATGCAGGTGCAGCACGCGGGTGCCTTCACTGCGGGTGCGGCGTACGTCGAAAAAGCCTTGCTCATCGAACAGCTCGGCAAAACCTTGTGGGGCGTGCTGCACGGCCCAAGGCACGATCAGGTCGTAATTGCTGGTGTAGATGTTGCGATAGCCGCGCAAGGCCTGGTTCAGCATGGCCAGCGTGGCGGCTGGCATCAAAGGCCATGGCAGGTGCACTGTGCGCACGGCATGAATCAGCGCTTCCTTGATCGAGTAGTAGCGGTTCAGCGGTGCAGTGGAGTTGATGGCCAGGGCCGCGTTGACCCGCACCGTGCTGTTGAGGGCGCTGAGCACGGGCTCGAACAATTCGGTGGCGAGTGACTTGAACAAGGCTTGGTCGCTGATCGCCAAGCCTTTTTTGCGGCCCGCGCGCTGCGCTTCCTCGAACAGCGAGAAATAGCCAAACGGCTTCCACAGTGCACGGCTGGCGCCGTTGCCCAGCAGCAGGGCGTCGCAAGGGTGGCGTTGGTCGAGTTCTGGCCAGGGGGTGAGGTAAGCGTCAAGTGCGGGCATGCGGGGTCCGTTGGGCGGAGCGGAAAACGGGGCGACTTTAGCATGTCATTCAAGCGCTAGGTGATTGAGGCTGGCGAGGACAAGAAGTCATGTGTGAGAATGATACGGATTCCTATTAGCGACGCTCACCTTCAATGACATCCTTTTCCACACCCTGGAGCGGCCCTGCGCCGGCCTTGCAGGCGGTCGTCGATGATCTGCTGGCCAACTACAGTGACCTGCGTCGCTACCTCAGCGGGCGCCTGCGCAACCCCGACGACGCCGCAGACATCGCTCAGTCCAGCTTTGCCCAAGCCTATGCCCACGCGCTGAATGCGCCGGTGCTCAATGCGCGCGCGTTGTTGTTTCAGGCGGCGCGTAACTTGTGCATCGATCAGTACCGGCGGCGCAGCACCGAGTTGGCGGCGCTGGAGGATTGGCTGGTGCGCGTAGACGGCTTGAGCCCCAGCGTCGAGGACATCCTGATCGCGCGCGAGCAGTTGCAGCAACTGATTGCACTGATCGAGCGCATGCCGCGCCTGCGCCGCGAAGTATTCGTGCGGGTGCGGCTGTATGGCCAGAGCCATCGCGAGGTGTGTGAGGCGCTGGCGCTGTCGGCCAAGTCGGTGGAATTGCACATCGCCCGCGCGGTGTTCGACCTCTCCGAACTGCGCCTGGCCAGCCGCCATGGCTGACCCGGTTGCCGCACGCAAGGTGCAACAGGCCTTGGTCTACCTCGCGGCGATGCATGGCGACGACCCCACGCGTGTGCGCGAAGCCAGCGGCCAGGCGCTGCGCTGGCGGCGTAAGAGCGACGAACATGAGCGCGCCTGGCTTGAGGCCGAGCAGCGCTGGCAACTGGTGCATCGCCTGGCGCCGCAATTGCGCGGCGCCCTGCAGCCGCAGCCGCATGACCCGAGCCGTCGGCGCCTGCTGCGCCAGGGCAGCGCGTTGGCGGTACTGCTGGGGGCAGGTGGCTGGCTGGGCTGGATGTGGCAGCGCACCGCTGCATTCCAGCAAGACCTGCAGACCGCGCACGGCGAACAGCCCCGCAGCCTGGTCTTGCCCGATGGCAGCCAACTGCTGGTGGCGGCCGAGAGCAACCTGCGTATCCGCTTCGACCATGGCCAGCGCCAGGTGATGCTGTTGCACGGCAATGTCTTCTTCGACGTCGCCCATGAGCGCTGGCGGCCTTTCCATATCAGCACCCGTGTGGGCAGTGTGCAGGTGCTGGGCACGGCCTTCACGGTCAGCGACCGGGGTGACCGGGTGTTCGTGGCGGTGGCCCGCGGCCGTGTACAAGTGCGTGACCTGCACGGTGGCGAACGTACCCTTGGCGCTGGTGAGCGTGTCTGCATCGATGGTCAGGGGCACCTGAGCAACCTGCATGCGCAGGGGCGACTCGGCCCGGACGTCGACCATTGGCAACGCGGTTGGTGGTCTTACACCGACCAGTCGCTGCGAGAAGTGATCGGCGAGCTCAATGCCTATCTGCCGCGGCCCGTGCTGTTGGCGCCGGAAGTCGCCGAACTGAAGCTGACCGGCAGCTTCCCTATCGATCAGCCGCAGAAACTGCTGGAAGCGTTGCCACGCATTCTGCCGGTGCGCCTGAGCGAACGGCAGGGCAGGGTGGAACTGTTGGCGCGCTGAAAAAAGTTTTGAGGGGTAAGCCGCTGGAGCGGCGTCATCAACGGTGAACCCCTCCAAGAGCAAGGACCCTTCATGTCGTTCGCCTCCACCCGTTTATCCGCGCCACTGCGCCACCTGGCCCTGGCCTGCGCACTGGGCAGCCTGTTGTCGCCGGGCATGGCCCTGGCTGACAGCCAGCCACTGGCCCTGGATTTTCCGAGCCAATCGCTGGAAACCACGGTGCACGCGCTTGCCCGCCAGTCCGGTGTGGCCATTGCCGCTGACAGCCGGGTACTCGCAGGCCGCACTGCGCCAGCCCTGCACGGGCGCTTCAGCGTGCTGCAAGCCTTGCAGCAGTTGCTGATCGGCACCGACCTGGTGGCCGAGGAGCACAACGGCGTGGTGACCCTGCGCAGCACCGCCGAGGACGGCGCCTTGACCCTCGGCGCCACCAACGTCAACGCCGCCGGTTTCAACAGTGAACTGCCCGAGGCCTACAGCGGCGGCCAGGTGGCGCGCGGTGCACGGCTTGGCATGCTGGGCAATCGCGACATCATGGACACGCCATTCAACATCACCGCCTACACCGCCAAGACCATCGCCGACCAGCAGAGCGGCACGGTTGGCGCCGTGCTGCGCAATGACCCGTCGATCCGCTTCAGCACCGGCGAAGGCCATGCCTACGAGAACTTCATGATCCGTGGCTATGGCCTGGAATCCTCGGAGCTGGCGGTAAATGGCCTGTACGGCTTGGCGCCGGATGGCCATGTGCCGACCGAATTCCTCGAACGGGTCGAAGTGCTCAAAGGCCCAAGCGCATTGCTCAGCGGCATGGCGCCTAATGGCGGGGTGGGCGGCAATGTCAACCTGGTACCCAAGCGTGCCGGCGATGCCCCACTGACCCGGCTGACCACAAGCTACGTCTCCGATGGCTACTTTGCCCAGCACATCGACGTGGCCCGACGCTTTGCCGATGGGCGCTTTGGTGTCCGCTTCAATGGGGTGTATGGCAGTGGCGACATGGGCGTCGACGAACAATCCAAGGACCGCACGCTGGCCGCCCTGGCGCTGGATTACCGAGGTGACGACTTCAAGCTCGAACTCGATGCCTACGAGACCCATGAGAAACTCGACAACGGCAGCCCGATGATGGCGGGCTTCAGCGAGCTGGGCTACGTGACCAAGGCGCCCAAGCCCGACACCAACGTGCTGGAAGGCATCTATGCCAAACAAGTCAGCAAGGCAGTGGTGCTGCGTGGCGAGTACCAGCTCAACGACGACTGGACGGCATTTGCCAGTGTGGGTGGGGCGCGCACGTACTACGACGGCTTCCTGAACGGTACCCGCATCCGGGTGCAGGCGGCCGATGGCAGCGCCAAGGGGCAGACTTACAACCAGGCCGGCTACACCCACAGCCTGTCCACCGAGGCCGGCCTGCGTGGCAACTTCATGACGGGGCCGGTCACCCACCAGCTGGTGTTGACGACGTCGCTGCTGCACCAGGACATCGGCCGAGCGCCCACGGTCACCGGCGCCACCTACGACACCAACCTCTATCGCCCGGTCAAAGGGGTGATTGCCGGTGATCACGGCTCGAACGACAAGACCGGCGACAATACCTTGTCCAGCTTCGCCCTGGCCGACACCCTCGGTTTCTTCGACGAGCGTGTGTTGCTGACCCTGGGTGCGCGTGCCCAGCGGGTTCGGCAGAAGATGAGCAAACCAACGGCCTATGACGAACGCAAACTGACCCCGGCCTTTGGCATCGTGGTCAAACCCTGGGATGCGCCGGTGTCGCTGTACGCCAACTACATCGAAGGCCTGACCCAAGGTGGCACGGTGACCGAGGTGGGGGCCCTGAACAAGGACGAGCAATTTGCGCCGTACGTGGCCAAGCAGATGGAAGCGGGCGTGAAGTGGGACCTGGGCACGTTCAGCCATACCCTGGCGGTGTTCCAGATCGAGAAACCCAGCATGGTCAAGAACACCCGCGGCGACACCTTCTGGTACACCGATGATGGCGAGCAGCGTAACCGTGGCGTGGAGTGGAACATGTTCGGTGAAGCCGCCCCTGGCGTACGCCTGCTGGGCGGGGTGACCTACACCCGCGCCGAACTGAGCAAGACGGCCAACGGTACCCTGGATGGCAACACCGCCCGCGGTGTACCGGCCTGGTCGGCCAACCTCGGCGCCGAGTGGGACCTGCCCTGGGTCGATGGCCTGACCCTGACGGCACTGGGCATTCACAGCAGCTCGCAGTACCTGGACGACGAGAACACGCTGAAAATCCCACAATGGACGCGCTACGACCTGGGCGCGCGCTACGCCACCCGCGTGCTGAGCAAGGACGTGACCCTGCGCGCCAGCCTGGAGAACGTCGAGAATCGTGCCTACTGGGCGGGGGTGTTCAACCCGGGGTATGCCACCGTCAGCGAACCGCGCACCTTGAAGCTGTCCGCCAGCGTCGACTTCTGAGGTGCGCATGAACCGCATCTCTCTCATCCGTTGCGCCTTGCTGCTGGCCTTGACCAGCGCCGTGGCGCAGGCTGCAAGCGAAGCCACGCTGCAGCCCGGTCAGGCTGTCAACGGCCAGGCCATGGCGGCAGGCAGCACGGTCTGGCACGTTGGGCTCAAGGCGGGCGACCTGGTGCGCGGCCGGGTCGAAGGCGACGTCAGCCTGCGCCTGCTGGACCCGCAGGGCAGGCCCTTGCGCCTGTTGATCGACGGCCAGGACCAACCGCGCGCGTTCATCTTTGTCGCCGACAGCCCGGGGGCATACGGCTTGCGTGCAGAGCCACTGGACGGGCGCCCGGGCGCCCCTTTCAGGCTGCGCCTGGAGCAGGTACTGGTGCGTGCCGAGCAGCGGCAAAGCCCACCACGGCTGGCCAGCCCGGCCCTGGCTGAGCTGGCGGGGCAGCTTGCCCAGGGCGGTGATACCGAAGCGTTCTGGAACGCGCGAAAGGCCCAGGGCACGCCGCTGGTCGAGCGGCTACCGGGCCAGCCGCAGCAGCGCCTGGTGACGTTTCTGTGGCGCGGCGCCCAGCACAATGTGCGGATGTTCGGCGCGCCGTCGGGCCGTCACGAAGCGCTGCAACGGCTTGGCACCAGCGATGTCTGGTACGCCAGTTTCGAGGTCCCGGCCAGCACCCGGCTCAGCTACCAAATGGCGCCTGATGTGCCACCGTCGGATGACCGCCGGGTGATTCTTGCCACCACGCGCCGCGACCCGCTCAACCCTGCCACCTTCGCCGACAGCAGCGGTGATGCCTGGCTGTCGCGTTCACGCCTGGAATTGCCGGATGCGCCCCCGCAGCCCTGGGTAGCTGAGCGACCAGGTATCGCCCGTGGCACGCTCGAACGCAAGCGCCTGGCCAGCGACGTGCTGGCCAACACGCGCGATGTCTACCTGTACCGACCGGCTGGCTGGCGCCCGGGTGCTGCAGGCCAGGCCTTGCTGGTGCTGTTCGACGCCCACGCCTATACCCGGCAAGTGCCTACGCCGACCCTTCTCGACAACCTGATCGCCGATGGCCTGATCCCGCCCACGGCAGCCATCATCATCGCCAACCCCAGCGACCTCAGCCGCCAGCAGGAACTGCCACCCAACCCACGGTTCGCCCGTTTCATGGCCGAACAACTAATGCCCTGGGCGCGACAACAAGGCTTGAGTGCCCCCGCGGCCAGTACGGTAATCGCCGGCTCCAGCTACGGGGGGCTGGCCGCGTCCTACCTGGGCCTGATGCACCCTGAGTTGTTCGGCAATGTGCTGAGCCTGTCGGGGTCGTATTGGTGGGCCAAGGACGGGGAAGAGCCAGGCTGGCTGACCCGTGAGTACGTCCAGGCAACTCCCAAGCCGCTACGTTTCTACCTGCAATCGGGGCTGTTCGAAGGGCCGACGATTCTGGATACCAACCGCCACCTGCGCGATGTGTTGCGTGCCAAGGGCTATGCGGTTGAAGCGGTGGAGTACCCCGCGGGGCATGATTACCTGCAATGGCGCGGGTCATTGCCGTGTGGCCTGGTGAGCCTGATCGGCAGGCCGGGTGAGGTAAGTTCCAAGGCGTGCGCTGAATACCGTTGATGCCCTGCATCCCCTGTAGGAGCAGCCTTGTGCTGCGAAGAGGCCAGCGCTAACAGCGAAGGGTATGTGTTGTCACTGGCCTCTTCGCAGCACAAGGCTGCTCCTACAGTAGAGGGTGATTGGCCTGGATTCAGCGTAAGCACTTTGACGCGTTTTACTCCGGCGTTGACACGTGGCGACTCCTGTTCCGCCACACCCGATAGGCGCGGATCCCGGCGCGTACCGAGCCGAACAGCAGTTTGTCCTCCATCTCCCTTGCCATCCCTGAGCGCACCAGCATGCGCAGGAAGGTGCCGCGGGCGCGGGCGATGGCGAAGAAGATGCCTTGGGCAGCCAGGGTGTCGCGCACTTCGCGCAGCGCGGCAATGCCGCTGACGTCGATGCTGGTCACCGCTTCGGCATCGAACAGCACGACCTTGGGCTGGGCCTGGCTCTGCACGGCTTCCAGCAGGCGCATCTTGAAGTAGTCGGCATTGAAGAACAGGATCGCATCGTCGAAGCGGTACACCACCAACCCCGGTACGGTGCGGGCGTCCTTGAACTTGCGAATGTCGACCTGGCCCTCGGTGCCCGGCAGCCAGCCCAGCACTGCGTCGGTGGGCTGGTAGATGCTGTATAGCAGGCGCAGGATCGCCAGGGTCACGGCAAACACGATACCCGGCAGCACGCCCAGGCCCAGCACGCCGACCGTGGTCAGCAGGCAGAGCCAGAACTCGAAGCGGCTCAGGCGCCGGATGCTCTTCAGCGACTTGATGTCGATCAGCCCCCAGCCCGCCATCAGCAACACGGCACCCAGCGCCGCCTGGGGGATCCAGGCCATAGGGGCGGTGAAGAACAGCAGGATCAGGGCGATCACCAGCGCAGCGATGATGCCGACCAGCTGGCTCTTGCCGCCGACCATGTCGTTGACTGCGGTACGCGAGTCGGCGCCGCTGATTGCAAAGCCTTGCGACATCCCGGCCGCCAGGTTGCTCACCCCGAGTGCCACGAATTCATGGTTGGCGTTGATGGCGTAGCCATGGCGTGCGGCAAAACTGCGCGCTGTGAGCATGGCGCTGCAGAAACTGACGGTGGCAATACCCAGGGCGTCGCGCAGCAGGCTTTTCATTTCTGCCAGGTTGCTTTGCGGCCAAGCCAGCTGCGGCATGCCGGCCGGTACCGGGCCAAGGATGGCGACACCGAAGCGGTCCAGGCCGAACAGGCCTACCACAACCGTGAACAGCGCCACCGCCACCAGCGCCGACGGTAGCCGTGGGTAGCGCTGCGGGAGCCAGATCAGCAGCGCCAGCGCGGACAGGCCGATGGCCAGGGTCACCCCATGAATCTCGCCCAAGCGCTGGAAGAAGTTGACCAGGCTGAGGATGAACCCGTCGCCCTCGATCTTGAACCCGACCACCTTGGACAACTGCCCGGCGATCAGGCTCAGGCCAATGCCATTGAGGTAACCGATCAGGATCGGCCGTGAGAAGAAGCTGGCGATGAACCCGGCCCTGGCCAGGCCCGCCCCGATCAACATCACGCCCACCAGCACGGTGACAATTACCGACAGCTCGGCAATACGCTGCGGGTCGCCCAGCGCCAACGGTGCCACGGCCCCGGCGATCATCGCGCAGGTGGCGGCATCCGGGCCGACCATCAGCTGACGCGAGCTGCCGATCAGCGCATACACCATCATCGGCAGCACGCAGGCATACAGGCCATATTGCGGCGGCAGGCCTACGATTTGTGCATAAGCGATGGCGATGGGGATCTGGATCGCCGCCACCGAAAGCCCAGCCTGCAGGTCGGCATGAAACCACTCACGGCGGTAGTGCAACAGGTTGGCGAGGCCAGGTAGCCAGCGGGACAGAAACATGCGCGGTCCTTTCGAAATGTTTCACGAATCCATCAAGCATATGCGCTTCAAGCCGTTTCGCTTGCAAGCGGATTCGCCAGCCGCGCATTCAAGCGCAACGGCTGGGAAGTGGCCATGGGCCAGATCAACAAAGGGGCATGAAAACGAATAGGCAGAAACGAAAAAAGGAGCCGAGGCTCCTTTTGACAGCGATGACGTTGCTGGAACGCCATGCGGGAATGCGAGGTGGAGCGGGTAGAGGGAATCGAACCCTCAACTAAAGCTTGGGAAGCTTTCGTTTTGCCACTAAACTATACCCGCGTCTGCGTTCGACTTTTTACCAGAACCCTCATCGAATTAGAAGCCCTAGTTATAAAAAGGGTTATAAAAAAGCTTGTCGGCGACCCATAGCCTGCGGGTAAAGGGCTACAGGACGCCGAGGCGCTCAGATGGCCAGTGCATGCTGCCCCTGTACGTGCTGGTAGCGTTGACGTGGCTCACGCACGGTCGGCTTGAGGAAGCCGAGCAGCGCGCTGCGGGTGTCTTCGCAGGCCGCCTTGGTTTCCATGTCGAGGAAGTGCCCAGCATCGCGAATCACGCTGAAGTGGCTCTTGCCCACATGGCGACCAAACTCGCGCGCATCTTCAGCCGTGGTGTACTCATCGCGGTCGCCGTTGATGAACAGCACCGGGATATCGATGTTGCGCGCACCACTCAATGCCCGTTCCAAGTCATGTTGCAGCACTTCGTTGATGTGGAAGTGCATCTGCGCGTACTCGTGGCTGTCCAGGCTGCTCACGTGGCGATAGTTGAAGCGCTTGAACAGCGAGGGCAGGTGCTTGCCGATGGTGTCGTTGACCAGGTTGCCGACCTGGTAGCGGTCACAGGCGGCCAGGTACTGGCAGCCACGGTCCAGGTAGTCGCGCATCGGTTCGTTGATCACCGGTGAGAACGAGCTGACCACGGCCTTCTTCACTCGCCGCGGCTGGTGCGCCAGCGCCAGCAGCGTGCTCGCACCGCCCCACGAAAACGACATCACGTGATCGGCCTGGAAGTGCTCGATCAGCTCAAGGAGGATATGCGCCTCGGTCTCCTTGGTGATCAGCCGTTCCTGGCGGTTGTGCGGTTTGGATTTGCCGGCGTACGGCTGGTCGAACAGCACGACGTTGAATTGTGGGTGCAGGTTCCGCACTGTCTGGGCGAACGAGGCCGTGGTGGCCAGCGAACCGTTGATCAAAATGATCGTCTTCTCGGCTGCATCCGCGCGATGGAACTCCGTGTAAACCCGATACTGACCTTGGATATCAAGTACAGCGATTTCTGGCCTCATGTCATCGACTCCTGGCGCAAAAAAGGGTATTCGCGTCACCTAGGGTGCACGTTCTTTATGACAGGTAGGCATTTGCCTTGAAGAGTTACCGGGGGCCCTGTGTCGATCCTTGGCACACATGTCGACGGTATTGTTTTTGGCGGGCAATTTGCCGTGCCCCAAGGCATCTAGGCGTTGGGTGGCCGGCAAAAAGGTGTCTTCGACTGCGGGCGTGACTCATGAGTCACATGCAGACTGACGATTTGGATTCAAGCAGTGGCCTGGGGATCCTGCAAGTGCCGTTCGGGGGAAAATGTGACTTGGGCCGCCGGGCGGTCGTGTGACACTGCCCTGGCCTCTTCGCGGGCAAGCCCGCGAAGAGGCCGGTGCAAACAACCTAGACCGAGGCGATTTCCTCAGTCGTCAACGCCCTGAATGCCCCCGGTGCCAACGTCGGATCCAGGCGAATCGCGCCCATGCTCTCGCGGTGCAGCCCCACCACCTTGTTGTCGAAATGGCCAAACATGCGTTTGACCTGGTGGTACCGCCCCTCGACGATTGCCAACCGGGCCTGGCGGGGGCCAAGGATGTCGAGTTGGGCGGGCAGGGTGGTGAGGTTTTCGAAGGCGAAATACAGGCCTTCGTGGAACTTGGCAGCATAATGCTCGCCAATCTCGTCCTCGGTCTCGACCAGGTAATGCTTGGGCAGTTTGGTCGTTGGCTGGGTCAGGCGACGCGACCATTGGCCGTCGTTGGTCAGGATAAGTAGGCCAGTGGTGTTGAAGTCCAGGCGCCCGGCGATGTGCAGGTCGTCGCGCAGTTCAGCGGGCAGCAACTCGAGGACCGTGCGGTGTTGTGGGTCCTGGGTGGCGCTGACGCACCCGGTCGGCTTGTTGAGCATTAGGTAGCGCGCCGGCCGCCCGGCCTGCAGCAGTTGCTCATCCACCTCGACGCGGCTGAACTCACGCACCTCCGTCAACGGGTCGACTGCCACTTGGCCATCGACCCGCACGCGGCGCTGCACCAGCAGCAGGCGAACGTGCTGGCGGTTGTAGCAGGGCAGGTTGGCAAGAAAACGGTCGAGGCGCATGGCGAAGGGGGCTGAAGTTAAAGGCCGCGCAGTCTAGCGCTTTGTGCCGGGCGGCGCTGCCTGCAGTTGCGCTTCGACCGCTGCGCAGCGCGGGCACAGGCAGGCCTTGTCACGCAACTCGGCGGGCAGGGCCTGGAGCACGGCGGGGTCGATGGTCACGCTGTAGCACCAACAGGCCTGCGTGGCGCTGCGAGGATCAGCCAGGCTGCACTGGTTGAGGGCGCCGCAGGCGGGGCAGTGCTGGCTGTCATTCATGGTCGGGTCCGGAAACTTCACTGCAGACGCGGTTGCGGCCGGCCTGCTTGGCACAATAGAGCGCACGGTCGGCGCGGGTCAGCAGGGCATGCAAGGTATCGCCCGGTTGCAGGCTGCTCAGGCCGATGCTGGTGGTCAGGCGCAACGGTCGGTCGTCGTAGCTGAAGGTCAGCTGTTCGGTGCGGCGGCGGATTTTTTCCGCCACTTCCTCCGCTTGCCGGCCTTCTGCCTCTCGCAGCAGCACGATAAATTCCTCACCGCCCCAGCGGCAGAGTATATCCGACTGGCGCAGGCTGCCCTGCAGCACATTGGCGAACTGGCGCAGCACTTCGTCGCCGGCCAGGTGGCCATGGGTGTCGTTGAGCACCTTGAAGTGGTCAAGGTCGATCAGCAGGGCCACCAGCGGGCCGCTGTCGCGCTGGGCCTCATGCAGGGCCTGGGCGGCCAGCAGGTCGAAGCTGCGCCTATTGGGCAGGCCGGTGAGGCTGTCGAGGGTGGCCAGCGCCTCGGTGCTGGCCTGGTGGCGCTTGACCATCGCATGCACCAGTAACAGCACCACCAGGGTGATCATCGCGCAGATTGCCAGGTTCAGGTACAGCGAGTGGCGGATGCGGTCCAGGGTACCGGTTTCGCGCTTGTCCACCAGCAGGTACCAGTCCAGCTCGGGCAGGTGCCGCACATTGAGAAAGTGGCTGTGGTTGTCGCTGTCGCGGTATTCGTGGCTGCCTTCGCCAGGTACCGGTTGCTGTGCCAGCAGGTCGCTCAGCTCGGAGTTGTCGCTCAGCGGCTGGCCGACGCGCAAGCCGTGGGGGCCACCTTCGGAGCCGGTCAGCAGGACCTTGCCCTTGGCATCGGTGAACAGCACCGAGCGTTGGTAGCGGCGCTGGTACTCGTCGATCAGCTTGACCACCGACGACACACTCAAGCCCACCCCGGCCGCGCCGAGGAAGCGGTGTTGGTAGTCCAGCACCTGGTAGTTGATGAACACCGTCAGGCTGTCCTGGTTGGCCATGTCCAGGTCGACGTTTATCTCATAGGGTGCCTTGAGGTCGCGTAGGCGAAAGTACCAGGCATCGCGCCAGCTGCCTGGCTTGATCTGCTTGAGTACGCCCTTGGCCTGGTAGTAGGTGAGGCTGCGGTCGGAGACGAAGAACGAGGTGAAGATGTCCTGCTTGCCCATGATCTCGCCCAGGTAGCGGGTGATGCGCTGGGTGTCCTGCTCACCGGACAGTACCCAGTCCCGCAAGAAGGTGTCCTGGGCCATCATCGAGGCGATCAGCACAGGGCGGATCAGGTCTTTCTGGATTTCCGAATAGGCCGTGTCGGAGGTCAGTGGCAGTTCAGTGTTGACGATGCCATCGCGAATGGCGCTGCGTGAGGCGAAGTAGCTGAGCAGGGAAGTGGCGAGAAAGCCGCTGGCCAGCAGCATCAGCAGGGTGACGATCAGCGAACGCTGCGAAAACAGAGCGGAACGTGCAGGCATGATCTTCCCGTGATGTGTGCCAAGGCGGTCATTCTAGTGAGATGACCGGTAAATGACTGCAAGTTTTTCAGGGTTATCGCACCTGTTTCAAATTATTGCAAAAATGGCACTGCACCTCGGTATGGCGGTCTTATTCAGTGTCGATGAACGCGTTTTGCATCGACGCTCGCCAGCGCCGCTGTTCGGGCACTCCAGCGGTCCAGGAGGCCGCCATGTCCTATCGAATGCTGTTGATCGCCCTGTTGGGTCTGATGACCTCTGCCTGCGCCCCTTACTACGGCGACGGGGGCTACTACCGATCGGATTACTACTCCACCGACCGTTATGTATCGCCGGGGTATTACCGATACGACCGCTACTATGTAACGCCGCAGCCGCGTTACTACTATCAGCCCGCACCTCGTTATTACCGCCCGGCGCCGGTGCCGCAGTACAGGCCCCACCCACAGCCAGGCATGAACCAGTGGCATGGCAACCCGCGGTACGACTACGGCAATCGCCAGCGCTATGACTATGGGCGTGACCGTGACCGCCATGACTATCGCGATGGCAGCCAGCGGTATCAGAATGATCGTTGGCATTCCAATGGGCGAGGGGACCGTGACCGCAGGCCAGATGGCGGCCGGGGGCAGGGCCGCAACTGGCAGCGGTGAGATGCCAGAAGGGGCCGTCAAGCGGCCCCTTTTAATTAATTGGCTCAAGCCAAATCCGCCAGTGGATGGCGCCCCTCCCAGACCTTGGCAAAATGCGCCTCGACCACCGCCGCTGGCACCTGCGCTACATCCGGCCAGTGCCATCGCGGCTGATTGTCTTTGTCCAGCAGGCGCGCGCGCACCCCTTCGCTGAATTCCGGGTGACGGCAGCAATTCAGGCTCATGCCGAACTCCATCTGGAATACCTGCGCCAATGACAGGTGCCGGGCCCGGCGGATCTGTTCCCACACCAAATGCGCGGTCAACGGGCACCCCTCATGCAGGTGTTCACCTGCTTCGGCCAGCAGAGGGTCGTTGTGATATTTCAGGCCTTGCAGCGCATGCCACGCGCCGGCGGGGTCGGCGACATCCAGCAGCTCATCGATCACTTGGCGCCGGGGCAGCCATTGCGCCTCGGGTAGCTCCTCGCACGCGCGATGCTGCTCAGCCTTGAGCAGGCTGTTGAGCTGCAACTCGGTCTGCTCCTGCCAGTTCAGCTGCAACAACTCTTCGATCAGCTCCTCCTGCTGGTGCTCGCCGAAGAAACGATCGGCGAGACCCAGGTCGAGGGCATCGCGGGCATTGATTGGGGCGCCGGTCAGCCCGAGGAACAGCCCCAGCTTGCCCGGCAGACGGGCGAGGAACCAGCTGGCGCCGACGTCGGGGTAGAGGCCGATGCTGATCTCTGGCATCGCCAACCGGCTGCTGGGCGTGACGATGCGCACATTGGCGCCTTGCAGCAGCCCCATACCGCCACCCAGCACATGCCCGTGCCCCCAGCACAGCAGCGGCTTGGGGTAGGTGTGCAGCAGGTAATCGAGGCGATACTCGGCAGCGAAGAAGGTGGCGGCCAGCGGCGGCACGCTGCCGGGGTGATCGCGGCAAGCCTGGGCCAGCGCCCTGACGTCGCCCCCGGCACAGAACGCCTTGGCGCCATTGCCCCGCAGCAGCACGCAGACCACGCCAGGGTCGCGGGCCCAGGCGTGCAACTGCTCGCCGAGTACTTCGATCATCCTCAGGTTCAGCGCATTGAGCGCCTTGGGTGCATCCAGGGTGGCGATGCCGATACAGGCGCCATCGGCACCGGTGAGTACCTCGCAATGAATAGACATGGACTACCTCTCGCAGGTCATCGCACAAGTATGGCCTGCCTGCGGGATCATGCCGGTCGTCGGTCGGATCGTTTGACAAGCGGAGGAGGCTTACCTAGTGTCGCGCCATTGTTTACGGATGGCCCCATGACTGACGACGATCGCATCAAACTCGAACCCAGCTGGAAAGCCGCATTGCGCGACGAATTCGACCAGCCCTACATGCATCAGCTGCGCGAATTCCTGCGCCAGGAGCACGCGGCCGGCAAAGAGATCTACCCTCCAGGCCCGCTGATCTTCAATGCCCTTAACTCGACGCCGTTGCAGCAGGTCAAGGTGGTGATCCTCGGCCAGGACCCGTATCACGGCCCAGGCCAGGCCCATGGCCTATGCTTCTCGGTGCAGCCTGGCGTCGCCACGCCGCCGTCGCTGGTCAATATCTACAAAGAGCTGCAGCGCGACCTGAACATTCCGATCGCCAGCCACGGCTACCTGCAGAGCTGGGCCGAGCAAGGTGTGCTGCTGCTCAACACGACCATGACCGTGGAGCGCGCCAATGCGGCTTCACATGCCAAGAAGGGCTGGGAGTTCTTTACCGACCGGGTCATCCAGGTGGTCAGCGAGCAGTGCCCGAACGTGGTGTTCCTGCTGTGGGGCGCGCATGCCCAGGGCAAGCAGAAGCTGATCGATGGCACCAAGCACCTGGTGCTGAAGTCGGTGCATCCGTCGCCCTTGTCGGCGTATCGAGGCTTCCTCGGTTGCGGGCACTTCAGCCGGGCCAACAGCTTCCTCGAACAGCGTGGGTTGGCACCGATCAACTGGGCCTTGCCGCCGCTTTGATGGCATGAAACACCGCGAAGTAGGCGACGCGGTGTTTCAGGCTTTTTCTGCGTTCCAGAGCCGGAACAGCGGCTCTGCCAAAAACAACACGAACAACAACCGCATCACTTGCAGCGCTGTCACCAACGGCACCGACAGTTGCAGGGTCTCCGCCGTCAGGCTCATCTCCGCAATCCCGCCGGGCATCATCCCCAGGGTCAGCGAACGCAGGTCTAGCGACGTCATCACGCTCAACCCCCACGCTGCGCTGCCGGCAATCAACATGCACAGCGCCGTGGCCAGCAACGTACGGCCCAGAAACGAAGGTGCGCGGCGGAAAAACGCGCGGTTGAAGTGGCAGGCCAGGCCGCTGCCAATCAGCCACTGGCCGATTTGACTAGCGCCATCAGGCAGGCCGATCTGCAGGTTGCCCGCCAGGCTAACCGTCGCCGCCACCAGCAGCGGCCCGAACAGCCAGGGGTTGGGCTGGCGCAACCGCTGCCAGATAAAGCCCGCGGCTATACCCAGCGGGGCGATCAACGCTAGCCAGCTCCAGCTCACACTGCCGGCATGATTGAGCGGTACGCCGTCACCCATCAGGAACTTGAACAGCGCCGGCACGCACAGCACCACTGCCAACACACGCAGGCTTTGCGCCGCCGCCACCTGGCTGAGCACCGCGCCATTGCGCGCGCCCAGGTTGACCATCTCACCCGAACCGCCCGGCATGCTGGCGAAGAAGGCGGTTGCGCGGTCTTCGCCGGTACGTCGCAGCAACCACACGCTGATCACGCTGGACAGGGTAGTGAACAGCGCGCCAAAGAAGATCAGCAGAAAGTGGCTGCCCACCTGTTCGATCACAGCGGGGGTGAAGTGCAGGCCGATGCCCAGGCCGATGATGCATTGCCCGCATTTGCGCCCATTGGGGATTTCCGACAGCTGCCAGGGGGTCAGGCAGCGCACCAGGATGATCGCCAACAACGCGCCGACCATCCAGGGCAAAGGCCAGCCGACCGTGCTGGCGAGATACCCACCAGTAAGGCCGACCAGCCCGGTCGCCCAATACAGGGGCAACGACCGATCAGGCATCAGCCATGGCCCGGCGCTGCAGGCTGCGCTTGCGCCAGATACGCAGCAGCGGCAGGCACAGCATGCACACCGTCAGTACCCACACGCCCATGCTGATCGGGCTCGACCAGAGGATGCCCAGTTCACCGTTGGAGATCGACAGCGCACGGCGCAGGTTCTGCTCCATCAGCCCGCCGAGGATGAAGCCGAGCAGGATCGGCGACAGCGGGAAGTCCAGCTTGCGCAGGATGTAGCCCATGATGCCGATGCCGACCATCAGGAACAGGTCGAAGGTGGTGGCGTGCACGGCATACACGCCGATCCCGGTGATGATCGCGATCACCGGCACCAGCGCCCAGTTTGGTACAGCGAGGATGCGGGTGAAGATGCGGATCATCGGGATGTTGAGGATCACCAGCATGATGTTGGCGATGAACAACGAGGCGATCAGGCCCCAGACGATGTCTGGCTGCTGTTCGAACAACAGCGGGCCGGGGGTGATGTTGTACAGGGTCAGTGCGCCGATCATCACCGCGGTGGTGCCCGAACCTGGCACGCCGAGGGTCAGCATGGGGACCAAGGCGCCGCAGCAGGAGGCGCCGATAGCAGTTTCTGGCGCGGCCAGGCCACGGGCATCACCCTTGCCGAACTTGCCGCTTTCGCCAGCGATACGCTTCTCGGTCATGTAGGCCACGGCACTGGCCAGGGTCGCGCCGGCACCTGGCAGCACGCCCATGATGAAGCCGAGCAGGCCGCAGCGGATGTTCACTGCGAACACCGAAGCCGCTTCCTTGACGTTGAACAGCATGCGCCCCGTGGCCTTGACCGCCTGGTGGCCATGGTGGGTCTTTTCCAGCAGCAGGAGGATTTCGCTGATCGAGAACAGCCCCAGCACCAGCACCACGAACTGGATGCCGTCGGCCAGGTGCACGCTGTCACCGGTGAAGCGGTAGACGCCGCTGTTGGCGTCGATGCCGACCGCCGACAGGAACAGGCCGATCAGCGCAGCGATGAAGGTCTTCAACGGTTTGTCGCCGGCCATGCCGCCCAAGGCGACAATGGCGAACACCATCAGCACGAAGTATTCCGCCGGGCCGAAGGCGATCGCCCATTTCGCCAGCAGCGGCGCGAACAGCACCATGCCGCAGGTGGCGATGAAGGCGCCGATGAACGAACTCCAGGCAGACAGCGACAAGGCAACGCCTGCCAGGCCCTGGCGGGCCATCGGGTAGCCGTCGAGGGTGGTCATCACGGTCGAAGCTTCGCCCGGGATGTTCAGCAGGATCGAACTGATGCGCCCGCCGTATTCGCAGCCCAGGTACACCGCAGCCAGCAGAATCAGCGCCGACTCAGGCGGCAGGCCCAGGGCAAAGGCGATGGGGATCAGCAGGGCCACGCCGTTGATCGGGCCCAGGCCCGGCAACAGGCCGACCACGGTGCCGATCAGGGTGCCACTGAGGGCGGTGACCAGGTTGTACGGGCTCAGGGCGACGCCGAAGCCCTGGCCCAGGTAGCTCAAGGTATCCATGTGTCAGTTCTCCAGTACGCTCAGCAGGCCAAGGGGCAGGGGCACGTCCATCACGCGGTCGAACAGCCAGTAGAGGAACAGGCTCATGCCGACCACGACGATGGCGCTGTGCAGCCAGCGGCCGCCGTACAGCCGGGCCATGGGCAGGCCGACCAAGATGGCGCTGAGGATGAAACCCAGAGGTTCGAAGGTGGCAGCGAAGACGATCAGCAGGCCGACGCAGGCGGCGATCTTGATCAGGGTTTCGCGGTCCAGTTCCGGCTCGTCGTCTTTGCGCACGATGGGCGTTGGGCGAATGGCCAGGTAAAGCAGGCCCAAGCCCATCAGGCCGAGCATCAGCAGCGGATAGGCCCGCGGGCCAACCGGTTCGTAGGAAAACGCAGCCTGGTACGGCCAGGCCATCACGGCCAGGGCGGCGCATACCGCCAGCAGGACCAGGGCGAAGAGGCGTTGCAGGATCATCGGGGAATCCTCGTTGGACGCGGACTCTGTGGGAGCGGGCTTGCCCCGCGAACACCGGCAAAGCCGGTGCCATGCACCGAGGTGCCAGCTTCGCGGGGCAAGCCCGCTCCCACAGGAGGGTGGAGGGTTTGAAGGCTTACTGAATCAGGCCGAATTCCCTGGCCAGTGCCTTGTAGTCAGCCACCTGCTTCTTCACATAGCCGTCCAGCTCTTCGCCGGTCATGGCGAACGGGAACAGCTCGCGCTGGTCACGCAGCTTGGCGAAGTCTTCCGAGGCCAGCATCTTGTCGAACGAGGCCTTCCACCAGGCGTAGTCCTCGTCGCTCACCTTAGGCCCCAGGTAGAAGCCGCGTACCACCGGCCAGACGATGTCGTAGCCCTGCTCCTTGGCGGTAGGGATGTCTTTCATCTCTGGCTCGTCCAGGCGGTTTTCGGAGAACACCGCGAGGATGCGCATGTTGCCGCTCTGAATGTGCGGCATGGAGTCGGAGATGTCGGTGGAGCCGACCTGGATGTGCCCGCCCAGCAATGCAGTGGCAATTTCACCGCCGCCTTCCAGGGCCACGTAACGCAGGTCACGCGGGTTGATGCCGGCGGCCTTGGCGATCAGCGCGGTTTGCATCCAGTCCTGGCTGCCGACCGTGCCACCGGAGCCGATCACGACCTTGCTCGGGTCTTTCTTCAGAGCAGCAACCAGGTCGGCGAGGGTTTTGTAGGGCGAATCGCTCTTCACGGCGATGGCACCGTAGCTGGTGCCGACCGCTGCCAACCACTTGACCGCGTTCTCGTCGAAGCGGCCGAACTTGCCTTGGGCTAGGTTCAGCAGCGAGCCGCTGGACCACGCCACCAGGGTGCCGGCATCCCCTGGGCGCTGGGCCACCACGGCGTTGTAGGCCACCGCGCCGACGCCGCCGGGCATGTAGGTGACACGCATGGGCTTGCTGAGGATCTTCTCCTGTACCAAGGCGCTCTGCACCAGTTTGCAGGTCAGGTCGAAGCCACCGCCGGGCGAGGCAGGGGCGATGCATTCAGGGCGTTTCGGTTCGGCAGCGAGGGCGTTGCCGGCCAGCAGCAGGCAGCCGGTAGCGAGGACGAGGCGGCGCAGTGAAAAGGTCATCGTCAATCTCCGTGAGCGTTGTTGTTATTGGGTTACCACAGGGCCACGCTGTAGCTCACCAGCAGCCGCACTTCGTCGGCGTCGCGGGCAAAATTCGAGCGGAAGGTGGCGTTGCGCAGGCGCACGGCGACGTTTTTCAACGGGCCGCTTTGTACCACGTACTTGAACTCGGTGTTGCGTTCCCACTCCTTGCCCTCGCTGCCATCGGCGCGGCTGACGTTGTCGCCGCTGATGTAACGGGTCATGAAGGTCAGGCCGGGGATGCCCAAGGCCGCGAAGTTGTAGTCGTAGCGCATCTGCCAGGAGTGCTCGTCGGCACCGGCGAAGTCGTTGATCTGCACGAAGTTGACCAGGTACGGGTCGGCGCCATCGATGTAGGGGAAGGCGCTGTCGCCGGACAGGTGCTGGTAGGCGGCACTGACCTTGTGCCCGCCCAGGGCGTAGCTGAGCATGCCGTTGACGGTGGTGTTGTCGATGTTGCCCGCCTTGGCAGCGCCGGCATCGTCACTCACGGCCAGGCGCAGGTCAGCGCCCAAGGTGCCCGGCCCCCACGGCTGGGTGGCGACCATGCCGAGGAAGTGCTGGCGGTAGATGTCGTCGAGTTGGGCGAAGTGGTAGCTGCCGGTGATGCGATCGGTGAACTGGTAGTCCAGGCCCGCGAGGTCGAGGTTATCGGCCGTGAAGGTGCCACCGAAGCGGCCGTTCTTGTTGTTGAGGGCCAGGTCTTCCCAGTTGGTGTCGTTGCGGTCCTTGGCCTTTTCCAGGCGCCCACCGGTGAAGGTCAGGTGGCTGATTTCTTTCGAGGTGAGCAGGCCGCCTTCGAAGGTTTGCGGCAGGATGCGCCCGTCGTTGGGCTGCAGGGTCGGCAGCTCGGGGATCAGCGTGCCGATCTTCAATTCGGTCTTGGACACTTTGACCTTGCCGGTCAGGCCGAGCTTGGAGTATTCGTCGGCGGCCTTGCCGTCGTCATGGGTCGGCAGCAGGCCGGTGTCGGTGCGGTCGGGGCTGGAGTCGAGCTTGATGCCGAGCATGCCCAGCGCATCCAGGCCAAAGCCCACGGTGCCGTCGGTATAGCCAGACTCGAAGTTGAGCATGAAACCCTGGGCCCATTCGTCGCGCTTGGATTGCTGCGCGCTGGTGCCGTCGCGAAAGTCGCGGTTGAAGTACATGTTGCGGGTTTCGAAGGTCGCCGTGCTGTCTTCGAAGAAGGCGGCCTGGCTCATGGGCGCGACACCGGCGAGCGCAAGGGCGCTGGCGATGGCAGAAGGGCGTGCGGCAAAGGAACGGGTAGGCACGTATGCCTGCGGCTGCGATGACAGCATCGTCGATGACTCCGTTTATTGTTCTTATTCGTTGCACCTTGCTGGTGCTTTTTTCGGCGCGTGGGGCGACCGTGGTGCGATGCTAGGTAACGAACCTTTCGCTAACCTTTCAGCGTGAAAGGTTTGTCAGAAGGGGCTTCACAGGCCGGTCGACAGCGGTACACTCCGCGCCACCGCCCCACCCGAGCAGGGAGAATCCGATGCGTGTGCTGCTGGTCGAAGACCACCTGCAACTGGCCGAAAGCGTGGCCCAGGCCTTGAAAAGTCACGGCCTGACCGTGGATGTACTGCATGACGGCGTGGCTGCCGACCTGGCCCTGGCCAGTGAGGAATATGCCGTTGCCGTGCTCGATGTCGGCTTGCCGCGCATGGATGGCTTCGAAGTGCTGGCGCGTTTGCGTGGCCGCGGCAAGACCCTGCCGGTGCTGATGCTGACCGCGCGCAGTGACGTCAAGGACCGGGTCCACGGGCTGAACCTGGGGGCTGACGATTACCTGGCCAAGCCGTTCGAACTGACTGAGCTGGAAGCCCGGGTCAAGGCCTTGCTGCGCCGCAGCGTGCTGGGTGGCGAACGCCAGCAGCGTTGCGGGCCGTTGGTGTACGACCTGGATACCCGGCGCTTCAGCCTGGGCGAGGACAACCTGACCCTGACCTCGCGTGAACAGAGCGTGCTCGAAGCGCTGATCGCCCGCCCAGGCCGGGTGATGAGCAAGGAGCAACTGGCCGCCCAGGTGTTTGGTCTGGACGAAGAAGCCAGCCCCGACGCCATCGAAATCTACATCCACCGCCTGCGCAAGAAGCTCGACGGCCACCCGGTGGCGATTGTCACCTTCCGTGGCCTGGGGTATCTGCTCGAGCATCGTGATGCGTGACAACGGCAGCTTGCGCGGGCGGCTGCTGGGCAACCTGGCACTGTTGCTAGTGGTGCTGATGCTGGCCAGCGGCCTGAGCGCCTACTGGAACGGCCGCGAAGCCGCCGACACGGCCTACGACCGGACCTTGCTGGCCTCGGCACGGACCATCGCCGCGGGCTTGTCGCAACGCGACGGCTCGTTGAGCGCGGACGTGCCCTATGTGGCCCTGGATACCTTCGCCTACGACAGTGCCGGGCGTATCTACTACCAGGTGCTGGACATCAAGCAGCGCTTGATCTCGGGCTACGAGAACCTGCCAGCGCCGCCGCCTGGCACGCCGCGCACCGACGACTACCCGGCGCTGGCGCGGTTCTACAACGCGACGTACCTCGGCCAGGACGTGCGCGTGGTCAGCCTGCTCAAGCCTGTCAGCGAGCCGAACATGAACGGCATGGCGGAAATTCGCGTGGCCGAGACCGAAGAAGCGCGGGTGCGCATGGCGCGCGGGCTGATGGCCGATACCCTGCTGCGCCTTGGGATGCTGGCACTGGGCGCCTTGGTGATGGTGTGGTTTGCGGTCAGTGCCGCGCTACGCCCGCTGGAGCGCCTGCGCACCGCCGTGGAAGAGCGCCAACCCGATGACCTGCGGGCCTTGCCGGTGGTGCAGGTGCAGCGCGAACTGGGCCCACTGGTGCGGGCCTTGAACCACTTTACCGAGCGCTTGCGCGGGCAGTTCGAGCGCCAAGCCCAGTTCATCGCCGACGCCGCCCACGAGTTGCGCACGCCCTTGGCGGCGCTCAAGGCGCGGGTTGAGTTGGGTTTACGTTCATCCGAGCCGCAGGAGTGGCGGCAGACGTTGGAATCAGCCGCCCAAGGCACGGACCGCTTGACCCACCTGGCCAACCAGCTGTTGTCATTGGCACGGGTCGAGAATGGCGCCCGGGCAATCGCCGAAGGTGGCGCGCAGCGCCTGGACCTCAGCCAGTTGGCCCGCGAACTGGGCATGGCCATGGCGCCCTTGGCGCATAACCGTGGCGTGGCATTGGCCCTGGAGGCCGAGGCGCCCGTGTGGCTCAAGGGTGAGCCGACCTTGCTCAACGAACTGCTGAGCAACCTGGTGGATAACGCCTTGGCGCATACCCCGGCCGGTGGCAACGTGATCCTGCGGGTGCTGGCGCCGGCGGTGCTGGAGGTCGAGGATGATGGCCCGGGTATTCCCGAGGATGAGCGCGAACGGGTGTTCGAGCGCTTCTACCGCCGCAGTGCTCAAGGCAGTGGGCTGGGGTTGGCGATTGTCGGCGAGATCTGCCGCGCGCACCTGGCGCAGATCAGCCTGCACGATGGCGAGAAGGGCGGCTTGCGGGTGCGGGTGAGTTTCATCGCTGACTAGGGTTTCATTTCCATTGGCCCGTCGGCACGTAGGAGCAGCCTTGTGCTGCGAAAGGGCCAGTGACTGCTGCGAAGATTTGCTGTGTTGTTAACCGTCTCTTCGCAGCACAAGGCTGCTCCTACCTGAATCGCGCAGGAGGGTAGGTGTAGCGGGCTTTCGGCGGCCTAGCGCAACAGGCTCCGCGCCTCGAGCAGCTCTTCGACTTCCAGTTCGGTGCCGAACGGCAGCCCCAGGTGTCGGTACGCCGGCAACGCGGCCAGTGGCCGGCTACGCCCACGTTGGCTGATGCAGCGGGCGATCTGCACGACGTCGATATAGTCGACCTTGTCGGTCTGCCGGTCGAGGTCCTGAACCTGGCTCGGCAGGTTGACCAATTGCTCGGGAAACTCCCACGCCTTGAGGATCTTGTCACCCAGCACGGGCTGGATCTGCTCGATCACGTAGTGCAGGCAGACCGGGTCGGACAGCAGCTCGTTGTGTTCTTCGGCGTAGATCAGCACCGGCAGGGCACCGATCTGGTTGACCAGCCCACCGAGGGTCGCCTGGTCGGGTTTGAGGTGGGTGAAGCGGCGGCAGATTTCGTAGCTGATGCCTGCCACTTCCAGGCTGTTGACCCAGATATCGCGCAGTTTTTGCTCAACAGCCGGCGAGCGGGCATGAAAGATCTGTTCGATCACCAGGCCGATGGCCAGGTTGCAGCTGTAGTTGATGCCAAGGCGAGTGATTGCGGTATGCAGGTCGGTGACCTCTACCGCAGCGCGCAACAGTGGGCTGTTGACGACTTTGATCAGGCGCGCCGAGAGGGCCGCGTCGCGACCGATCACCTTGCTCAGGGCCGACACGCTGATCTCGCTATCCTCGGCGGCCTCGCGGATGCTCAAGGCAACCTCGGGCAGGGTCGGCAGGACCAGGTCATCCTTTTCGATGGCATCGAGCAACTGTGCTTGAACCATCTCGGCCAGCTTGTTCATGGACTTCTCTACCGCAGTGGTGGTGCGGCCCCGTCACGCGGACGGGGCAGGCTGGTCAGCGCTGGATTTCCCGGTCGCGGTCCAGTTCGTAGGGCAGGCTCAGCACGTGCAGGCGTGGCCCTTCCAGGCTGCCCAGGTGCAGGTTGTCGTCGGCCACCGCATCGGCGCTGAGCACCGCGAGCAACTCGCAACCGGTACCCGTATTGGCCGCTATCACCACTTCACCGACCGACGAGCCATGGGTGGGCGAGAAAATCTCGGCACCTGGCGCGGGGATGTCCTGTTGATCGAGCGCGAGGCGATACTGACGGCGCTTGAGCTTGCCCAGGTACTGCATGCGGGCAACGATTTCCTGGCCGGTGTAGCAGCCCTTCTTGAAGCTGACGCCATCCACGGCCTGCAGGTTGATCATTTGCGGGATGAACAGCTCGCGGGTAGGGCCCATGACCTGGCCAACACCTGCGCGGATCTGGCCCAGCAGCCAGTCGTTGAGGCTGCCTTCAGGCAGGCTGGCGGCGAGTGCCGCGCCTACGTGGGCGGCCTGCTCGGCAGGTACCCACAGCTCGACACGGCCTGCGGACACGGCGATGGCGATCAGGCCCTCGTGGCGCACGGTGGCGCCCGCTTCGACCGGCGGCGTCAAGCCCAGGGCTTGCAGTGCCGCCTCGCCGCCCTGCAGGCCAAAGCGCGCCCAGGCGGCGCTCTCGTCGCTGAGGGTAGCCTTGGAGAACACGGCGTACTTCTTGAGGTCGGCCAATTGGGCATCGAGCAGCTCACTGGCCATGGCCAGCAGGTAGCCATTGCCTTCGGGCACGATACGGAAACTCGACTGCATGCGCCCTTTGACCATGCAGCGGGCACCGAGGCTGGCATGTTCCTGGCTGAGGTAGTTGATGTTGCAGGTCAGCTGGCCCTGCAGGAACTTGCCTGCGTCGGAGCCGCGGACGGCGAGGATGCCCTCGTGGGACAGGGGGCTGAAGAAAGCGGAATCGGCCATGGGTCATCGCGGTGGCTAAAGACTGGCGGCCATCATAGAACGCCAGTAACAAAATAGGTAGGTGACTAGACCAACGCCCTGTGCCGCTTCGCTCGCCTGGCTGTATACTGGCGGGCCATTCGAGGAGGGCCCCATGGTCGAACAAACTGAACTCAACCGGCTTTTCTGGCACAGCCGCCGCGGCATGCTGGAACTGGACGTACTGTTGGTGCCTTTCACCCAGGAAGTCTACGCCACCCTCAACGAAGCCGACCGCGAACTCTATGTACGCCTGTTGAGCTGCGAAGATCAGGACATGTTCGGCTGGTTCATGGAGCGCACCGAGTCTGAAGACCCGGAGCTGCAGCGCATGGTCCGCATCATCCTGGACCGTGTCCAGCCCAAGTGAGTTTTTCGAAAGCCGTTGGCAAGGCTCGCGCCTGCTGCTGACGGCCTACCTGAGTTGCCAGGTGCTGGCGCTGTTCACCGTATGGATGAGCGCGTTGCCCTGGTGGCTGTCCCTGGCGGCCACTGCCGCGTCTGTCGCCCACGCCTGCTGGGCCATCCCCCGATGCATTTTGCTCACGCATCCGCGTGCGGTTACCGGGCTGCGCCGAGACCTGCTTGGTTGGCGGGTATTCAGCCGCGCCCAGGGTTGGCAGCCGGTGCGTTTGTGCCGGGACAGCGTTGCGTTGCCGGGGATGGTGGTCGTGCGGTTTGTGCGGGAGGGGCGTTGGCTGGGGGAGGGGCAGTGCGTTCCCAGGGATGCCCTCGGGGCTGATGAGCATCGGCGGTTGCGGGTAAGGCTGAAGTTCAGCCGGCGGCGCTGGGCTGAGGTGGGAGCGATTCAGGGCTGATAGGTTTTCACCGTGGCAGGTTCAGTGCCTGTGAGATCGAGCGCCGCGCGGGCGGCGCTCGATCTCACAGGCGCTGCAGCTTTCAGACCAGACCGCTGCAGCTTTCAGACTGGGCTGAGGATGGTGTCTTTAGCCTCGTCCAGCATCCCCGGATAATCCAGCGTGTAATGCAACCCACGGCTTTCCTTGCGCTGCATCGCCGAACGAATCATCAGTTCCGCCACTTGCGCCAGGTTGCGCAGCTCGATCAGGTCGCGGCTGACCTTGTAGTTGCTGTAAAACTCGTCGATTTCGTCGAGCAGCAGGCGGATGCGGTGTTCGGCGCGCTGCAAGCGCTTGCTGGTGCGCACGATGCCGACATAGTCCCACATGAAGCGCCGCAGCTCGTCCCAGTTGTGCGCGATGATCACATCCTCGTCCGAGTCGGTGACCTGGCTGGCATCCCAGCCAGGCAGGGCTTTGGGCATGTCGACCTGTTCCAGGTGCGCCTGGATGTCGGCGGCAGCGGCGCGGCCATAGACGAAGCATTCAAGCAGTGAATTGCTGGCCATGCGGTTGGCGCCATGCAGGCCGGTAAAGCTGGTCTCACCGATGGCATACAGCCCAGGCACGTCGGTATGCCCGCGGTCGTCCACCACTACACCGCCGCAGGTGTAGTGGGCTGCAGGTACTACCGGGATCGGCTGGCGGGTGATGTCGATGCCGAAGGCCAGGCAGCGTTCGTAAACGGTGGGGAAGTGGCCTTTGATGAAATCGGCCGGCTTGTGGGTGATGTCCAGGTACACGCAGTCCACGCCCAGGCGCTTCATCTCGTGGTCGATGGCGCGGGCCACGATGTCGCGTGGGGCCAGTTCTTCGCGGGGGTCGAAGCGCGGCATGAAGCGCTCGCCGTTGGGCAGGCGCAACAGGGCGCCTTCACCGCGCAGGGCCTCGGTGATCAGGAAGCTCTTGGCCTGAGGGTGGTACAGGCAGGTCGGGTGGAACTGGTTGAACTCAAGGTTGGCCACCCGGCAGCCCGCGCGCCAGGCCATGGCGATACCGTCGCCGCAGGCACCGTCCGGGTTACTGGTATACAGGTAGACCTTGGCCGCGCCTCCTGTGGCGAGCACGGTGAAGCGCGCCCCGTAGGTGTCTACTTCGCCCGTATTGCGGTTCAGCACGTAGGCACCCAAGCAGCGCTCGCCGGGCAGGCCCAGGCGGCGCTCGGTGATCAGGTCGACCGCCACGCGCTGCTCCAGCAGCTGGATGTTCGGGCGTAGGCGGGCCTGGGCCAGCAAGGTGGTAAAGATTGCGGCGCCTGTGGCATCGGCGGCGTGGATGATGCGCCGATGGCTGTGGCCCCCTTCGCGGGTCAGGTGGAACTCGAAGCCCCCATCGTCGACACCGTGCTGCTCATCCCGGGTAAAGGGCACGCCTTGCTCGATCAACCACTGGATGGCTTCGCGGCTGTGCTCGACGGTAAAGCGCACGGCATCTTCATGGCACAGGCCACCGCCAGCATTGAGGGTGTCCTCGACATGTGACTGTACGGTGTCGGTGTCGTCCAGCACGGCGGCAACACCGCCCTGGGCCCAATAGGTCGAGCCATTGGCCAAGTCGCCTTTGCTGAGCACGGCGATACGCAGGTGGCTGGGGAGGTTCAGTGCCAGGCTGAGACCGGCGGCGCCGCTGCCGATCACCAGGACATCATGTTGGAATTGTTGGCTCATGTCGGGACACTAGTAATCTACGGAAGGGGCACGGCACAATAGTCACGCGCCGATGGCATTGTGAAACTATCGTTAAACCAGGCCGGGTTGCCTTTATAGCAGCCCCGGGTGGCCAATTTCCATGCCACTTGCCAGGAAGCAGCGACCTTGTGGGAACTTTCCGACAGCTACGGAAATCCTATGAAGGCTGCCCGCACGCCACAAATGTCGCGGCGACGCACGGCGGCAGCTCTATTCGGGCTGACACCTGCGTATTCGAAACCTGATTATTGACGTTGCCGGCCGTGACCGCGCCGCGTCTTCCGTGCGAGCCGACCAAGGGCTGCAGGAAACTTGCTTGGAGGGGAGAACTTTTGCGCAAAGCCCGAGTCTATGTTTGCAAGCCTGAACGATGGCTGTTGCAACACTCCTTCGAGTCTACCGAGGAGTGTTCATGCTAACCCAGGAAGAGGATCAGCAGCTTGTCGAGCGCGTGCAGCGCGGTGACAGGCGAGCTTTCGATCTGTTGGTGCTGAAGTATCAGCACAAGATTCTCGGGTTGATCGTGCGGTTCGTTCACGACACCCACGAGGCCCAGGATGTGGCACAGGAAGCCTTTATCAAGGCCTACCGTGCGCTTGGCAATTTTCGCGGAGACAGTGCGTTTTATACCTGGCTGTACCGCATCGCCATCAACACGGCGAAGAACTACCTGGTGTCCCGTGGAAGACGGCCACCAGACAGTGATGTGAGCTCCGAGGATGCGGAGTTTTACGACGGCGATCATGGTCTCAAGGATCTCGAGTCCCCAGAGCGCTCGTTGTTGCGGGATGAAATCGAAGGCACGGTCCATCGCACCATCCAGCAACTGCCCGAAGACCTGCGCACGGCATTGACCCTGCGCGAGTTCGACGGATTGAGTTACGAAGACATTGCCAGTGTCATGCAATGTCCGGTGGGTACCGTGCGCTCTCGAATCTTCCGCGCTCGGGAGGCCATAGATAAAGCCCTGCAGCCGTTGTTGCAGGAAACCTGAGACAGCGGCTACAGCCAAGAGAGGAACCGCCATGAGTCGTGAAGCGTTGCAGGAATCGCTGTCCGCGGTAATGGATAACGAAGCGGACGAACTGGAATTACGTCGGGTACTGAGTGCCGTCGACGATGCCGAAACCCGTGCCACCTGGTCGCGTTACCAGGTCGCTCGCGCAGCGATGCACAAGGAACTGCTGCTGCCCAACCTCGATATCGCCTCGGCGGTGTCGGCAGCGTTGGCTGACGAAGCGGTGCCGGCCAAGGTCAATAAAGGCCCATGGCGCAGCGTCGCTCGCCTGGCAGTCGCTGCCTCGGTGACGGTTGCCGTGCTGGCGGGTGTGCGCATGTACAACCAGGACGAAATCACCGGTGCAGAGCTTGCCTCCCAGCAGCCTGCGCAGCAGGGGCTGAGCGTGCCACAAACTCAAGGCCCGGCGGTATTGGCAGGCTATAGTGAAAGCAGTGAGCAACCGACCGGGCCGATGGCCAACGGTGTGCTGCAGAACCAAGCCGGCTGGGATCAGCGTCTGCCAGGCTACCTGCGCCAGCACGCCCAGGAATCTGCGCTCAAGGGCAGCGAAACCGCGTTGCCGTATGCCCGCGCCGCCAGCCTGGATAACCCCGCTAAGTAAGGAGGATCATGCGCGCGCTACCTCTCCTGTCGCTGCTGATAGGCAGCTGCATGACGGTGCCAGCGTTGGCGGCCAACTCTTCGCCCGAGGCGAATGAGTGGCTGAACAAGCTGGCACAGGCCGAGCAAAAGCAAAGCTACCAGGGCTCTTTCGTCTACGAGCGCAACGGCAGCTTTTCTTCCCACGATATCTGGCACAGGGTTGAGGACGGCAAGGTCAGTGAGCGGCTTCTGCAGCTCGATGGCACTGCCCAGGAAATCGTGCGCGTGGATGGCAAGGTTGCGTGCGTCAGTGGTGCCTTGGTCAACGGCGTTACGACGCCGCCCGATGCGGCGCCGCGTGCGCTAGATCCCCTCAAGTTGATGGGCTGGTACGATTTGGGTGTGGCGGGCAAGTCACGTGTCGCCGGGCGCGACGCCGTGATCGTCACCCTCACACCGCGCGACCAGCACCGTTATGCGTTCGAATTGCACCTTGATCGCCGCACCGGCTTGCCGCTGCGCTCGTTGATGCTCAACGACAAAGGGCAATTGCTCGAACGCTTCCAGATGACCCGCCTCGATACCGATGACCTGCCTAGCGCGGATGACTTGCGCCCCAGTGCCGCTTGCAAACCGGTGGAACGTGGCACCAGCACCGGCGAGGAAACCGTCGCCGGATGGCGCTCAGACTGGCTGCCGCCGGGTTTTGAGCTGGTCAACAGCTCGGTGCGCCGCGACCCGGCCCGCAGCAGCACGGTCAGCAGCCTTATGTATGACGATGGCCTGGCGCGCGTTTCGGTGTTCCTCGAGCCGGTCAACGACAACTCAGGCACCGACACACGCGTGCAACTCGGGCCAACCGTTGCGGTATCACGCCGTCTGAACACGCCGAAGGGCAAGGTCCTGGTCACTGTGGTAGGTGAAATACCCCTGGGTACCGCTGAGCGCATTGCGCTGTCGATGCGGCCTCAGGATGCCCAGGCGCGGCAATGATGGCGTGCGCTTTTCAGGTGGTTTCCGGCGTGAGAGACATGCTCCTGAAATGAAATTAAAGCATTGTCATTTGCAATCTTTCCGTAAATTTTCTATAGGTCAGGCTTCTTGGAGCCTGGCCTTTCCTGCTTGTGCAGGGGCCTTACGCTAACCACGCTCGTTGTGACGGGAGCCGTATGTCTATACCACGCTTGAAATCCTACCTATCGATGTTCGCCGCCGTGCTCATGCTCGGCCAGGTGCTCACCGCCCAGGCCGAGGAAGCCCTGCCAGACTTCACCACGTTGGTCGAGCAAGCCTCGCCGGCCGTGGTCAACATCAGTACCAAGCAGAAGCTGCCGGACCGCCGCATCGCCGCAGGGCAGATGCCGGACCTCGAAGGCCTGCCGCCGATGTTCCGCGAATTTTTCGAGCGCAACATGCCGCAACAGCCCCGCTCGCCGCGGGGTGATCGTCAGCGTGAAGCCCAGTCGCTGGGTTCGGGTTTCATCATTTCCAGCGATGGCTACGTACTGACCAACAACCATGTGGTGGCCGACGCCGACGAGATCATCGTCCGCCTGTCGGACCGCAGCGAGCTGCAAGCCAAGCTGGTCGGCACCGACCCGCGCACCGACGTCGCGCTGCTTAAGGTCGAAGGCAAGAACCTGCCGACCGTCAAGCTGGGTGACTCCGAGAAGCTCAAAGTGGGTGAGTGGGTGCTGGCCATCGGTTCGCCGTTCGGCTTCGACCACTCGGTGACCAAAGGTATCGTCAGTGCCAAGGGCCGTACCCTGCCTAACGACACCTACGTGCCGTTCATCCAGACTGACGTTGCCATCAACCCGGGCAACTCCGGCGGCCCGCTGTTCAACATGCAAGGCGAGGTCGTGGGTATCAACTCGCAGATCTTCACCCGCTCGGGCGGCTTCATGGGCCTGTCGTTCGCGATCCCGATCGATGTCGCGATCGACGTATCCAACCAGCTGAAAAAAGACGGCAAGGTCAGCCGTGGCTGGCTGGGCGTGGTGATTCAGGAGGTCAACAAGGACCTGGCTGAGTCCTTTGGCCTGGACAAACCGGCTGGTGCCCTGGTGGCCCAGGTGCTGGAAGATGGCCCAGCCGCCAAAGGTGGCCTGCAGGTGGGTGACGTGATCCTGAGCATGAACGGCCAGCCGATCGTCATGTCGGCCGACTTGCCGCACCTGGTCGGCAGCCTCAAGGATGGCGACAAAGCCAAGCTCGAGATCATCCGCAACGGCAAGCGCCAGAACCTGGACGTCAGCGTCGGTGCGCTGCCGGACGATGACGCTGACATCGGAACCGGTACCGGTGCAGATGGCAGTGCCGAGCGCAGCAGCAACCGTCTGGGCGTTTCGGTCGCTGACCTCAGCGCCGAGCAGAAGAAAGCCCTCGAACTCAAGGGTGGCGTGGTCATCAAGGAAGTCCAGGATGGCCCGGCCGCATTGATCGGCCTGCGTCCAGGTGATGTCATCAGCCACCTGAACAACCAGGCCATTGGCTCGGCGAAGGAATTCACCGAGATCGCCAAGGATCTGCCGAAGAACCGCTCGGTGTCCATGCGCGTGCTGCGCCAGGGGCGTGCGAGCTTTATCACCTTCAAGCTGGCTGAATAAGCGGGTCTTCAGGTAGGAAAAGGGGCAGCGTTGGCTGCCCTTTTTCGTGGAATCTACGGAGAAATGGGCTGGTCCGATCGCCGGCAAGCCGGCTCCCACAGGTGGGGTGGAGCTTTCAGGTACGGCGCTGCGGCGTTACGAAGCGGCTTGCCAGCGACACTGTCGGCACAGACAGCCGATCAGGAATCTCCCATATCCCTGCTGCTTGAGGTACAATTCCCGGCTATTTTTCGGCGGGCGTCCCGGCTCGCAGCCTTTTCGAGTGTTGACCCGTGAGTGATTTGAGTCATATCCGCAATTTCTCCATCATCGCCCACATCGACCATGGCAAGTCGACGCTGGCCGACCGTTTCATCCAGATGTGCGGTGGCCTGTCTGCGCGCGAAATGGAAGCCCAGGTCCTCGACTCCATGGACCTGGAGCGCGAACGCGGGATCACCATCAAGGCCCACAGCGTCACGCTTCATTACAAGGCGCAAGACGGCAAGACCTACCAGCTGAACTTCATCGACACCCCCGGCCACGTCGACTTCACCTATGAAGTCTCGCGCTCGCTGGCCGCCTGTGAAGGCGCACTGTTGGTGGTGGACGCCGGTCAAGGCGTCGAAGCCCAGTCCGTGGCCAACTGCTACACCGCCATCGAGCAAGGCCTCGAGGTTATGCCGGTGTTGAACAAGATGGACCTGCCCCAAGCTGACCCGGACCGCGTCAAGGACGAGATCGAGAAGATCATCGGCATCGACGCTACCGACGCCGTGGCGTGCAGTGCCAAGAGCGGCATGGGCGTCGACGAGGTGCTCGAGCGCCTGGTGCACACCATCCCCGCGCCGGTAGGCGAAATCGACGCGCCGCTGCAGGCGCTGATCATCGACTCCTGGTTCGACAACTACCTGGGCGTAGTCTCGCTGGTGCGTGTGCGTCAGGGCCGCGTCAAGAAAGGCGACAAGATCCTGGTCAAGTCCACCGGCAAGGTGCACCTGGTCGACAGCGTCGGCGTCTTCACCCCGAAACACACCCAGACCGCCGACCTCAAGGCCGGTGAAGTGGGCTTCATCATCGCCAGCATCAAGGACATTCACGGTGCACCGGTTGGTGACACCCTGACCCTGTCCTCGACCCCGGAAGTCGAAGTGCTGGCGGGCTTCAAGAAGATCCAGCCACAGGTCTACGCCGGCCTGTTCCCGGTCAGCTCGGACGATTTCGAAGACTTCCGCGACGCGCTGCAGAAGCTGACGCTCAACGACTCCTCGCTCCAGTACATGCCGGAAAGCTCCGACGCCCTGGGCTTCGGTTTCCGCTGCGGCTTCCTGGGCATGCTGCACATGGAAATCATCCAGGAACGTCTGGAGCGTGAGTACGACCTGGACCTGATCACCACTGCGCCTAGCGTGATCTACGAGCTCGAACTGAAAACCGGCGAAACCATCATCGTCGACAACCCGTCGAAGCTGCCGGACGTTTCGTCCGTCACCGACTTCCGCGAGCCGATCGTCACCGCGACCATCCTGGTGCCGCAGGAGCACCTGGGTAACGTCATCACCCTGTGCATCGAGAAACGTGGCGTTCAGCGCGACATGCAGTTCCTCGGCAGCCAGGTTCAGGTGCGTTACGACATGCCGATGAACGAGGTGGTACTGGACTTCTTCGACCGCCTCAAGTCGACCAGTCGCGGTTACGCCTCGCTGGACTATCATTTCGATCGCTACCAGTCGGCCAACCTGGTCAAACTGGATGTACTGATCAACGGCGACAAGGTCGATGCCCTGGCGTTGATCGTGCACCGCGACAACGCGGCCTACAAAGGCCGTGCGTTGACCGAGAAGATGAAGGAGCTGATCCCTCGGCAGATGTTCGATGTGGCGATCCAGGCAGCTATCGGCGGCCAGATCATCGCGCGGACAACCGTCAAGGCGCTCAGAAAGAACGTACTGGCCAAGTGCTACGGTGGTGACGTCAGCCGTAAGAAGAAACTGCTGGAGAAGCAGAAGGCCGGTAAGAAACGCATGAAGCAAGTGGGCAACGTGGAGATTCCACAAGAGGCCTTCCTTGCTGTGCTCAGGTTGGATAGCTAGGTCCTATGTCGCTAAATTTCCCGCTGTTGCTAGTCATCGCCGTAGCTGTCTGCGGCCTGTTGGGCTTGATCGACCTGCTGTTCCTGGCCCCGCGCCGGCGAGCGGCAATCGCCAACTATCAGGGGCGCGTCAATCCGCCCGAGATGGCGGTGGTCGAGCGCCTGAACAAGGAGCCGCTGCTGGTTGAATACGGCAAGTCGTTCTTCCCGGTGCTGTTCATCGTGCTGGTACTGCGCTCGTTTTTGGTCGAGCCGTTCCAGATCCCTTCGGGGTCGATGAAGCCTACCCTGGAAGTGGGCGACTTCATCCTGGTGAACAAGTTCTCCTATGGCATTCGCCTGCCGGTGATCGACAAGAAGGTCATCGAGGTGGGTGACCCGCAACGCGGCGATGTGATGGTGTTCCGCTATCCGAGCGACCCGAACGTCAACTACATCAAGCGTGTCGTTGGCCTGCCGGGCGACCAGATCCGCTACACCAACGACAAGCGGCTGTACGTCAATGGCCAACCCATTGCCGAACAACTGGTGGGCACCGAACCGGGCACCTTGGGCAGCGCCGAGCTGTACAAAGAGAAGCTGGGCGAGGCCGAACACCTGATCCGCAAGGAGATGAGCCGTTACCGCATGCCGCCGGACCAGCAATGGACCGTACCGGCTGGCCATTACTTCATGATGGGCGACAACCGCGACAACTCCAACGATAGCCGTTACTGGGATGACCCGAACATTCCCAAGGAACTGCACGGCATGGTTCCGGACCGGAACATTGTCGGCAAGGCCTTCGCGGTCTGGATGAGCTGGCCAGAGCCCAAGCTCAGCCATATGCCCAACCTGTCGCGGGTCGGCCTGATCCATTGATACCCTTCGGCGCTGTCCAGCAGACAGCGCCGAATGCATTTCTGACATAGGCTGTGTTCTCAGGGATCGAGAGTTTCGCCGCGTACAGCGGCGGGCCACAGCCAAACAGTCTTTCAGGATGTTGATTTGAACAACGCGTTGAACAACGAACGGGTGGCCGCATGAGTGCTTCCCTCGCCGCACTGGAGCGAAAGCTCGGTTACACCTTCAAGAACCAGGACCAGATGCTTCTGGCCCTGACCCATCGCAGCTACGCCGGGCGCAATAACGAACGCCTGGAGTTTCTGGGCGACGCCATTCTCAACTTCGTGGCCGGTGAGGCGCTGTTCGAGCGCTTCCCGCAGGCCCGTGAAGGCCAGTTGTCGCGCTTGCGTGCGCGTCTGGTCAAGGGTGAGACCCTGGCCCGCCTGGCGCGAGGCTTTGATCTGGGCGAGTACCTACGACTGGGTTCGGGTGAGCTGAAAAGCGGCGGTTTCCGCCGCGAATCGATCCTGGCCGATGCCCTGGAGGCGCTGATTGGCGCCATCTACCTGGACGCGGACATGCAGACCGCCCGGGAGCGTATCCTGGCCTGGCTGGCCGATGAATTCGAAAGCCTGACCCTGGTCGATACCAACAAGGACCCCAAGACCCGCCTGCAAGAGTTCTTGCAGTCGCGCAGCTGTGAGCTGCCGCGCTACGAGGTGGTGGATATCCAGGGCGAACCGCACTGCCGTACCTTCTTCGTCGAATGCGAAGTGGTGCTGTTGAACAACAAGAGCCGTGGTCAGGGTGTGAGCCGGCGTATCGCTGAGCAAGTCGCCGCTGCGGCTGCATTGATCGCCCTGGGCGTGGAGAATGGCAATGACTGATAACAACCCGACTCGCTGCGGCTACGTGGCCATTGTCGGCCGCCCCAACGTGGGCAAGTCGACCTTGCTCAACCACATCCTCGGGCAGAAGCTGGCGATCACCTCGCGCAAGCCGCAGACCACCCGCCACAACATGCTCGGCATCAAGACCGAGGGTGATGTGCAGGCGATCTACGTCGACACGCCGGGTATGCACAAGGCCAACGACAAGGCCCTGAACCGTTACATGAACCGTAACGCTTCGGCAGCCCTGAAAGACGTCGACGTGGTGATCTTCGTGGTTGACCGTACCCGCTGGACCGACGAGGACCAGTTGGTGCTCGAGCGCGTCCAGTACGTCAGCGGCCCGGTCATCCTGGCGGTCAACAAGACCGACCGCCTGGAAGAAAAAGCCGACCTGATTCCGCACCTGCAATGGCTGCAGGAGCAACTGCCGAACGCGGAAGTGGTACCGATCTCCGCGCAACAGGGGCATAACCTCGAGGCGCTGGAAGGCCTGATCGCCAAGCACCTGCCGGAGAACGAGCACTTCTTCCCGGAAGACCAGATCACCGACCGCAGCAGCCGTTTCCTGGCCGCTGAACTGGTGCGCGAGAAGATCATGCGCCAGCTGGGTGCGGAGCTGCCGTACCAGATCACCGTAGAGATCGAAGAGTTCAAGCAGCAAGGGCACGTGTTGCACATCCATGCGCTGATCCTGGTCGAACGCGATGGCCAGAAGAAGATCATCATCGGTGACAAGGGCGAGCGTATCAAACGCATTGGCTCCGACGCGCGCAAGGACATGGAAGTGCTGTTCGACGCCAAGGTCATGCTCAACCTCTGGGTCAAGGTCAAAGGCGGTTGGTCCGACGATGAGCGCGCCCTGCGCTCGCTGGGCTACGGCGACCTGTAACCCTATAGCGGCCCGGATCTCTCCGGGCCGCTCTGCTTTCGGGCCACTCCCATGGAACAACCTGTCGGCCAGCCGGCCTATGTGCTGCACAGTCGTGCCTACAAGGAAACCAGCGCACTGGTGGACTTCCTCACGCCGCAAGGCCGTGTGCGGGCCGTATTGCGTCGTGCGCGGGGCAAAGGTGGCAGCCTGGTGCGGCCGTTCGTGCCGCTGGAAGTGGAGCTGCGCGGGCGCGGCGAGCTGAAGAATGTTGGCCGTCTGGAGACACTTGGCATCGCCGCCTGGTTGCACGGCGATGCGCTGTTCAGCGGGTTGTACCTCAACGAGCTGCTCATGCGTTTGCTGCCCGCCGAAGCCCCTCACCCTGCGCTGTTCGAGCACTACACCCTGACATTGCAGGCGCTGGCCGCCGGGCGCCCCCTGGAGCCGTTGTTGCGTTCTTTCGAATGGCGCCTGCTGGACGAGCTCGGTTATGCGTTTTCGTTGCAGCATGACGTGAACGACTTGCCGATCGCCGCCGATGGCCGCTACCGCTTGCGCGTGGATGCCGGGCTTGAGCGGGTCGAGTTGCTGCAGCCCGGGTTGTTCCTGGGGGGCGAGCTGTTGGCCCTGGCGCAAGCCGACTGGGAAGCCCCGGGGGCGCTGCTGGCAGCCAAGCGGTTGATGCGTCAGGCACTGGCCGTTCATCTGGGTGCTAAACCCCTGGTCAGCCGGGAACTGTTTCGCAAGCGCTGATCACGTCGTATGCTGTGGGGCTTAATCTTCAGGAGAGCCTTTCGTGACTCACAGCAACCGCATGCTTCTCGGCGTAAATATCGACCACGTGGCGACACTGCGCCAGGCCCGGGGCACGCGTTACCCTGATCCGGTCAAGGCTGCCCTGGATGCCGAAGAGGCGGGTGCGGACGGCATCACCGTGCACCTGCGCGAAGACCGCCGGCACATTCAGGAGCGCGATGTGGTGGTGCTCAAGGATGTACTGCAGACCCGCATGAACTTCGAAATGGGCGTCACCGAAGAGATGATGGCCTTCGCCGAGAAGATCCGCCCGGCGCACATCTGCCTGGTGCCCGAGACCCGCCAGGAGCTGACTACCGAAGGCGGCCTGGACGTGGCGGGACAAGAGGCGCGGATCAAGGCAGCAGTCGAGCGCCTGGCCCGCACCGGTGCCGAAGTGTCGCTGTTCATCGACGCCGACGAGCGGCAGATCGAAGCCTCGCGTCGCGTAGGCGCGCCGGCCATCGAACTGCACACCGGCCGTTACGCCGATGCACAGACGCCGACTGAGGTGGCTGAAGAGCTCAAGCGCATCGCGGACGGTGTTGCGTTTGGGGTGGGCCAAGGGCTGATCGTCAATGCCGGCCATGGCCTGCATTACCACAACGTTGAGGCAGTCGCAGCGATCAAGGGCATCAATGAGCTGAACATTGGCCACGCGTTGGTGGCCCACGCGCTGTTCGTCGGCTTCAAGGCTGCGGTGGCGGAGATGAAGGCGTTGATCGTGGCGGCTTCGCGCTGATCGCAGGTTGACGGAAATGGTCTCATCGCCGGCAAGCCGGCGATGAGGACGGTACCAGCAGCCGGTCACTCGGCTCTGAACACCAGGGTAAACCGGGTTGGCCCTGCCGGGCTGCTCATCACCTCGACCCGCCCACCATGCAACTGCATGATCGACTTCACGATCGCCAGCCCCAGCCCTGTGCCCCCCTCAAGCCGTGAGCGCCCAGCGCCCACGCGATAGAAACGCTCGAACAACTGCGGCTGATGCTCTGCGGCAATCCCCACGCCCTGATTCTCCACCCATACCCTGACATCGCCTGCGTGGCGCTCGATACCGAGGTCTATGCGCTTGCCTATCGGCGCATGCCGAATGGCATTGCTCAACAGATTCGACAGCGCACGCTGGAACATCAGCCGATCACCCAAGGCCGTGCCCCAGCCCTGAAGGTGAAGCTTGATGTCCTTGAACTCCGCGCTGATGGCAAACAGCTCCACTACCTGTGCAGCCTCACCGGCGAGCGCCAGGGGCTTGAGCGCCACTTGCGCCTGAGGCTGGCTAACCTGGGCGAGAAACAGCATGTCGTTGATGATGCGGTTGAGCCGGGTCAGCTCTTCGATGCTGTCCTCCAGCACTTCCCGGTAGTTGGCGTTGTCGCGCTCGCGGCTGAGGGTGACCTGGGCCTTGCCCATCAGGTTGCTTAGCGGCGTGCGTAACTCATGGGCAAGGTCGTCGGAAAACTGCGACAACTGTTGCACGCCTTGGTCGAGCCGGTCGAGCATCACGTTGATGGCCCTGGCCAGCTCGCCCAGCTCTTGTGGCAGGCCACTGTCGGGCAGGCGGTGGCTGAGGTCCTGGGCCGAAACCTGGCCGGCCACCCGGCGAAAATGGCGCAAGGGTTTCAGGCTGCGTTGCACCAGCTTCCAGGCGCCGATGCCGATCAGTATCAACAGCAAGGGCAGGGCGAGCAGGGTCGAGTGCAGGTAGGCCTGGAGCAGGGCGTTGTCGTCGGCGCGGTCGAGCGTCATCATCACCCGTACTGGTGTCTCGTCGCGCAAGCGCATCTGGCGTGTCGCAGTCAGCATTTGGTTACCACGGCTGTCGCGCCATTCGTGAAACGTCAGCCGGGCGCCGGTCGCCAGCGCGCCCACGCTCGACTCCAGGGCTGGGCCCAGGCTGAGCAGGTGCGGGTGGCGGCCCTCGAGCGCGAGCACGCTGAGGCTGAGGTTGTCGTGCCCCATGACCAGGTCGAGCAGGGGGTGGGCGCGACTGCCCAGGTCCTCGCTGCGCAGGTCGACACGCAGGTTATGTTCCACCTGCAACATCTTGCGCGCGAGGTCCTTGCGCGCGCGGCTGTCGAGCTCGTGATCGAGCGCCAACACCGCCAGGCAGGCCAGCAGCAGCACCAGCAGGGCGCCCATCAGGGTCACGCTCAGGCCTAGGCGCAACGACAGGCTGGCAGTCTTCAATGGCGCGCCTCGAGCACATAGCCGACGCCGCGCAGGGTATGGATCAGCTTGTCTTCGAAGGGGTCGTCGATCTTCGCCCGCAGGCGACGGATGGAAACCTCGACGACATTGGTGTCACAGTCGAAATTCATGTCCCAGACCAGCGAGATGATTTGCGTGCGCGACAGTACTTCACCGCTCTGGCGCATCAGCAGGTGCAGCAGGGAAAACTCCTTGGCGGTCAGGTCGATGCGCTTGGCGCCGCGCCAGGCCCGATGCCGGCCTGGGTCGAGTTCGAGGTCGGCGACCCGCAGGGTGGTGGGTTGCAGCGGCTGCTCGTTGCGCCGCAGCAGGCTGCGGATGCGCGCCAGCAGCTCGGGGAATTCGAACGGCTTGAGCAGGTAGTCATCGGCGCCCAAGTCGAGGCCCTTGACCCGGTCCGCCAGGCGACCGTGGGCGGTGAGCATCATGATCCGCGTAGCGGATTCGGCACGCAGCCGCTGGAGCACGCTCCAGCCGTCCAGCTCGGGCAAATTGACGTCGAGGATCACCAGGTCGTAGGCCTGTTGACGGGCCAGGTGCAGGCCGTCGACGCCGGTGCGGGCGCAGTCGACCACGTAGCCGTTCTCACGCAGACCCTGCTGCAGGTAATCGGCGGTGCGCAGTTCGTCCTCGATGATCAGTAGACGCATGGTAGGGCTCGGTTGAATGAAAGATGGCGATTCTCAGCCCTGTAGCGGGAACAGGGTCAAGCGCCGGGATGTTACGTCATGCGGGCGCCACACATCGCTGGATAACAGATTTGTAATCATGTCGCCATGTGCCGGTCAGCTGCCGCCCAGCTTGCAGGACTGTAATGTCCGCCTCACCTTGGTGTTAGCTGGCGTGCCCCAGGATGGCCTCATCTGAATCACTCGATGAGGTAACCCTGATGAACCTGACTCGGTATGTGTTGTGGGTGCTACTGGCGCTGGGCAGCACCAGCGCGCTGGCGGAGGGCGGCGCAGAACGCTCGCGGCAGTTCTGGGAGGCGTTCCGCGAAGACCAGCAACGCCTGCATGGCCAGGCGGACCAGGCGCTGGCGGAACGTCAGCGCAAAACCCAGCAAGCCACCGAAAAGCTGGCCAAGGACTGACTTCGACCTCCGCCTTTGCGTGCTCCCGCAATGACGGTTCGTTTGGCGCCCCAGGTGGGCGCCTGTTTTGCGTGTGCCAGGCGCAGCGCCCGGTGCACCGCTGCAAATGGCGGAAAAACTGCCCGCTGCTGTGCCTCCTGTCGCTGCCTTAGCGTGGTCGGACCAAGCCTTCCCAGGGCTTGACTCGAGGAGACACGACCATGAGTACACAAACGGCTGAGTACGATCAGCTACAGGCGGATGCGGCAAAGACACCGGCCAAGCTGATCCAGGCCATGGCCGAGCGCGATGGCGAGGATGAAGGCGGACTGACCCTCAGCCGCGAGCACATCATCACCCTCAATCGGTATGTCAATTTTGTCTTCGGCCTGCCGTCGACCCCTGACAATCTGCAGCGCTGGCTGGGCTACACGCAGATCGACGAACCCGAACTGGCCCCCGCCGGCATGACCACGTTGTTCGATGCGTTGCGTGGCCATGCGCGCAGTTGGGGCCCGCTTTCCGACAGCAACAAGAAGCTCGCCAGCGAACTGGCCTCCACGGCCGCGTCGATCAACGCTGCCGGGGAAACCATCGTCGAAGAGTGCCGGCAGATTCGCGCGTTGGGCTCCGACATCAAAGCGTGGGACAAGGTCGTGCTGGGTACCCCGGTGAAACTGGACCGTGCCGACCAGCGGGCGGTTTCGTCGCTGGTCGATTACCTGCAGATCCTCCAGGAGGATGTGCAGCGCTACGCGGTGCGGGTCGCCACCGTGCGCGGCGAAACCGAGACGTTCCGCGATGCCGCGCGCTTCAAGCTGATCCCGGCGGTGAAACAGAAAGGTCAAGCGGTCGAGCGCACCAAGGGTGACAGTGTGGTGGAGCGCCTTCGCGTGCAGCTCAAGGAGCTGGACGACGAGATCGCTGCCTTGAGCAAAGAGTATGACCAGTACGTCAAGCAGGCCCTCAGCGGCCTGGTCGCAGGGCCGATCGGCGCGGTAATCACCGGCGGCATCTACGGGAGCAAGGCCGAGAAGGTTCGCAAGGAGCGCAAGCGTCGCCAGGCAGAGCGGCGTGCTACCAGCGAGCAACTGCGCGTGCGAGTCAATCTTGAGGGCCGCATGGAAGAGATGGCGACCTTCGTCGGCGAGCTCGATACCCGCTTGCAGGACGTGGTGACTGCGGCGTCCCACTTGCAGACCGCCTGGGAAATCGTCGGTGCGTACATCGACGCGTCGATCGGCAAGCTCGAACAGATCTCCGACAACCGCGCGTTGGCCAGGTTTGTCATTTATTTCCGGCAGTTCCTGGCGCAGTGGATCCAGATCGAAAAGACCTCCCTGCAACTGACCCGCATCTTCGACGACGCCGCTTCGGCCCACTAACAGGTGAACGACCATGAACGACAAAATCAGTGTTCTGCATACCCGCGCCAATCCGCCTGAGTTGGGCAACGTGCTGGGTGCAACGCGAGGCTTCACCGAAGCCTGGCAGCGCGGCGAGTTGAAATTTCAGCCGGTGATCCACGAGTCGCTGGAGCGCCACATGAAGCTGTTCATCAACTGCGCCGACGTGATGGCGCGCAACGCCCAGCGCGTTGTCGCGGAAATTTCCAATGAACCACTGCGCGACATCCTCGACGCCCTGGAGGACGGCGACGATGAGGAGGTGTTGGCAATTGCTGGAGAAGTCGCCAACACGGTGAAGTCTCTGCTGGACACCCAGGTGGCCCACCTGGGCAGGGAACAGCAGGCGCTGGCCGCCCTGGCAGCGCTGGCTTGGGCCCGCGACGAACAGCGGCTGCTCAAGCAACAGCAGGATCTGGCCAACCTGCACACCCAGGTAAGCGCCGAGCATGATCGCGAGAAGCACAGCCAGTCGGCGATCGAGCAGGCCATTGCCACCCTGGAGGCCCAGGGCTTGCAGACCCGCTTCGGAGGTGTCGTACCTTCGGCGCAAGACCTGGTCAAACTGGCCGTACCTGGCGCTGAGGCCGCAGCGATAGCCGACGCCGTGGACAAGGCGGTAAAGCAGCTGCAAACCCTGCTTGGCGATGTCGTCGAAGGCATGCGCTACGCCCAGTTGCAGCAGGCGCGGCGGGCTGCCCGCGAGCGGGTGGCGAACCTGGCGCGACAAGTGCGCGAACTCGATCAGCGTCAGCAGGTGGTGAGCGCGCAACTGGCGGCACTGCTAACGATGCCGCGTTTGCACGAGCAACGCTCCGAGTGGGACGCCGGCATCAATGTCGTGCGCCAGGCCCTGGCCAACTTCGTGCCGCGAATAGGCACTGCGGCCCCGAGCAACGTTGTGCAGGTGCAAGCCCTGGACGACACCTTCAAGCTTCTGCTGGCCTATCAGCGACAACTGATCGAGCAGCATCGTCACGGGCTGTAACGGCCCATGTCGACCGTGCTCATCGGGCGCGGTCGGCTGCGCCATACCCAAGTGGATAAGAGTCGAACCATGAATCCCCGGACATTGAGCTTCCTAGAACAGCAACAAAAGGCGATTGTCCTGCCAGGCGCCTTGATTGGCGCCATGGACGACCGCGACGGACAGGGCCGGGCGGGCTTGATCCTGACCTGTGAATCACGCCAGACCCTTAGCGACTACAGCCTGCGTATGCTGGCGCTGCCGGGCGATCGCTTGCAGACCTTGCGCTGGCTCGGCTACACCAGCATTGCCGAGCCAGAGTTGACGCCTGATCGTATGCTCGCCATGTTCAAGCGCTTGCGGGCCCACGGGCAAAGCTGGAGCCATCTGGAGCGCAGCACCCAGGCGGTCACCCTTCAGCTCGATGCGCATGCCAGCCAGGTCGAGGATTGCGGTGCCGAGGTCGTGCAACTGGTCGCGCGCACGCGTGCGCTGGGGCCCAATCGACCTTCGTGGGACAGCCTGCGCGAGGCGCCCGATGTACCACTCGATGGGCATGACCGCACGTTGATCAATTCGATGGCTGACCGGCTGATGGGCTTGCATGCGCTGATCGACGATTTTGACCTGCAACTGGATAGCGTGCGGCTGGGCTTCGAGCGCTTTCGCGACGAGGCGCGCTTCAAGCTACGCCCGGAAGTGGTCGAGAAGTGCCGAGCGGCAGCGCGCTTTTCACAGGCCCCGGATGGCGAAAACCTGGCTTGGGAGCTGGCCAGCCTGGATGAGGACATCAAGGCGGTGCGCAGTGAATATGAACGTTACTCCAGGCAATCCTCGCTCGGCTGGATCGGCGGTCCTTTCGGCGCGTTGATCGGCAATTCGATCTATGGCTCCAAAGCCAAGTCAGCGCGCGCCGAACTTCGCCGCCTGGAGCATCGGCGCAGCGCAGTCAGCCAGCAGTTGAGCGAGTTTCGTCGGGTGGAGGGGCGCGTGCAAAAGCTGTACTCCAACATGGGCCAGCTGGAGCTCGACCTGTGGGATGTGGTGCTTGCGGCGGGTCACCTGCACACGGCCTGGCAAACCATCGAGGCCTACCTGGAAAGCGCGGCAGGCCAACTTGGCAAGATGGACACCCGCCAGCAACTGGCGGTGTTCATTTACTACTTCAGGCAGTTTCTCGCCCAGTGGGCAGGGATACGTAAACATTCCCAGGAGATGGCGAAGGTCTTCAACTAGGCGCTACTTGCGCGCTACGATCGTTGCCCGCCGTGGCGCGGGCAGGCCTTCGATGGTCAGGCTTTGGTCATTGGGGTCGAGGAAGTCGCTCAGTGACTGGTAGCGCATCCAATCGGTGCTGCGCTGTTCTTCGATGCTGGTGACGCTGACATCGACGCAGCGTACATCGCTGAAGCCGGCGCGGCGCAACCAGCGCTCCAGGGCGGGTACCGAGGGCAGGTACCAGACGTTGCGCATTTGTGCGTAGCGGTCTTCTGGGACCAGCACCTGTTGCTCGTCGCCTTCGACCACCAACGTCTCCAGCACCAGCTCGCCGCCTTTGACCAGGCAATCCTTGAGCGCCAGCAGGTGCTCTATGGGGGAGCGGCGGTGGTAAAACACGCCCATGGAGAACACCGTGTCGAACCCTTCAAGGTTTGCCGGCAAATCTTCCAGGGCGAACGGCAAGTGCCAGGCTGGCAGCTCGGGCAAGTACTGCTGCACGGCCTGGAACTGGCAGAAGAACAGCCAGTTGGGGTCGACCCCGATCACCATATCGGCACCGGCGCCGAGCATGCGCCATTGGTAATAACCGTTGCCGCAGCCGACATCGAGCACGCGCTTGCCCTTGAGGTCCAGGTGCGGGCTGACCCGCGACCACTTCCAGTCCGAGCGCCATTCGGTGTCCACGTGCACGCCGAACAGGTCGAACGGCCCTTTGCGCCAGGGCGACAAGCCCATCAGCGCCTCACGCATCTGCGCGCGGGTGGCGTCGTCGCAGTCGCAATCCAGGCGCAGCCCGTTGACCAGGTCGATTTCGCTGGGTTGCAGGGCGGGAAGCGCATCCAGCGCGCCGCGCCAGCGATCGAGGTCGCCGTGGCCTTTTTCCAGCTTGGCTTCCAGTTGCGCTTGCAGGCCTTGCGACCAGGAAGCCAGGGGGGTACCCGCCAGGCGGCGGACCAAAGGGGACAGATCGATCATGGCAGGGCTATCAGCGAGGCGAAGTTGAGGCATTGGAACCACGGCACGACCTTGGAGAAACCCGCAGCGCGCAGGCGCGCCTTGTGCGCATCCAGGGTGTCGGGCTTCATCACGTGCTCGATGGCACTGCGCTTCTGGGCAATCTCCAGTTCGCTGTAGCCGTTGGCCCGTTTGAAGTCCAGGTGCAGTTCATTCAGCAGGTTTTGCTCGTCATCGTCGGCGAAACGCAGCTTTTCCGAAAGGATCAGCGCGCCGCCCGGCAGCAGTGCCTGGCGGATACGGCCGAGCAACTCAAGGCGTTGGTCGGGTGCGATGAATTGCAGGGTGAAGTTCATCGCCACTACCGAGGCCGGCTCGAAGGGCAGGGCGAGGATGTCGGCTTCCAGCACGTTGACCGGCAGCAGCTCCTGGAACATCGAGTCCTGCGCGGTGAGGTACTGGCGGCAGCGCTCGACCATCGCAGCGGAGTTGTCCACGGCGATGACGCGGCAGCCGTCGCTGCGTACATGACGGCGCAACGACTGGGTGACAGCGCCCAGTGAGGCACCCAGGTCGTACAGCGTACTGTTCGGCTGGGCGAAGCGTGCGGCCAGCACGCCGAGGTTTTCGACGATGGTCGGGTAGCCTGGCACCGAACGCTTGATCATGTCCGGGAACACGCGCACCACGTCTTCGTTGAAGGCGAAGTCGGGTACCTGCTCCAGAGGTTGGGCGAAGAGGCGGTCGGGTTGTTTGCTCACTGCGGGCTCGATACGGGGTGAAACGGAAACGCATTTTAGCCAAAGGCGGAGCATCTTGCCATGGCAGTACTTCGGGGCCAGTGCACGTGCCAGCAGGCAGTCAAGGTTGCCAGCGACAGGCGTTAAGCGCGGTCAGCGGACGATGACCTTGCACTCGAAGCTCTGCACCGGTGCGACTTCAGCCTCCCAGGGGCGTTGATACACCAGCACCAGTTGGGCTTCTCCGGCACTGCTGGCAAGGTAGCGCCAGGTGGACGAGCCGGCACTGCCGACCACGTCGGTGTCATCGGGGGCACTGTAGACCTCGGGGCCGAGGCTTTGCAGGATGCTTGCGGCAGGGTTCTCAATGCGCCAGCGGTAGCCGGTTGAGGGGTTTCCTGGAAGGGTCAGGGTCAGTGCCTGGCCCACCTTCAGACGCTGGGGGCATTCGCTTTCGGCGTCCAGCTCGACGGTTGGCAGGGGGTGCTGGGCGCAGGCAGCAAGCAGGGTAAGGCTCAGTGGAACGAGCAGACGAGGGGCGGTCATGTTGGCTCCGTAGGCTGGCGATGACCTGAGGATAACCGAAGCACGTGCAAATTTGTGCCACCGGTACAGGCCTGTTCACGGCGAATGCCGCAAACAGGCCAGGGCTGATCAGAACAGCACTTTCGCCACGTCGGCAAAGCGCTTGGCAAAATGCACCGTCAGCCCTTCACGCAGGTAGTCTGGCAATTCTTCGAAGTCGCCGCGGTTGGCCTCGGGCAGGATCAGCTCGAAGATCTTCTGCCGCTTGGCGGCAATCACCTTCTCACGCACCCCGCCAATGGGCAGCACCTGGCCGGTCAGGGTCAGTTCACCGGTCATGGCCACGCCTTTTTTCGGCGCCTGGTCCCGCGCCAGAGACAGCAGCGCGCTGGCCATGGTCACCCCCGCGCTTGGGCCATCCTTGGGCGTAGCACCCTCGGGCACGTGCAGGTGGATGAACGCCTCGTTGAAGTAGCCTGGGTCACCGCCAAACTGCTTGAGGTTGGAGCTGACGTAGCTGTAGGCGATCTCGGCGGACTCTTTCATCACATCCCCCAGTTTGCCGGTCAGCTTGAAGCCGCGGCTGAGGGTATGAATGCGGGTGGCTTCGATCGGCAGCGTGGCGCCGCCCATGCTGGTCCAGGCCAAGCCCGTTATCACGCCTTTGCCGGCCAGCACCTGCTCGCTGCGGAATACCGGCATGCCGAGCGCGGCCTCCAGGTCTTTGCTGCCAATCTTGAGCTTGGCATCCGGGTCCTCCAGCAGCTTGACCACGGCTTTGCGCACCAGTTTGCCCAGTTGCTTCTCCAGCTGCCGCACGCCGGCCTCACGGGCATAGCCCTCGATCACGGTGCGCAGCGCGCTGTCAGTGATGCTCAGGCTGGTCTTGGTCACGCCAGCCTTGTCCAGTTGTTTGGGCCACAGGTGGCGCTTGGCGATGGCCAGCTTTTCTTCGGTGATGTAGCCGGAGAGGCGGATCACTTCCATGCGGTCGAGCAACGGCCCGGGGATCGAGTCGAGGGTGTTGGCTGTGCAGACGAACAGCACTTTGGACAGGTCCAGGCGCAGGTCCAGGTAGTGGTCAAGGAAGTCGACGTTCTGCTCGGGGTCGAGGGTTTCCAGCAGCGCCGAAGCCGGGTCGCCCTGGTAGCTCTGGCCCATCTTGTCGATCTCGTCGAGCATGATCACCGGGTTCATCACTTCGACGTCTTTCAGCGCCTGCACCAGCTTGCCCGGTTGGGCGCCGATGTAGGTGCGGCGGTGGCCCTTGATTTCCGCCTCGTCGCGCATGCCGCCGACGCTGAAGCGGTAGAACGGCCTGCCGAGCGATTCGGCAATGGACTTGCCAATGCTGGTCTTGCCCACACCCGGTGGGCCCACCAGCAGCACGATCGAGCCGCTGATCTCGCCTTTCCAGGCGCCCACGGCGAGGAATTCGAGGATGCGTTCCTTGATGTCATCAAGGCCGGCGTGGTGCTGGTCGAGCACCTTGCGCGCGTGCTTGAGGTCGAGCTTGTCTTTGCCGTAAACGCCCCACGGCAGGGCGGTGGCCCAGTCAAGGTAGTTGCGGGTCACGGCGTATTCTGGCGAGCCGGTCTCGAGGATCGCCAGCTTGCCCATTTCTTCGTCGATGCGCTTCTGCGCCTGGGCGGGCAAGGTCTTGCCCTCAAGGCGCTGCTCGAACTGTTCGAGGTCGGCGCTGCGGTCGTCCTTGGTCAGGCCCAGCTCCTGCTGGATGACCTTGAGCTGCTCCTTGAGGAAGAACTCGCGCTGGTGCTCGCCGATCTGGCGGTTGACCTCGGCCGAGATCTCGTTCTGCAGGCGCGCCACCTCGACCTCTTTGCGCAGCATCGGCAGGACCTTTTCCATGCGTTTGAGCATGGGCACGCAGTCGAGCACTTCCTGCAACTGGCTGCCGGTGGCCGACGTAAGGGCTGCGGCAAAATCGGTCAGCGGTGAAGGGTCGTTGGGGCTGAAGCGGTTGAGGTAGTTTTTCAGCTCTTCGCTGTACAGCGGGTTGAGCGGCAGCAGCTCTTTGATCGCATTGATCAGCGCCATGCCGTAGGCCTTGACCTCGTCGGTAGGCTCGGTGGGTTGGCGCGGGTATTCCACCTCGACCAGGTAGGGCGGGCGATGGTGCTTGAGCCAGGTCCGGATGCGCACCCGGGTCAGGCCCTGGGCCACGAACTGCAGCTTGCCGTTCTCACGGCTGGCGTGGTGCACCTTGACCAGGGTGCCGTACTCCGGCAGGGCGGAGGTGTCGAAATGGCGGTGGTCTTCGGGCGGGGTGTCCATGAAGAACAGCGCCAGGCAGTGGTCGGGTGACTTGGCGACCAGGTCGAGGGTTTCTGCCCAGGGCTCTTCGTTGACAATCACGGGCAACACTTGTGCCGGGAAGAACGGGCGGTTGTGAATCGGGATCACATAGACCTTGTCCGGCAGTTGCTGGCCGGGCAGGGCGAGGGCGTGGCCGGGTGTGGCCTGGGTATCGGCGTGCTCGACTTCGCTGTGTTCGTCGGGGTGTTCGGGGAAATCCTGCTGGTTGCTCATGGGGCACCTGCGTGAATGACTATGGTGCTTAGATGGGGCGCGGGGGGATGGGTTTCAAGCTTTGCGTTAGAAGGTGCAAGCTGCAAAAAAAAACGGGGCCCTGCAGGCCCCGCTTTCTCTTGTGGCTTGTAGCTTGCCGCTAGAAGCTTAGTCGGCGAGTTTGTAAGCGATGATGTAATCACCCATCTTGGTGCCCAGCGAGCCGTGGCCGCCAGCGGTCACCAGCACGTACTGCTTGCCGTCCTTGCCGCTGTAGGTCATCGGCGTGGCCTGGCCACCGGCCGGCAGGCGGGCTTTCCACAGCTCTTTACCGTTGTTGGTGTCGTAGGCACGCAGGTACTGGTCCAGGGTGCCGCTGAGGAAGCCGACGCCGCCTGCGGTAACGATCGAACCGCCCATGCTCGGCACGCCTACCGGCAGGCCGATTGGCACAGGTGTGCTGTCGCGGGTGGTGCCGTTCTTGTGCTTCCACACGACCTTGTTGGTGAATAGGTCGATGGCCGCCACATAGCCCCAGGCAGGCGCCTGGCACGGTACGCCCAGCGGCGACATGAACGGGTGCATGGTCACCGCGTACGGTGCGCCGGTGTTGGGCTGCACGCCGCTGGTCTCGCTTTCGCGCTTGCTGCCGGCGGCCACTTGCTCGCGCGGCACCATCTTCGACACGAAGGCCATGTAGTTGGGCGAGGTGAACAGCAACTGGCGTACCGGGTCGACCGACACGCTGCCCCAGTTGAACACGCCAACGTTACCTGGGTAGATCAGCGAACCCTGCTCGGACGGCGGGGTGTACTGGCCTTCGTAACGCAGTTCGCGGAACTGGATGCGGCACAGCATCTGGTCGAACGGTGTGGCGCCCCACATGGCCTGTTCGGTCAGCTCAGGGCCGAGCAGGTTGAGGTCGGAGCGGGCCTGGGTCGGCGAGGTGTGGTCGCCTTTCACGGCGCCTTGCGGGGTCGGGATTTCACGGATCGGCACGATTGGCGTGCCGTCGCGGCGGTCCAGCACATACAGGCTGCCCTGCTTGGTCGGCACGATGATCGCCGGCTTCACGCCATCGGCGGTCTTCAGGTGGACCAGGGTTGGCTGGCTGCCGACGTCCATGTCCCACAGGTCGTGGTGGGTGAACTGGTAGTTCCAGCGGGCCTTGCCGGTGGTCAGGTCGAGGGCGACAACACCTGCGCTGTACTTTTCCGCGCCGGGGGTGCGGTCGGCGCCCCATTGGTCTGGGGTCTGGTTGCCTAGCGGCAGGTAGATCATGCCGAGGTCTTCATCGACGCTGGCGATCGACCACATGTTTGCAGAGTTGCGGCTGTAGGTCTTGCCGGGTGCCAGAGGCTTGGTGTCGTCCGGGTTGTTGCTGTCCCAGTTCCACACCAGGTGGCCGTCGTGTACGTCGTAGGCGCGGATAACGCCAGAGGGCTCGTTGGTCGACTCGTTGTCGGTGACATGGCCGCCGATGATCACCAGATCACGGGTGATCGCCGCCGGCGAAGTGGAGTAGTAGCCGCCGGCGGTGAATGGGCCGATGCCGGTGGTCAGGTCGATCACGCCCTGGTTGGCGAAGCCTTCGCAGACCTTGCCGTTGTCGGCGTTGATGGCGATCAGGCGGGCGTCGGCGGTGGGCAGGTACAGGCGGCGCGGGCAGGCCTGGGCGACCGTCTTGCCGGCATCGGTGATTTTCGGTGCTGGGCTGCCATCACGGCTGACGTAGTTGTTCTCGTCATAGTACGAGGCGCCGCGGCAGGTCATGTGGGCGAAGCCCTTGAAGGTACCGACCGGGCTCTTGACCTGTGGGTCGTATCGCCAGATTTCGGCGCCGGTGTCCGGGTCCAGGGCCAGCAGCTTGCTGTGCGCGGTGCAGGCGTAGAGGATGCCGTTGACCTTCAGCGGGGTGTTCTGGTTAGTCAGCTCCACCGGGTCGTTGTCCGTCGGCAGGTCGCCGGTACGGATGCGCCAGGCTTCTTCCAGGCGGTAGGCGTTCTGCGGGGTGATCTGGCGCAGCGGCGAATAGCGGTCACCATGCTCGGTGCGGCCGTAGGCCTGCCATTCGCCGTCGGGCATGGCCGGCGCGGCGCTGGCCATCTCACTGCTCTCGCGGCCCAGTTCGCCGAACACTTCACCCGGGTGGGTGAATTGGCTGCCCAGGGCGCAGGCACCGGAGGCGACCACGGCGACGCTGAGCAGCGCGGTGTTGGCCTTGGCGGCCGGGCCGATCAGTGGGCGACGTGCCCAAGGCAGCAGCAGGACCACGCCAATGGCGAACCAGATGGCCAGGCGCGGCACCAGTTGCCACCAGTCCAGGCCCACTTCCAGCAATGCCCAGGCGGTGCTGCCGAGCAGCACCAGGCCGTACAGCCCGAGGGCGATGCGGCGCTGGGCCAGCAGCAGGATACCGGACAGGGCAAAGCCGATGCCGGCGATCAGGTAATACAGCGACCCCCCCAGCTGGCTCAGCTTGATGCCGCCAGCCAGCAGGGCCAGGCCCATCAGCAACAGCAGCACGCCCAGAAGGCGCGGTAGCCAGCGGGTTCCATTCTTGGCACCGTCAGTGCTCATCGTAGGTTCTCCGTTATGTCAAAAAAGTTGATTCAGAAAGTGCTTTGGATCTTCAAGCCGCCGATCAGCGCATCGTCAACCTGCGACACCCCGCCCGGGTGGCGGATGTACTGCAGGTTGGGGCGCACTGTGAGCCAGTCGGCCAAGTGAATGCCGTAGTACAGCTCGGCGCTGTACTCCGTGTCCTGCGCGGGCAGGTAGCCAGGGTTGTCGTAGTCGTCGAGGCCGGCGGCCTGGTTGGCCAGGCGGGCGTTCTTGCGGTAGGCCGGGTTGACGTGCACGCGGGCGAGGGCGAAACCGATGTCGTCCTTGGCGCGGGCATCGAAGGGCCCTTTGTATACCAGTCCTGCCTGAACATAGTTGTCGATGGCATTGGTCTTCTTGTCGTGCAAGGTGGCGTTGGCGAACAGGCTCAGGCCACGCGACTGGTCGGACGCCAGCGAGGTGACCTGCTGCTGGGCGCCGAGCCACATGCCGTGCTTGCTCGAACGGCTGCGGTAGGCGGCGCCACTGAGCGCAGCCGGCTGGCCGTTGCTGTCGTCGAGCACATCGAGTGCCTTGGCATTACTGTAGTAGTAGCCGGCGCGATATTCCCCTTTCAGGCCATTGACCTGTGGGCTCCACACCAGTTCGACCGGCAGGATGGCGCCCTGGGTGCCGCTGCCACTGAGCTTGAAACCGTTGCCCGATTCCAGGTTGGAAGGGTTTTGCTCGTACACGCCGACTTGGGCATAGAGTGCGTCGGTGAGGTTGTAGCGCACGCGCAGGGCCCATTGGCTGACGGGCCAGTTGTACCAGATGCCGCCAACCCAGTTGCCTACCTGCGAGCCGCAGAAGGCCAGGTTCTGGAAGTCGCAGGGGAAGCTGTTGAAGTCTTCGCCTTCGCCGAAACGGCCGAATTTGACGTCCAGCGCGCCGTCGAAGTACTTCTGTTTGACCCACAGTTGCGTGAGCCGCCAGGTTTCACCGCGGCCCCAGACTTCCTGGGCAGAGGTGAAGCCGCCGACACGCGGGTCGTTGATGCGGTCGTTGCTGATGTTGTCGCCGTGGCGCTCGGTGAGGGTCAGCTGGAACTCGGTGTCGTTCCAGCCAAAGATCTTTTCCAGGTCCAGGTGGCTGCCGAAGGTGAACTGGTCGCTGTAGCGCGCGGTACGGTCGTGGTCGAAGCCGCCGTGCAGGTTGCTGCCCATTTCGCCGGTATAGCCGAGGGTGAAGTCGTAACCTTTTGCCAGTAATTCACTGCGGGTGCCGCCCCAATCGCCCAGCATCCACGGGGAATCGCTGGCGAACATTTCGCTGGCGCTGGCAGGGGTTGCACAGGCGGTGAGGGCAAGGCCGATGAAACAGGTTTTGGGCAGCTGGAACATGAGATAGCGCTATCTTTTGATTATTGAACAAACGACAAGGGCATCGAAGGGCGGGCCCTTCAATGGAGATGACAACAAGGTGGAGTCGATGAAGCGATTCAGCTTGCGGCGGGGAGGATATAGGGGAAGTTGTAAGAAAAAAAGACAAATTGTCGCAGTTGATTGTTGTCGATCCGGTAACAGTGCCGTTTGTAGGAGCAGCCTTGTGCTGCGAAGAGGCCGGTGAAATCAGTAAAGATTTGCTGTGTTAGCTCAGGCCTCTTCGCAGCACAAGGCTGCTCCTACACGCGAATGGGGGCGCAGGGCGCCCCGATGACAGCTCAAAACGTCGTACGCAGCCCCACTTCCACACTGCGCCCCGGCGCTGGCGCAATATCCCGCAGAATCGAACTGGCATAGCGCACCGTCTGATCCGTCAGGTTTTCACCCCGCACGAAGGCCAGCCACTCGCTCTGCCCGATGTCGAAGCGATAGCCAACACTCGCGCCCAGCGTGGTGTAGCCATCGGTGCTGGTTTCGTTGGCCGGTGTGCGATGTTGCGACGCGGCATGCTGCACATCGACCCGCGCCTGCCAGCGGTCCAGCGCCCAGACCAGGCCGCTGTTCAGCCGCAGCGGTGCGATTCGCGGCAAAGGCTCGCCACTGTCGAGGTTCTTGGCCCGGGTGTAGTCGCCGGACAGCTCCAGCGCGAAGCTGCCATAGCGGTTCTCGACCAGTTGCCAGCGGTCTTGTGCCTCGATGCCATAGAAGCGCGCCCGCACGCCCTGATACTGGTATTCCGGGAAGCCGTCATGGTCGTGATCATGATCGTGGTCATGCTCGTCCTCGCCATGGTCGTGGTCATGGCCCTCACGCAGGTTGCCTGTGCCGATCAGGCCAATGTAGTTGCGAAAGTGGCTGTAGAAAACCCCGACGCTGCCTTTGTGAGTGCCGTTGTCGAAGCGCAGGGCCAGGTCGCCGGAAATGGCCTTTTCCTTGTTCAGGCTGGCATCGCCCACCTCGTAGGCCCCGGTGGCCACATGCGCACCGTTGGCATACAGCTCATAGAAGGTTGGGGCGCGCTCGGTGTAGCCAAGGTTGGCGGCCAGTGCCCAGACCGGGTCGAGCTGGTATACCGCCCCGGAGGACAGGCTGAAGGCATTGAAACTGCTGGCGCTGTCAGCCGCGGCAAAGGTCTCGTTGCCCTTGGCATCTGGGTCGACGCGGGTGTGCTCCAAACGCGCGCCCAGGCTCAGGTTGAGGCGCTCGGTGGCCTGCCATTGCTCAAGCATGAACAGCGCCAGGCTGTCGGTATCGGTATGTGGGACGAACGCTTCCTCCCCCAGTGCCGAGAACTCGTTACGGCTGACCTGGGCACCGATCACCCCTTCAACCGGCCCGAGGGGCTGATGGCGCGCCTCGATGCGTGCCTCGTAGCCCTTGTTCTTGAAGGTGGTGTGCACGTCCCCTTCTTCGATTTCGCTGTGCTCGTAGTCGGTATAGCCGGCATCGACCTTGACCGAGCTGAACGGGCCTTCGAGGTCACGCAGTTCAGAGGCGAATGCGTAGTGGTCTTGCTGCATGTCCAGGCGTACGCCGGGTTCGGCCACCGAGCCGTAGTTGCTGTCGTAGCGGCTGTAGGACAGGCCGGCATAGCCATGGTCCCACTGGTAAGACCCGCCGACGGCGCCCCCATCCTGACGCCCGTCGCTGTTCTCCAGGCGGTGTTTGCTGCCCGGCTCGTCGGCGTCACGCACCTTTGAGCTGCGCGCGTAACCAGGGATGCGCAAATCGTTGAACTGGCGGCTGTTGGCGTCCAGGTGCAGGGCGAAGGCGCCGTTGCCGGCTTCCAGTTTACCGGCGCTGCTGCGGGTGGTGTCGGCGCCGCCATAACGCAGCTCGCCCGCCCCGTGGATGCCTTCGATCGGCGCATCGGGGATGCGGTTATCGAAGGTATTGACCACACCGCCAATGGCATTGCCACCGTAGAGCAGGGCAGCGGGCCCGCGGACGATTTCGACCCGCTCCACGGTTACCGGGTCGAGCGGGACGGCATGATCATAGGACAGCGATGAAGCGTCCAATGCACCGACGCCGTTGCGAAGGATGCGGATGCGGTCGCCGTCCAGGCCGCGGATTACCGGGCGGCTGGCGCCAGGGCCGAACCAGGTAGAGGCGACGCCGGGCTGTTTGTTCAGGGTTTCACCGAGGCTGCCGTGTTGCTGTTGCAGCAGGTTGTCACCTTCGAGGACCGTGCTCGGGGCGGCCAGTTGACGATTGCCCAGCGGGTTGGCGGTGATGACCTGGGGTTCGAGTTCAACGGCCTGGCTGGGTGATGAGGCCAGCCACAGCGCGACGGCGAGAGGGGAGAGGCGGAGCGGGATGTACAGCATGGGGATGGGGCGTTCCTTGGCAGAGGCTTTTGTATTGTTACTGTATAACATTGCTATTTCAGCACAAGGCTTTCGCCTCTGGCCAGCGGTTTTTCAAGCGACCTGAGGTCCCCTGGCCACTACACTCGTGTAAGGTGCGCACCTTTCCCACGCTGGAGCACTGGCATGAGCACGGCCCAACACAACGCGCTGCACGGCAAGACCCTGGAGCAGATCCTCACCGAACTGGTGGCTCACTACGAATGGCAGGGCCTTGCCGAGCGCGTCGATGTGCGTTGCTTCAAGAGCAACCCAACCATCAAGTCGAGCCTGACCTTCTTGCGCAAGACGCCCTGGGCGCGGGAGAAGGTCGAACAGCTGTACGTGAAGCTGCAGCGCAAGGCCTGAGGTGCGGCGCCATCCGTGGCTGAGCCTGGCCGCCGTGCTCGGTTGGTTCGGCCTAGCGGTGCAGGTCTATCTGGTGCTGTTGGCGCGCTGGCAGGAGCAGGCCAGCCTGATTGGCGGCCTGGTCAACGTGTTTGGTTATTTCACCGTGCTGACTAACACCCTGGTAGCAACGGTTTTGAGCTATGCCGCGTTTGGCCGGGAGGGCAGCGCCAGGCGCTTCTTTTTGTTGCCGCCGGTCAGCTCCGCCGTGGCGGCCAGCATCGTGCTGGTGGCGTTGGCCTACAGCGTGCTGCTGCGCCACTTGTGGCAACCCGAGGGCTGGCAATGGCTGGCAGACGAGTTGCTGCATGATGTGATGCCGGCGTTGTTCGTGCTGTACTGGTGGTGCGCGGTGCCTAAGGGCCATTTGCGGCTGTGGCACCTGGCGGGCTGGGCGCTGTACCCGGCGGGGTACTTTGCCTATGCGCTGTGGCGGGGCAGTGAGATTGGCGTGTATGCCTACCCCTTCATCGATGTGGCGAGCCTCGGGTATGGGCGGGTGATGCTCAATGCCCTCGGGGTGTTGGCGGGGTTCTGGGGTATCGGGCTGGTGTTGCTGGGGTTGGACCGCTGGCGCGGCCGGCAGTTGGCGGTCAGCGTGTAGGAGCAGCCTTGTGCTGCGAAGAGGCCAGTGGCATCACCCTAGATCTCTAGGGCTGGCACTGGCCTCTTCGCAGCACAAGGCTGCTCCTACAGAAAGCTGAGCTGCGCCACAGATGTTGGGCAGCCGTCCATTATCTGGGGCGAAGCTCGAGCGCGTTACGCGAGAGCGGCGCTTACTCGTCGTCCGCAGTACCGTCCGCCCGCCAGTAGGCCGCTGCCTTCAAGGTATCGTCCGGCACGCCTTTTTCCAGCAGCAACGCCTTGGCCTGGCGGGTCAGGGCTTTTTCCAGCGCCACCCAGCCGTACAGCCTGCCTTGCGGCAAGGTCAGGTTCTTCAGCAGGGCGAGCAGGTCCTCTTCCTGGCGCCGGACCCAGATCACATCCACCTGTGCCTTGCTTGGCAGCGGCTGGCGTTCCTGTTCGTCTTCGATCTGGATTACCGCCAGCACGTGCCGGCCCGCTGGCAGTTCTTCAAGGCGGCGGCCGATAGCGGGGATCGCCGTCTCGTCACCGATCAGCAGGTAGCTGTCGAAGATATCCGGTACCACCAACGAGGCCCGTGGGCCGGCGATGTTCAGGTGTTGGCCTGGCGCAGCCTGGGCGGCCCAGGTGGAGGCAGGGCCATCACCGTGCAGGACGAAGTCGATGTCCAGTTCGTTGGCCACCAGGTCGATGCGCCGTGGTGTGTATTCGCGCATGGTGGGCCGTGCGCCGCCGTCGCGGCCCAGGTTACGGGCGTCGATGGCTTGCTGTTGCGCCGGCGTTTCGGCAAACAGCAGCTTCACATGATCGTCGGTACCGACGCTGGTAAAGCCCGCCAGTTCCGCACCGCCCAAGGTGATACGGCGCATGCGTGGGGTCAGGTCGGTGACGCGCAGCACGTCAAGGCGGCGCTGGCGGATTTCGTGGTTGACGCGGTGAATGGTGTCACTCATGGGGTGTTCTCCGTAACGGCATCGTCCGGCCCGGAGGCAATGGCCTTGGCCGTGTTGTTGAGCAGGTCGCGGACCCGTTCGATTTCTTCCGGTGTCCAGCGCCCGCTGTGCATGTGCAGCGCATGGCGCAGGTTGCCGACCGCTTCGTGGATCTCAGGTGGGCGGTCGTGCCCGCGCAGGGCGCGTTTGCTGACTTCGATGCGCATGCGCACGCCGTCGAGGGCGACCGCCTGCTCGGCCAGTGCGGTGCGGCCGGCATCGGTGATGGCGTACAGGCGTTTGCTGCCCTGGACTTGGCCGCTGATCAGCTCGGCCTCTTCAAGGAAGTTGAGGGTCGGGTAGATGACGCCGGGGCTTGGGCTGTAGCTGCCGTCGAACAGGTTCTCGATCTGGCGGATCAAGTCGTAACCGTGACCAGGTTGCTCAGCCAGCAGGGCCAGCATCAGCAGCTTGAGGTCGCCGGGGGCGAATACGCGAGGGCCGCGTTCGCCGCGGCCGGGGCGGCGCTCGAAAGGATCGTGGGGTGCAGGGTCGCGCATGAACATGGGCTCCGTCTTGTTCGATATATCTTAAGATATTACTCAAGATATATCTAAAGACAAGCCTTGAATGCCAATGATTATCATCTAAATGTTAGATGAGTCGCTCCCGTGCATGGCAACCTGCGGCGCTTTGCATTCATTCGGGTTGCCCGGCTGCAGGTATGGCATGAGGATCGGCGCCATGCCCTTGAGCACTTGCACGGGCAACGCCGAGGTGAACTTGAACGCTTCGGCCGAGCGCCCCGGCACGAATGCGGTCAATGTGCCGAAGTGGTTATCGCCCAGGAAGAACACGAAGGTGGCGGTGCGGTTCAGCGAACGCGAGCCGATCAAGCGGCCCCCGGCACCGAAGCTTTCGATGCGGTTGTCGCCGGTACCGGTCTTGCCGCCCATCACCAGCGGTGTACCGTCCTGCAGTTTGAAGCTGCCGGAAATACGCCGTGCAGTCCCCGCGTCGACCACTTGCGACATGGCGCCTTTGAGGGCCCGCGCGACCTCCACTGGGAGGATCCGCTGGCCGCGATCCGGGTCACTCACCAACTTGGTCTCGTAGGGGGTGTTGGCGGCGAAGTGCAGGGTGTCGATGCGCAAGGTCGGCAGGCGCACGCCGTCGTTCTGAATGATGCCGACCAGTTCGGAGAGGGCGGCCGGGCGGTCACCCGAGCTGCCGATGGCGGTGGCCAGCGACGGCACCAGGTGGTCGAACGGATAGCCCACGCGCTTCCAGCGCTGGTGGATGTCGAGGAACGCTTCGATCTCGACCATGGTGCGGATACGGCTGTCGCGTGCGCCCTGATGGCGGCTCTTGAACAGCCAGCCATACACCTCCTGGCGTTCGAAGCGGCTGGCATTGACCATTTCGGTCAGCGTCGAGCTTGGGTGCTTGAGCAGGTAACCGAGCAGCCACAGGTCCAGCGGGTGGACCTTGGCGATGTAGCCCTGGTCGGGCAAGTCGTACTTGCCCGGGCCGTAGGCGTCGTACATTTCCGACAGGCGACCGTCGGTGAGTTTGCCCAGGGCAATCTTGTCGTCCTTGCTGTGCGCGCGTACGAAGGCGTTGAAGGTTTCCTGGCCGGCTTCGGGGAACAGGTAGCGGTGCACCGCCGCCAGGCGCTGCGGGGTCACGCGCATGCTGTCGAGGAAGGTGTCCAGGCGTTGCTGCGAGGTTTTGCGCTGGTACTTCTTCCAGAAGCGCATCAGGTAGTTGGTACCCTCCTTGTCGGCGAAACGGGCCAGGTACTCCTGGCGGCGGGGGTCGGCGTCATCCTTGAGCAGCGGTACGCGATTGAATGGCTGCTGATAGGTGACGTAGCGCACCAGGTCGCGCATCAGGCGGATGAACGGCAGGTTGATCGATTCGCGCAAGGCGATCTTCAGCGTTGGGTTGCGGCTGTTGTCTTCCTTGCGGAAGTTGTTGAACACGTGCATGCCACCCCCGGTGAAGAAGGCTTCGCCGGTGTTGGCCGAATACTTGCGTTCCAGGGCGGCGTCGAGCATGGCATCGAGGTTCTGGTCCTTGCTGTTCTGCATCAGCCATTCCAGTGACCACTGGGTGATGCGGTCCAGTTCGGCCACCTCGACCTTCTTCAGTTCGGCGGCGGGCTTGCCGGCATACTTGTCGTGCAGCTCGGCGATGATTTCCAGGTAGGTGGTGAGTACCCGCAGCTTGGCCGTCGAGCCCAGTTCCAGCTTGCTGCCTTCGTTGATGTCGAACGGCTGGTCGGTGCTGTCGGTCTGCACCCGCACCCTCGAGCCATCGGCGGTGCGCTCGAACAGCGTGAAGCTGTAGCGCACCTGGTCGGTGGTCTTGGTGGTCAGCAGGCGCTCGCCGATCAGCCCGATCTGCGCTGCGAACTCAGGGTCCGAGAGGTTCTTCAGGTACTGGCTGACCTGCATCTGCAGGTCAGCCTGCAGGGTGCTGGTGGCCGACAGGTCGAGGCGGTCGAGGTCGTACAGCGGGCGGTTGAGCATGGCCGCCAAGCGGTTGCGGGCCAGGCTGATGCCCTTGTTGGTGATGATCGGCACGATGGTCGGTTGTGCCACCCAGTCGCGATACACCGCCTTGCTGGCCAGTGCCGCATCGGCCAGCGGCTGGTCGATGACCTTGTTGGCGGCGAGCACGCGGACATGGGAATCGGTGAGCTCGGCCAGTTCGACCCGGCCTTTGGACAGGTAATGCGAGGGGCGACGCTGGGCGATCATCAGCGACAGCACCTGGCGCAGCGCAAGGCCACGCGCCGCGAGGCTTTCGGGGTCGCTGGCGGTCGACAGCAGGGCCTGGTTGACCTGGTCGAAATCGGCGCCGTACCACACCCGCAGGCCTTCAGCCATGCCATGCACTTCACCGTGGCCGGGCACCGCCGAGAGCGGCACGCTGTTGAGGTAGTCGCGCACGATGCGCTGCCGGGCCTCGGTGGTGTCCGGGCCGCCCTGGTAGGCACGCACGCTGGCGGACACCATCTGGCGGATCTTCTCAGCGCCGGACACGGTCAGGCCATCCGGCGAGTGGCGGTACTTCTCCAGCTGCGTCGCCAGGGTACTGCCACCGGCCGACTGGCCGGGCAAGGCAAAGTACTTGGCCACCTGGCTGTAGGCGGCCTTGGCGAAGCGCGGCCAGTCGACTGCCGGGTTGTTGCGCGGGTCGGTGGTGTCGAGCAGGTCGCGGTTTTCGATGAACAACAGGCTGTTGACCATCACCGGCGGGATCGCTGCAAAGTCCGGGTACAGGTGTTGCGGGTAGTTGTACTGGTACAGCGTGTCGCCACGGCAGTCGGTAATCGACAGGCCAGCCTGAATTTTCTCGATATAGGGGGCGAACAGGCCGTGATCGACGTAGTCCATCAACGCGGGCGAGAACTGCACCTGTTCGCTGATCAGGTAGTCGCGTTTGAGCAGCCGCGGCAGGAATTCACCCAGCGCGCTGTAGCCCAAGCGTTTGTCGAACGGGCCTTCACCGGGGTAGACGATGGCATCGCTGGGACCTGGCTGCAGCGAGTAGGTCAGGGTGGTGGCGAGCTTGCTGAACTCCCGCGATTGCAGGTTGGAGGTGCGGAATTCGTCATAGGCGGCAAAGCCCAGGGCGATGAGGGCCACCAGCAGGATCAGAATGATCAGCCGCCACCAGAGCCGACGCTGACGTGGGGACTTTGCAGGTGGCGTCTCGGCCGGAGGGGTTGCGGGTGCTTCCGTTCTGGTTGGTTCCGATTGCCACAGTGCGCCCATAGTCTTCAATCCGGCCAGGTATTTTCGTCTTGCTTGTCTGAAGCTTAGACGTTGACCGGGTTGGGTGAAAAATTTGTAGGAAGGCGAGAAAAGTGGCGTAGGGATATGCGGCTTTGGTGTGGGTTTCGGGACCAGGTGATGTTGGTAAGGTGTCGCCCTGAATCTGCGGCGTGTAACAGCCTCAGAACCCTATCATTTGTGGAATAGACCCGAGATTTCTCGCCAAATTTACCCGTTTATACAGTGAAAATCCCTACAGGTAGCTTCCTATACTGCTCGCCCCTTCGACCTGCCGGACGCTCTACTCCGGCACACGGGCCGGCCCACAAGGCCAGCCCGGCCAATCAACGCCCCGCCTATCGGCGCGGCAGTTGCGGCACGAAGGTCAAATCCAATAACAAAATGAGGTTGTATTGCTATGCCAGTCGGCAACCACCCTGCCCATGCCGAGACCGCACAAGGCGGCCCTCTCAAGCGTGAACTGGGCGAACGGCACATCCGTCTTATGGCGCTGGGCGCCTGTATCGGTGTCGGTCTCTTCCTCGGTTCGGCCAAAGCCATCGAAATGGCCGGCCCTGCCATCATGCTTTCCTACATCATCGGTGGCCTGGCCATCCTGGTCATCATGCGCGCCCTCGGTGAGATGGCCGTGCACAACCCCGTTGCCGGCTCGTTCAGCCGCTACGCCCAGGACTACCTTGGCCCATTGGCCGGTTTTCTCACCGGCTGGAACTATTGGTTCCTGTGGCTGGTGACCTGCGTGGCGGAAATCACCGCAGTGGCCATCTACATGGGCATCTGGTTCCCCGACGTACCCCGCTGGATCTGGGCCTTGGCGGCGCTGGGCAGCATGGGCGCGGTCAACCTGGTTGCGGTCAAGGCGTTCGGTGAGTTCGAGTTCTGGTTCGCCCTGATCAAGATCGTCACCATCATCGCCATGGTCCTGGGGGGCATCGGCATCATTGCCTTTGGCCTGGGCAACGACGGCGTGGCGGTGGGTATTTCCAACCTGTGGAGCAATGGCGGCTTCATGCCCAACGGCGTGACCGGTGTGCTGATGTCGCTGCAGATGGTGATGTTTGCCTACCTGGGCGTGGAAATGATCGGCCTGACCGCCGGCGAAGCGCGCAACCCGCAAAAAACCATCCCCCAGGCCATCGGCTCGGTGTTCTGGCGCATCCTGCTGTTCTACGTGGGGGCGCTGTTCGTGATCCTGTCGATTTACCCATGGAACGAGATCGGCAGCCAGGGCAGCCCGTTCGTGATGACCTTCGAGCGCCTCGGCATCAAGACTGCGGCCGGCATCATCAACTTCGTGGTCATCACGGCGGCGCTGTCGTCGTGCAACGGCGGCATTTTCAGCACTGGGCGCATGCTCTACAGCCTGGCGCAAAATGGCCAGGCCCCGGCGACCTTTGCCCGCACCTCGAAAAACGGTGTGCCGCGCAATGCGTTGCTGCTGTCGATTGGTGCACTGTTGCTGGGCGTGCTGGCCAACTACCTGGTGCCGGAGAAAGTCTTCGTCTGGGTGACCTCGATCGCCACCTTCGGCGCGATCTGGACCTGGGTGATGATCCTGCTGGCGCAGCTCAAATTCCGCGCCGGGCTGTCGACTGCCGAGCGCAAGGCGTTGAAATACCGCATGTGGCTGTGGCCGCTGAGCTCCTACCTGGCACTGGCCTTCCTGGTGCTGGTGGTGGGGCTGATGGCGTATTTCGAGGATACCCGCGTGGCGCTGTACATCGGGCCGGCGTTCCTGGTCTTGCTGACCGCCTTGTACTACACCTTCCGCCTGGCGCCGAAGGAGGCGCAAGGGGTAGCGAGCACCGCATCTTGATGTGAACTGACTGGGGCCGCATAGCGGCCCCAGCCATGTCAGGCTGCCACCTCACTGTTCGGCTCGAAGCTATCCGCCCTGGCCAGCTGCCACATCCGCGAATAAAACTGCCCATTCACCTCGCCGGTCAGCAGCTCGCCCGGCTTGAGGAATACGTGCATCTGCGAGAACAGCTTGATCTCCGTGGCCGACACACGCCGCACCAAGTGCTTGGCCTCCAGTTGCGCAGGGTGGTCCAGGCCGGCCGCTGCCAGCATTTCGGCCAGGGCGCGCAGGGTGTTGTGGTGGAAGTTCAGCACCCGTTGGGCTTTGTCCGGCACCACCAGCGCACGCTGGCGCAACGGGTCTTGCGTGGCCACGCCAGTCGGGCACTTGTTGGTGTGGCAGCTTTGCGACTGGATGCAGCCAATGGCGAACATGAAGCCGCGCGCCGAGTTGGCCCAGTCGGCGCCGATGGCCAGCACGCTGGCGATATCGAACGCGCTGACAATCTTGCCGCTGGCGCCGAGCTTGATCTTGTCGCGCAGGTTCAGGCCCACCAGGGTGTTGTGCACGAACAGCAGGCCTTCGCGCAGCGGTACGCCGATGTGGTCGGTGAACTCTACCGGCGCAGCGCCGGTGCCGCCTTCCTTGCCGTCGACGACGATGAAGTCGGGCAGGATGCCGGTTTCCAGCATGGCCTTGGCGATGCCCATGAACTCCCACGGGTGGCCCAGGCAGAACTTGAAGCCGACCGGCTTGCCGTCCGACAGCTCACGCAGTTGGGCGATGAACTGCATCATTTCTATTGGGGTGGAGAAGGCGCTGTGGCGTGACGGCGAGATGCAGTCCTCGCCCATGAGCACGCCGCGGGTTTCGGCAATCTCCTGGGTTACTTTGTGCTTGGGCAGGATGCCGCCGTGGCCTGGCTTGGCGCCCTGGCTCATCTTGATCTCGATCATGCGCACCTGCGGGCTGCGTGCCTGGGCGGCGAAGCGCTCGGGGTCGAAGCGCCCGTCAGGCGTGCGGCAGCCAAAGTAGCCGCTGCCCAGCTCCCAGACCAGGTCGCCACCGTGTTCCCGGTGGTAGGGGCTGATGCTGCCTTCGCCGGTATCGTGGTGGAAGTTGCCCAGCTTCGCGCCCTGGTTAAGGGCGCGGATGGCGTTGGCGCTGAGTGAGCCGAAGCTCATGGCGGAAATGTTGAAGATCGACGCCGAATACGGCTGCCGGCACTGCGGCCCGCCGACGATGACGCGGAAGCTCGCCGGGTCGGTCAGCGGTGCCGGGCGCATGGAGTGGCCGATGAATTCGAAGCCGGACTCATACACGTCGATCAGGGTACCGAAGGGTTTGTCCGAGGCTTCGTTCTTGGCCCGGGCATAGACCAGCGAGCGTTGCGCGCGGGAGAAGGGCAGGGCGTCGCTGTCGGCTTCGAGCAGGTACTGGCGAATCTCTGGGCGAATGCCCTCGACCAGGTAACGGATGTTGCCGAGGATCGGGTAATTGCGGCGTACGGCGTGGCGTTGCTGCAGCAAGTCGAACACACCGATCAGGCTGAGCACGGCAGTGGTCAGGGTGAATGGCCACAACCATTCATGGTGGGTGAACGGCAGGCTCGCCAGGGTGAACAATACACAGGCGGCGAAGAAGGCGTAGCGGCTGAGAAGTGACAGGCTCATACGGGGTCCTTGCGATGGCGCGGTCAGGCTCAGGGCCTGGGGCAAACCCCGACCATAGCCCGGTTGGGCGATGCTGAAAATGAAAATCGGGGTATCGAAAATCATTCGCTTCAGCGTGCATCGCTCAACAACCTGCGGCGCCAGGTGTCCTGTTCCTCCACCGAGGCCTCGATGAGGAACTGATAACGCCCGGCGACTCGCACCGCCACCGGCACCCCATCGCGGTACAGCAAGCGGTTACCGCTCACCGCGGGTAGTTTCGCCCCCGGCAGCAATGACCCGACCACATTGAGCGGGTCGCTGGCGCTGACCATCACCAGGGCCCCCTCTGGTTCACGCCGGCGCACTTGCCGCAACAGGCCTACAGCCTCTGGCAAGGCGAACTGCTCACCGGCCAGCCCAGCAATGAAGCGCCCACCCCGGATTTCGCCGCGGGCCTCCAGGCGGTGATAGCAACGCAGCAATTCGCGCCAGGGCGGCAATACATCACTTTCCCGTTCCAGCAGCCGCCAGCAGATCACCCCATAGCGGCGCAACAGGGCGCGGGCGATGTGCTCCAGACGCTGGCTTTCGTCTATTGCAGCAGTGCCCCTGCGCAACAGCGCCCAGCGGCCGGCGTGGGCCATGCTGGTGGAGAGGGGGGCATGGCCGCGCCTGCTGTTGCGCGAGGTGCGTTTTGCCGCTGGCGTGATCAGGCTGCGCAGCCCGATAAAACTGTCGGCACCCACCAGGCCAAAGCCCACCAGTGCCTGCAATGCGGTTTCCAGTTCGCTGGGCAGCAGGTGGGCTTCCTGCGTCAGTTCATCGAAGAACAACGCCCCATGCGCCTGCAACACGTCATGCACGCGTTGCGCCCGCGGGCCGAGCTCGTCTACTGCCGGTACGGGCGCCAGGCTGCGCCAGAGGCCCAGGTGTTCGCGCGGCAGCAGCACCAGCGGTGTACTGGCCAAGGTCGTGCTGGCCACCGTAGTCGCCAGCCGGCTCCAGGCAAACTGCCCGCTGCGGCAGGTGTCGTCGAGCCAGTGCGGGCTGTAGTCCTGGATGCGTGCCGGCAGCAGCTCCGCCTCCCAGGCGCCGGCCGCAGCGGGGAAGCCCTGCAACTGTGCCAGCACTTCGGCCACGGCCTGTGGCCCGCGCAGGCGCTCGTCTGCGGCCAGGTGCTGCCAGTCGAACAGAAAGCGCATGAAGTCTTGCAGGCTGACCGGTTCGATCTCCCGGCGCAGGCGTTTGACCGTGTAGCGGTGGATGCGCGCCAGCAAGTGCCGTTCGCACCACTGCAGCTGTTGTTCCGCAGGCCTGAAATAGCCGCTCAACACGTAGCCTTCGGCTTCCAGGCGGGCCAGGGCCTGTTCGATGTCTGGCTGCGGCTTGCCTAGCGGGGTGGCGATCTGCGCCAAGGTTTGCGGGCCGTGGCCACTTAAGCGGGCACGCAGCAGTTCGCTTAGCGCATTGTCCGCCTCGATGGCCTGCTCGAAGCCTGGCAGCACGTTCAGCGCAGGTTCGGTGGCTGAACCTGGATACACACGTTGCAGCAGGCTCAGGCGTTCACGCGCCAGCCACAGCTGTTGATCCGGCAGGCGCAAGGCGCGCCCCGCTTTGGCCAGTTGCCGAAGCAGCAAATCCCAAGGGGCGTTGGCCTGCACTTCATGGGCAGTGATGGCCCCCAGGCTCATCAACGCTTCGTGCATCTCGTCGGCGTTAGCCGCTTGCGGCCAGGCCTCGCTCTCTACGGCGGCGATGGCATCGGTGTCCAGCGCGCCCAGGTCATCCGCGCTGTGCAGTTCGTTCCAGCGCCGGTTGAGCACGGCCTGGGTGCGTCGCTCTTCCAGGGGCGCATCGTCAAGAAAGGCGTAGGGCCTGGCGTTGAGGATGGCCGAGGCCAGTGGCGACGGGGCCGGCAGGTCACGGCTGAGCAAGCGCACCTCACCGCCTTCGATGCGGCGCAGCAAGGCCAGCCAGCCTTCGCTGTCCATGGCTTCGTGCAGGCAGTCGTCGAGGGTCTGCTCGACCAGCGGATGATCCGGAATCTGCCGTTCGCCGGCGATGTTTTCCAGGCAGGCGATTTGATCGGGGAACACCGAAGCGATCAGGTCCTCGCTTTTCATCCGCTGGAGCTGCGGGGCCACCTTGCGCCCACCGACGAAGCGCGGCAAAGCCATGGCCACGGCAGCGTTCCAGCGCCAGCGCACGCCGAACAAGGGCGCATCGAGCAGGGCCTGGATCAGGAGCTGTTCGGCGCTGCGGCTGGACAGGTAGCGCCACACCTCGTCCAGCGCAAAACTGTGGCTGGTGGACAGCGACAGGACGATGGCATCTTCGCTGGCCGCTGCCTGCAGTTCAAAATTGAAGGTGCGGCAAAAGCGCTTGCGCAGGGCCAGGCCCCAGGCTCGGTTGATGCGGCTGCCGTAGGGCGAGTGGATGATCAGCTGAGTACCGCCGGACTCATCGAAGAAGCGCTCCATGATCAGCGTCTGCTGCGAGGGCAGGGCGCCCAGCACTTCGCGGGTGCGCCCCAGGTAATCGAGCAACTGGCTGGCGCTGTCTTCGCCCAGTTCGAAGGTGCGCTGAAGCCAGCCCAGCACGGCGGTACTGTCGGCGCCGGGCAACCCCAGTCGCTCATCGATGCGTGCCTGCAGCCGAGCGACCGCGGCGGACAATTCGTCACTGCGCCCCGGTGCTTCGCCCAGCCAGAAGGGGATGGTCGGCGGCAGGCCATGGGCGTCTTCTACCCGCACCCGGCCCGATTCGACGCGCAAAATTCGGTAGGAGGCGTTGCCCAACTGGAAAATATCGCCGGCAATGCTTTCCACGGCGAAGTCTTCATTGACGCTGCCAATGTTCAGCGCCTGCGGTTCGAGTAGCACGGCGTAGTCGGCGGTTTCGGGGATAGTCCCGCCACTGGTCAGCGCAGTCAGTTGGCTGCCGCGGCGGCCGCGCAAGGTGCCGCTGACCGCGTCGCGGTGCAGGTAGGCGCTACGGATGCCCTGGCGGCCGTTATAGCCTTCGGCGAGCATGCGCAGCAGCGCCTGGTAATGGTTGACATCGAGTTCGGCGTAAGGCGTTGCCTGGCGCAGGCAGTCGAACAGCGCTTGTTCCTGCCAGGGCTGATTACTGGTTTCGGCGACAATCTGCTGGGCCAGCACGTCGAGGGGCGCAGTGGGAATGTGCAGTTGGTCGAGCTCCCCGTGGCGCACGCAGTCCAGCAGGGCGATGCATTCGATCAAGTCGTCGCGCGAAGTGGGGAACAGGCGCCCTTTGGGGGTGCCCTCGACCTGGTGCCCGGAGCGCCCGACGCGTTGCAAGAAGGACGCGATCGAGCCGGGTGAGGCGATCTGGCAGACCAGGTCGACATCGCCGATGTCGATGCCCAACTCCAGTGACGCCGTGGCCACCAGCACCTGCAACTGGCCGGTTTTCAGGCGCTGTTCAGCATCCAGGCGCAGTTCCTTGGCCAGGCTGCCGTGGTGGGCGGCCACCGCGTCCTTGCCCAGGCGGTCGCTGAGGTGGCGGGTCAGGCGTTCGGCCAGGCGCCGGGTGTTGACGAACACCAACGTGGTGCGGTGCTCGCGGACGAGGGTTGCCAGGCGGTCGTAGACCAGGTTCCACACGTCCGTGGCCATCACCGCGCCCAAGGGCACGGGCGGCACCTCGAGGGCCAGGTCGCGCTGGCGGGCGTGGCCAATGTCGACGATCGCGCAAGGGCGCTGATGGCCAACCAGAAATTGCGCCACGCGCTCTACCGGCCGCTGGGTGGCCGACAGGCCAATGCGACGTAACGGCCGCCCGGTCAGCGCCTGCAGGCGTTCGAGGGTCAGTGCCAAGTGCGCCCCCCGTTTGTTGCCGGCCAGGGCGTGGATCTCATCGACGATCACCGTGTGCACGCTAGCCAGGCCCGCGCGCCCCGAGGCCGAGCCCATCAGCACATAGAGTGATTCCGGCGTGGTCACCAGGATATGCGGGGCCAGCTTGCGCATGGCTGCACGTTCTTTTTGCGGTGTATCGCCGGTGCGCACTGCGGTGCTGATGCGGGGCGGCTTGAGGCCCTGGTCTTCCAGCGCCTGGCTGATGCCTTCGAGCGGTGCTTGCAGGTTCAGGCGAATATCGTTGGACAGCGCCTTGAGCGGCGAGACATACACCACTTGGGTGCACGCGGGCAGTTCGCCGCCGTGTTCGAGGCCTTGGCAGAACAGTTCGTCGAGCACGGCCAGAAAGGCGCTCAAGGTCTTGCCGGAGCCGGTCGGTGCGGCCAGCAGCATCGACTGGCCGCCGTGAATCAATGGCCAGGCACGCGCCTGGGCGTCGGTGACCGTGGCGAAATGGCGACGGAACCAGGTGCCGACGGCGGGGTGGAACAGCGCCAGCACCGGGTGCTGTTGGGCGGGTAGGTTCATGTGTTGGTTATGGCGGGTGCGCGGCGGGTTGGCAAGGGGCCGTTCGTCTGTGAGGGCAGGCTGCACCGACCTTGTCAGGCGATGAACCCCATGGGATCCTCTCAGGCTTTTGCAGCGAGCCCATTCCATGCCCAACACCCTTCGCATCGCCGCCGCCCTGCTGATCGACCCCCAGGGCCGCACCTTGCTGGTGCGCAAGCGCGGCACCGTGGCCTTCATGCAGCCCGGCGGCAAGATCGATGCGGGTGAGTCGCCGGTAGAGGCGCTGGTGCGTGAGCTGCATGAGGAGCTGGGCCTGCGCATCGACCCCGCCCAGGCCGTCCACCTCGGCCAGTTCAGCGCGCCGGCTGCCAACGAGCCAGGCTACCAGGTGCAAGCCGAACTGTTTCGCGTCGACAGCGCCGAAGCCGTGACCCCGGCGGCGGAAATCGAAGAAGTCGTCTGGCTGGCTGCGGACCAGGCGCCTGCGCTTGAGCTGGCGCCGCTAACCCGCGACCTGATCCTGCCGTTGTACCGCCAGGCCGTCAGCGTACCGCGCTGACCCCATCGAGGGTGGCGAACGAAGTGTCCTTGGCGGTCAGCAAGAAATCGCGCATGTACGGCGCATCGAGCATGTCGGTGCGCACCGCCGCATAAAGCGTGGCGAACAGGCCCTTTTCGCCCAGGCGCTTGCCTTTCACGTAGCCCCGCGAGCTGTACTCGTGCAGTGCCCAGTGCGGCATGCCGCACACGCCACGGCCGCTGGCGACCAATTGCATCATCATCACCGTCAGCTCCGAGGTACGCACGGCGGCTGGCTCGATGTCGGCCGGCTCCAGGAAGCGGGTGAAGATATCCAGGCGATCGCGTTCCACCGGGTAGGTGATCAGGGTCTGGTCGAGCAGGTCTTGCGGCACCATGTAAGGCTTGCTGGCCAGCGGGTGCTGGTTGGCCACGGCGAGCATGGCTTCATAGGTGAACAGCGGCACGTAGGTGATACCGGCCAGGTCCAATGGGTCGGAAGTGACCACCAGGTCCAGGTCGCCACGGGCCAGCGCGGGCAGGGGAGCGAAGGCAAAACCCGAGGCCAGGTCCAGCTCGACTTCCGGCCAGGCATCGCGGAACTGGTCGATGGTCGGCATCAGCCATTGGAAGCAGCTGTGGCATTCGATGGCCATGTGCAAGCGCCCGGCGGTGCCACCGGCCAAGCGCGCGATGTCACGCTCGGCGCCGCGCAGCAGCGGCAGCGTGGCATCTGCCAGTTGCAGCAAGCGCAGGCCGGCACTGGTGAAGCGGATCGGTTTGCTCTTGCGCACGAACAGCGGCAAGCCCAGGCGCTCTTCCAGCTCTTTGAACTGGTGCGACAGCGCCGACTGCGTCAGGTGCAGGCGTTCGGCGGCCTCTACCAGGCTGTCGGCCTCGCGCAGGGCATGAAGGGTTTTCAGGTGGCGGATCTCCAGCACTGCTGACTCCGAGGGTTGAATGCCAAAGGGAAGGAATTGAGTTGAGTTTCGCTCATGTTGCCCAGGCTGTCGACTGGACCGTTGGCCACACCACTCAGCGGGGGTCATCAAACTGTCACTGAACTGTGGCAGCGCGCTCGACAGAAATTCATCAAACTCGCGCTCTACTGGGGATCTGCATTCTGGTGTTTCTTTCATGCGGGCTTTGTTGCTGTTTCTCTTCTTCCTTTTCAGCGTGCCGGCGAGTTTCGCCGACCAACGCTGTGACACGCAGGTAGCGGTACAACGGGCCGAACTGGGTGATTTGAGCCTGGTTTACCAAAGCGTCGGTGCGCCGCGAGACCCTGCATTGCTGCTGGTCATGGGCCTGGGCGGGCAACTGATCCATTGGCCGGACGACGTGGTCGAGGCTTTGTGCCGCCAGGGTTTTCGGGTCATACGCTACGACAACCGCGATGTCGGCCTGTCGCGCTGGAACCAACTGCCACCCTCGGCCAACCTGACGGTAGAGCTGCTGCGCTACAAGCTCGGCCTGCCGGTTTCCGCCCCCTATACGCTCACCGACATGGCTGGGGATGGGCTGCGCTTGATGGATTCATTGGGCATACGCCAGTTTCATGTGCTGGGGGTCAGCATGGGCGGGATGATTGCCCAGCACCTGGCGGCAATGGCGCCGGAGCGGGTCCGTAGCCTGACGCTGGTGATGTCCAGCTCAGGCGCCGCAGGGCTGCCCGCGCCGGACCCTGCCCTGGTGCAGCTGTTGGCCCGGCGCAGTGCGCCCAACCGTGAGGTAGCGATCGAGCAGCAGGCTGACTTGCTGGCGGCACTGGGCAGCCCGCAGGTGCGTGATGATCGGGCCGCCTTGTTGCAGCAGGCAGCGGTGGCCTATGACCGGGCGTTCAACCCGGATGGTGCCAAGCGCCAGATCATGGCGATCCTGGCCGAACCGAGCCGCGTGGCGTTGCTCAACCAGCTGCGCGTGCCGACGCTGGTGGTGCATGGCACGGCCGACCCGTTGTTGCCGGTGATGCATGGGGTGCACTTGGCGGCGCATATCCAGGGCAGCCAGCTGCGCTTGATACCGGGGCTGGCGCACCGTTTTCAGGAGCCGTTCAAGGCGCCGTTGCTGGGGGCGGTGCTGCCTTACCTGCAATCGCATCGGCAGGATGTGACGCATATTGCGGGGCTGTGAGATTGGCATTGGCTGCTTCGCGGGCAAGCCCGCTCCCACAGGATTAGCGCCGCCTCCGAGGGGGGTGGGGAACCGGTGGGAGCGGGTTTGCCCGCGAAGCAGGCGCCGCCGTTTTTCAGCCCAGCCCGTACTTTTTCACTTTGTCGAACAGTGTGGTCTTGGCCATGCCCAGCTCCTGGCTGGCCTGGCTGAGGTTGCCGCCGGTGCGTTGCAAGGCATCGCTGAGCAGATTGCGTTCAAAGGCCTCCACAGCCTCGGAAAAGCCCAGGCCCTGGCTGGCGCCGCCACTCGGGCCCTTCTTGAAGGCCGGTAAGCCCAAGGCATGACGCTCGGCAACGTTGCGCAGCTCTCGCACGTTGCCCGGCCAGTCATGGGCCATCAACCGCGACAAGGTCTGGCTGTCCAGCGTCGGTGCTTCACGGTCGAAGCGCAGGGCCGATTGCTGCAGGAAGTGTTCGAACAACTGCAGGATGTCTTCGCGGCGCTCACGCAGGGGGGGGAGCTCCAGCGTCACCACGTTCAGCCGGTAGTACAGGTCACTGCGAAACTGCCCGTTCTGCCCCATGGCATCGAGGTCGGACTTGGTCGCGGCGATTACCCGGCAATCCACCGCGATGCTCTGGTTCGAGCCCAGCCGCTCCAGTGTGCGCTCCTGCAACACCCGCAGCAGTTTGATCTGCAGGTTGATCGGCATGCTCTCGACCTCGTCGAGGAACAGCGTGCCGCCATTGGCGTGTTCGATCTTGCCGATTCGGCGTTTACCTGCGCCGGTAAAGGCGTTGGCTTCGTGGCCGAAAATTTCGCTCTCGAACAGGTTTTCGGGTAGGCCGCCGCAGTTCAGCGCCACGAAGGGTTGGCCCTGGCGGCGGCTGAAATCGTGCAGGCAGCGGGCGACCAGTTCTTTGCCGGTGCCGGTCTCGCCTTCGATCAGCACGTTGGCCGAGGTGTCGGCGACGTTGGCGATCAGTTCACGCAGGTGCTCCATGGCCGGCGAGCGGCCAATGATGCGGCCCTCCAGGCTGCTCTGTTCGGCCAGTTGGCGGCGCAAGGCAACCACCTCGCGGGACAGGCCGCGCTGTTCGAGCGCGCGGCGCACCACGTCGACCAGGCGCTCGGGGGAGAAGGGCTTTTCCATGAAATCGTAGGCGCCGTTGCGCATGGCGCCGACCGCCATGTCGATATCGCCGTGGCCGGTGATCAGCACCACCGGCAGGCTGCGGTCGCGGGCCTTGAGGCGGTTGAGCAGCTCAAGGCCATCGATGCCGGGCAGGCGAATGTCGCTGACGACGATGCCGGCAAAGTCGTCGCCGATGCGTTCCAGGGCCTGTTCGGCGCTGCCGACCCCTTCGCAGGCGATGTCTTCCAGGGCCAATGCCTGCTGGCAGCCGAGCAGCACATGCGGGTCGTCTTCGACAATCAGGACGGTGAGAGGCGCTTGGTTCATGGGTGCTCTGCCGATTCGCTAGGGGGGGATACCAGGGGCAGGACAAGCACGAAGGCCGTGCCGCCACTGACAGGATGCTCGACGTTCAGGCTGCCTTTGGCGGCGGCAGCAAGGCTCGCCGACAAGGTCAGGCCCAGGCCCAGGCCATGTTCGCCCGGTTTGGTGGTGAAGAAGGGTTCGAACAGATGCTTGCGTGCCTCGGCGTCGATGCCATGGCCGTTGTCGCGTACCCGAAGGCGATACTTGTCACCCTGCAGTTCGCCTTCGAGCCACAGCTCTGGCAGGGGCTGGGTGGCCATGGCGTCGATGGCGTTGCCGATCAGGTTGACCAGGATCTGCTCCAGGCGGGTCTGGTCGATGGCCAGTTGATGGTCTTCGAATTGGTTATGCAATTGCAAGTGGCAGCCACTGATGCGGTTGGTCAGTACCTGCAGGGTGGCGTCCACCGCCTTGGCCAGCGAGGCCTGGCCACCGTCGTCGCCACGGCGGGCGAATGAACGCAGGCTGGCGGTGATACGGCCCATGCGGTCGATCAGGTCGTTCATGGTACGCAGGTTGGTGCTGGCCGTTTCCAGCGCGCCGCGTTCGAGGAAGCGCACAGTGTTGCCGGACAACGTGCGCAGCGCGGCCAAGGGCTGGTTGAGTTCGTGGGCGATGCTGGTCGACATCTGCCCGATGGCAGCCAGCTTGCCCGCCTGCACCAGCTCATCCTGGGCATGACGCAGGGTTTGCTCGGCGTGTCGGCGCTCGCGGATCTGCCCCTTCAGCCGCTCATTGCTGGCGCGCAAGTCGGCGGTGCGTTCGGTGATGCGGCGTTCGAGTTGGCTGTTGGCTTCCTGCAGCGCCTCACGGGCAGCCAGGCGGGTGGCGATGACTTTGCGGCGTTCGTTCCAGGCGATGCCCAGGATGGCCAGCAGGGCGAATGCCACCCCGACCAGGATGCCTTGCACCATTGATTCTCGGCGCAGGTCCTGCAGCGGGGTCAGCAAGGTGAAATGCCACGGGGTGTCGACCAGGCGACGGGTCTGGGCCAGGTAGGCCACTTCATGCGCCTTGCCTTGTGCTGTTTCGCTGTTGGCCGGGAAGGTCAGCTTTTCAACACCATCGGCGAGGGTTTCCCGCGCCAGAGGTTGTAACTCGTTCAGCGGCCACCAGTAATACTGCAGGCTACGTGCCAGGCGTTCCTTGATTTGCGGGGTCAGCGGGCGCACCGACTTCAAGCGCCGGGCCGGGTCACTGGACAGAATGATGATGCCGTTCTCATCGCTGACGAACGCTTCCAGGCGGGCACGCTGCCAACGTTCTTCGAGGGTGTCCAGGCGTACCTTGATCACCGCAACGCCTATGATCTTGCCGTGTTCTTCCAGGCCATGGGCCAAGTAGTAGCCGGCCTCGCCGGTGGTGCTGCCGATGCCATAGAAGCGCCCGGGTTCGCCGCGCACGGCAGTCTGGAAGTAGGCCCGGAACGACAGGTCTTCACCCAGAAACGAATCGGCATCGCGCCAGTTGCTGGTGGCCTGCACCCGGCCGTTGGTGTCGAGCACGAAGATTGCCCGGCTGCGGCTGCGCCGGTTCAGGCCTTCGAGGTATTCGTTGACCGCCTGGCGGGAGCCGCCATCGGGCTCGGTGAGCAGGTGCGAGACGCTGTCTTCAAGCTCCAGCAGGCTGGGCAGGTAGGTGTATTTGCTGATCTCGCTCTCGACCGTGCGCGCGTGCAGCTCCAGCTGACGCTCGCCGTTTTCGCTCAGGCTGCGGATGCCATTGCTCTCGCTGACCAGGTAACCGGCCATGCCGAGGCCGACCATCAGCAGGATGACCAGGGGGGGTAACAGCAATTGACGAATCAGGCGGGAATTCACGGCAGGTCTGGCAGGGAGAAGAAGCGAAGGATCGCATTTCATCACAGTGGCCTTGTCACGACCAGCATCCGCTGCCCGATGGGGGCGGGCAGCGGAGGCTGAGGCCGGCTTAGTGTTGCAGGATCTTGCTGAGGAAGTGCTGGGTGCGTTGATCGCGGGCGTTCTGGTCGCCGAAGAACTCTTCTTTGGTGCAGTCTTCGATGATGCTGCCTTTGTCCATGAAGATGACCCGGTTGGCGACCTTGCGGGCAAAGCCCATCTCGTGGGTCACGCACATCATGGTCATGCCCTCGTTGGCCAGCTGAACCATCACATCGAGCACTTCACTGACCATTTCCGGGTCCAGTGCCGAGGTGGGTTCGTCGAACAGCATGACGATCGGGTCCATGGCCAGGGCGCGGGCGATCGCCACCCGTTGCTGTTGGCCGCCGGAAAGCTGGCCGGGGTGTTTCTTGGCATGCGCGCTGAGGCCGACGCGATCGAGCAAGGCCAGGCCTTTCTTGGAGGCTTCTGCCTCGCTACGGCCGAGCACCTTGCGCTGGGCGATGGTCAGGTTTTCGGTGATGGTCAGGTGCGGGAACAGTTCGAAGTGCTGGAACACCATGCCCACCCGCGAGCGCAGTTTCGGCAGGTTGGTCTTCGGGTCGGCAATCGAGGTGCCATCGACCACGATGTCGCCCTTCTGGAACGGCTCCAGCGCGTTGACGCACTTGATCAGGGTGGACTTGCCCGAGCCCGACGGCCCGCACACTACTACCACTTCACCCTTCTTGACGTCGGTGCTGCAGTCGGTCAGTACCTGGAAGTCGCCGTACCACTTGTTGACGTTCTTGATGGAAATCATACGGTGATCCTTTTTTGCAGGCGCTTGACCAGCCACGAAGCGGAGAAGCTGATGATGAAGTAGACGACCCCGGCGAAGATCAGGAACTCATGAGAGCGCCCGATGATGTCGCCGTTGGAGCGTGCCGAGTTGAGGAAGTCGACCAGGCCCACGGTGTACACCAGCGAGGTGTCCTGGAACAGGATGATACTTTGCTGCAGCAGCAAAGGGGTCATCTTGCGGAAGGCCTGGGGCAGGATGATCAGGCGCATGGTCTGGGCGTAGTTCATGCCCAGCGCTTGCGCGGCGCCCATCTGGCCCTTGGAGATCGACTGTACACCGGCACGGACGATTTCGCAGAAGTAGGCCGCTTCGAACATCATGAACGCGACCACGCAGGAGGTGAACGCACCGACGGGGGTGTCTTCGCCGGTGATCCAGCGCAGTACGAACGGCACCGCCAGGTAGAACCAGGTGATCACCAGCAGCAGCGGGATCGAGCGGAAGTAGTTGACATAAGCGCCCGCCACCCGCGACAGCAGTTTGCTCGACGACAGGCGCATCAGCGCCAGGATGGTGCCGAGTGCGATACCGCCGACCACGCCCATGATCATCAGTTGCAAGGTCATGATCATGCCTTCCCAGAGGGCAGGCAGGGCCGGGATGATTTCGCTGAAATCCATGTCCATTTACTTGCCCCCCACGGAAATCAGGCCAGGTACTGCGACTTTTTTCTCGACCAGGCGCATGAGTAGCATCAGGCCCATGTTCAGGGTGAAGTAGATCAGCGTGGCCAGGGTGAACGCCTCGAACAGGTTGGCGGAGAACTCTGCGGTCTGCTTGGTTTGTGCCAGCAGCTCCATCAGGCCGATCAGCGAGGCCACCGAGGAGTTCTTGAACACGTTGAGGAACTCGGACGTGAGCGGCGGAATGATGATCCGGTAGGCTTGCGGCAGCAGCACGTTGGTGTAGATCTGCGGCAGGCTGAAGCCCATGGCGCGGGCTGCGGATTCCTGTCCGCGGGGCAGCGCCTGGATGCCGGTGCGCACTTGTTCGCAGACACGGGCCGCGGTGAACAGGCCCAGGCACACAACCACGCTGATCAGCGCCGAAGTGGTCGGGTTGAGGTCCTGCTTGAACCATTCCTGCAGGCCTTCGGGCAGCAGGTCCGGTACCAGGAAGTACCAGATGAACAGCTGCACCAGCAGCGGCACGTTGCGGAATAGCTCCACATAGGCAGTGGCGATGCCCGATACCAGACGGTTCGGCACGGTACGCATGACACCGAGGACAGAGCCCAGCAGCAGCGCGATGATCCAGGCGGTGATGGCGATGGCGATGGTCCAGCCCAGGCCGGTGATGTACCAGTCCAGATAGGTTTCGCTGCCCACGCCGGTGGACTTGAAGAATACGCCCCAGTCCCAGTTGTAATTCATCGGGATTTCCCCTCAGACGGTTGTTTCACGGGCACCTTCGAGCATCCGGGGGCGCTTGGCGCCCTCGGATGAAAGGTTAGACACTAATGAGTGGCCTGCAGAATTGATTCGTGCGCATGCGCACCAGGCCACTATCTGAGGATCAGGACTTCTTCTCGTCCGCCGCTTTGTCGGTCGGCTCGGCGATCAGTTTTTTCAACTCGTCGCTCATCTGGAACTGCAGGTTCAGGCCCTTTGGTGGGATTGGCTGCATGAACCACTTGTCGTAGCTCTTGTTGACTTCGCCCGACTTGAAGTAAGCCACGATGGCCTCGTCGACCGCTTTCTTGAACGCAGCGTCTTCCTTGCGCACCATGCAGCCGTAGATTTCGTACGACTGAGGGGTACCGGTGATAACCCAGTCGGCCGGTTTGCGAGCCTTGGCCATTTCACCGGCGAGCAGGGCGTCGTCCATCATGAAGGCCACGGCGCGGCCGCTTTCGAGCATGTTGAAGGCTTCACCGTGGTCCTTGGCGGAAATCACGTTCATCTTCATTTGCTTGTCGGCGTTCATTGCCTTGAGGATGCGCTCGGAGGTGGTGCCGGCGGTGGTCACCACGTTCTTGCCAGCCAGGTCCGGGAAGTCTTTATAGGACGGCTGACCGTCCTTGACCTTGGTTAGCAGGCGGGTGCCGACTTCGAAGATGCCGACCGAGAAGCCGACTTGCTGCTGGCGCTCGACGTTGTTGGTGGTGGAGCCGCACTCCAGGTCGACGGTGCCGTTTTGCACCAGCGGGATGCGAGTCTGGGAGGTGACGAGGTTGTATTTGACCTTGATGTCGGTGCCCAGTTGTTTTTTCAGGGCCTCGACCACGGCCAGCTGGATGTCGTGGGAGTAGCCCACGGGCTCCGGCTTGCCTGCCAGGTAGGAAAATGGAATGGAGGAGTCGCGGTGGCCCAATGTGATGGTGCCCGAGTCCTTGATCTTCTTCAGGGTGCCGGTCAGCTCCTCGGCCATGGCCGGCGAAGCGATGACTGCAGCCGCGATAGCAGCGCCCAGCAATTGACGAACGATACGCATCAAATTTTCCTCGACGTGTTTGTTTTTTTTATGGAGCCGTTGGCGGACTCTTTCGTTCAACGAATACAACATGAAGCGGGTGCATTCGGCTAAAGAGTGTAGAGCATGAGTCGTGCCAAGCTTCCTTCTTGATCATAACGCCCCGAAATTACGGGGTATCGATCTTTTTTGACAGTAAATCGACAGCATGTGTTGTCCGTGATTCCGAATGGGTTGGCTTTTGCTGTTCGGAAACCCGAATGAATGGGGCCTAGATTTAGTTACCGCAGGTGACGGTTTGCCGTGTGGTCTGTTAACGGTTTTTACGGACCTCACTGCCATGACCCATTCTGCCGATGAAGCGCCTGCTTCGATTGATGCTCTGATTTCCCAACGTTTACCGGCTTGGCTCACCTCGGCTACGGTCGACCAGCAGCGTGCGCTTCACCGTGCCCTGCGCCAGCAGCAGGACAGCGCTGATCGTGTCCGGCAGTTGTTCAGCCGTATTCCACCCCTGGATGATTTTGCCGAGGCGCTGCTGCACGAAGCCCTGCGCCAGCGTTTTAAAGTCACCACCGATGTACGCAAGGCAACGCTGCGCAAGGTGGTGCAGATTATTCTGGCGACGCCCATGCCACCAACGCCATCGCCGAACATTGTCCGCATCTCGACTCAACCCCTGTTGACGACCGCGCTGCACAATTTCACCCAGGCGGAAACCAAGCCAGGCCCTTTCACCCAGATCGCACTGCGAGATGTGGCCGGTGTCACACTGTCGGTGTCATTCGAGCGCTTTGCCAAGTTGTGCCGCACGCTCGACCTGGGCGGGCGCTATCAGGCCCTGTTGCGCGAGCATCTGCTACCAGCGGATCGGCCAGGCGACGAACCCGGCCAGGCCCGTCGTGAGGTCGAGACATTGCTGGAGGAGGCCCTGCGCTCGTCAATGGAAGCGGCCGTGCGCCTGGCGGCCCTGAAAGGCCAGATCAGCCACGACAACTACCTCCAGACGCTGCCGATTTTTGCTAAGCATGCCGTGGTGCCTGCCTACCTCGTGGTGTTGAATACTCGTCAGGTGTACCTGCTGGGCAAGTGTTTGCACGGGGTGGTGGCCATCGAGATTCAAGACCGGGATCAGGCATTTCTGCGCGGCATTATGCTTTGGATTCCCGGGGACCCACTGCAGCCCGTGCAGGTGTTCGAATCCTGGTGGGCGTTCTATCAGGCCATGGGCCTGCGCCTGCGCGATCCACACTATGCGGCGTTCATAGCGCGTTTTATCGCTGAGCGCGATAGGGTCGCTTTTTTCGGCACCTTAAGGCGTTTGCTGTCGTCGAGCGCCGAGGGCTCAGTCCTGAGACTCGATGGCCGTGACTTCGCCATCACCCAACCGTTGTTTGCCTTTCTGCGCGCTGCGCGCATCGACAAGGTGCTCGATGATGCCCGTGTGCTGGCAGTCCCAACCGCCGATGAGGACAGGAAAGCACGGGACGAACGCCTCAAGGGCTACCAGGAGGCGGGGCTGACCTTGTTGAACCTGGCTGGGCTGTTCGTGCCGGTGTTGGGCGAACTGATGCTCGCAGTCGCTGCCGTGCAAATTGCCGATGAGGTCTACGAGGGTTACCAGGATTGGCAACTGGGCGATCGCCAAGGGGCGCTCGAGCACGCTTTCGGTGTCGCTGAAAGTGTGGCGCTGGGCGCCGCTATTGGGGCTGGCACGGCAGCGGCCGGGCACGTGCTCAAGCGCATCGCGTTCGTCGATGACCTGTCGCCGATTCGTACCGATGCCGGTCACGTCAAGCTCTGCGCCCACGACCTCAATGCCTATCAGGTAAAGGAGCAGGGCGTGACGGTGGGAGAGTTGATCCCAGAGGATGACCAGTGGCAATTGAAGTTGCACGAAGCCAGTTTTCAGTTGGCGGGCTACAAGGATGGCGAGCACTTGTTCATCCGTCATCCTCAGCGTAGCGAGGCCTTTCAGCCAATGCTCGAGCACAACGGCACTGGCGGCTGGCGGCATGCGCTGGAGCGTGCAGAGGAGTGGGCGGAGCCTGAGCGCTTAATGCGGCGGTTGAGTGCTGAACTGGCCGACGTCAGCGATGAAGAAGTACGCAGGGTGCTGGACAGCACGGGCTTCGATGATGCACAGCTAAGGCGTCTGCACCTGGAAAACGCACTGCCCCCCGCACGGTTGCTCGATGCCTTGGAGCGCTGCCGCTTGCATGAGCAATTCCCAACCGTGCAGGGCGAGGCGTTCGAGTTTCTGGTCAGCACATCGCAAGACAATGAGGAGCTGGCCAGTGTCGCGCTGCGTCGGGACTTTCCTGGCCTGTCGCAACGCGGAGCGCATGAAATCATCCAGCAGCTCGACAGCCAGCAGGTCGAGCAGATGCTGGCCAGTGATCGCGTCCCTTTGGCCTTGGCCGAACGCGCGCGCTGGTTTTTGCGCGACAGCCGCCTTGACCGTGCCTGCGCAGGTTTACGTCAGGCTTCGGCCGCCAATGCTGACACCGCGAAACTGGCCGTTGGCCTTATCGAAAACATGGCGCCTTGGCTTGAACCGTATGCCGTCGAAGTGCGAGCCGAGAGCCGCACAGGGGCGGTATTGGCACACGCGGGCGCAGATGTCGCTGCTCAGCGGTTTACTGTCGTCAAAACGCCAACGGGATACACCACCTATGTTACGACGGGCGAGCCGTTGGCAGGCACTGCCTCAACTGACAGCCTGTTGCAGGCACTTTCGTTGACCTTGAGTGAAGCGCAAACAGGCGCACTGGGGATAAATACGCTGGATACGCCAGCGTTGAGCGATCTGCTGGCCGAACACGCCCGCACACGCCGTGAGCTGGCCGCGCAGTTGATAGGCCTGGCGCCGATAGGCGGTGGTGTGCGGCCGCCGGTGCGCTGGGGGGACGGGCGCCTGGGTTACCCGCTCAGTGGCCGGGGCGAAAGCCGCGGGCAGGCCAGCAGACGCGGGATGCGGCAAATTTTCCCGACCCTCGACGACAGCCAGCTGCAACGCTACCTGCTGGACCTGATTGCGCGTGGGGTCGACCCATGGCAGCACTACAGCCAGCTCAGCGAGCAACTGGCAAGCTTGCGCCAGGTCTTGCGAAGGTGGCGTATGGAGCATGCCGGCGTACTGGACCTGCTGCGGCGTGGTCGGGTCGCCAACATTATCCGCCGCGCCTGGCGCTGCAAAACAGGCCTGCGCAGCGACGGCACGTATGCGCTTGATATTGCGGGGGAGCGTGTCGGTAGCCTGCCGACGCTGGAGGAGGGGGTGAGTTTCCCGCATGTCACGCGGCTGACCCTGCGCGATATGGACTTGTCGGAAATCGATCCTGATTTCCTCGCGCGCTTCCCTAACCTGCGCGAACTCGACCTGCGCGAAAATCATCTGGCCGTCGTCCCGCCAGGTGTCGAGCGCCTGACCCAATTGAGAGGGCTGCGGCTGGACCACAACCGGATCATCATGGACGTCGCTGGCAACCGTCGGATCAATGCCTTGGTCAACCTGCAACGGCTGGAGCTCAGTTTCAATCCGCTCGGGTTCGCTCCTGATATTCGCGGGCTAATTCACCTTGGCCCGTTGGGGTTGCGTTCAACAGGTATCAACGCATTCCCTTCGCGCCTGCAGCAGTTACCGCTGCGGGGTATCGCCGACCTGCGCAACAACCAGATCCGCCAGGTCAATCAGGACTTGCATGGGTTAAGCCAGCGGCTGCAGCGTATGGCCTTGCATGACAACCCGCTGGATGAAGTGAGTGAGCAGTATCTACATCAATTGCCCGCCCCTGCCAGTGGCCGCCACCAAGACGTCAGGCACAGCCCATCGTTTCGGCATCAGCTGGTGCAAGAGAACGAGCGTGAGCAATGGCTAGTCGGTTCTTCCGGCGCACAACGCAGCGAGCGCGAGATGCAGTGGCGTAACCTGCAATTGGAACGTGAATCCCGGCCTTTCTTCAACTTCCTGCGCGATTTATCTCGGTCTCCAGACTTCCTGCAGCGCCCCATCTTCTATCGGGCCCGGGTCTGGAACATCATCGAGGCTTGTGAACAGAACAGTGAGCTGCGTGAGCAGTTGTTCGTCATGTCCGGCGGCACCGCTTCGTGCGAGGACCGGTTGTTGTGGCTGTTCAGCCAGATGGAGGTGCGGGCGTTGATTCACCGGCACACCGCGGGGTTATCCATCGCGCAAAGCGAGGTCGAGCTGATGCGCCTGAACCGCTCGCTGTTTCGCCTGGATGCGCTTGACCACATCGCGGCGCGGCGTATCCAGGGGATTCGCGCTGCCGGGCGTGATGTAGACGACATCGAAGTTTATTTGACCTACCGTGTGCGGCTGGCAGGCCCGCTGCGGCTGCCGGCCCAACCTGCTGCGCTGCACTTCGAGGCCTATGCTGGCCTGACGCCGGCCGACCTGAATAACGCCAGGATTGAAGTGTTAAGGGCGGAAACCCCGGAGCTGCTGACCCAGGCGCTGGCCGAACGAGAGTTTTGGGAGCGTTACGTGCGAGACCGTTACGAGCGCCGCTTCACGGCGCTGGTGGATGCTTTCCGGGCACCAGAAGAGGCCTACCGGGAGCGTGCAGAAGCGGGAGAGGTCAGTGAGGAGCAGTACCTGAAGTACTGCGAAGGCATCGTGCAGGCCATACACGACGGTGAGCGCGACTTGATTGTCACGTTGGCCCGCGAAGCTTTCGACCGTTGGTTCGGGATTGATGGGGTGTTGCCGTAAGCGGGTGCCGCGCAGGCGGCACCGGCTTCAACGTCGCCTTCAGGCAGCCTTGAACGAAGTTTGGCTCAGCGGCGCTGTCACTAGGTAGTCGTGCAGCGCCTGCTGTTCCGCAGGCGATGTGAACAGGCCTAGTTTGGTACGGCGCCACAGAATGTCGGCAGCATCTACAGCCCACTCTTCGCTGCGCAGGTAATCGACTTCGCGGCTGAAGAGGCCGCCGCCAATGGCCTGCCCCAAACCTTCCGGGCCCTGAATACCCTCGAGCAGGCGCCATACGCGGCTGCCGTAAGTCACTGCCCAGCGTTTGGCGATGTCCACCGGCAGCCACCCGTACTGCGCCAGAATGGCGTCGGTCAGTGCCTGCGCGGTGGTCATGTCTTCCCCGCCGGGCAGCGGCGCTGTAGCGGTCCAGCTGGCGCGCATCTGGGTGAAGAACGGCTTGAGCTCGGCCATGGCCGATTCGGCCAGTTTGCGGTACGTGGTGAGCTTGCCGCCGAACACCGACAGCAACGGCGCCTGGCCTTCACCTGCCGACAGCGCCAGGGTGTAGTCGCGGGTCACGGCCGACGGGTTGTCCGACTCGTCGTTGCACAGCGGGCGTACGCCGGAGTAGGTGTGCAGGATGTCGGCACGGCTGAGCTGATGGTTGAAGTGCGCGTTGACCACCTTGAGCAGGTAGTCGGTCTCGGCTTCGGTGATTTTCACCTGGGCCGGGTCACCGCTGTATTCACGGTCGGTGGTGCCGATCAGGGTGAAGCGGTCCAGGTAAGGGATGCAGAACACGATGCGCTGGTCTTCATTCTGCAGGATGTAAGCGTGCTCGCCTTCGTACAGGCGCGGGACGATCAGGTGGCTGCCCTGAATCAGGCGGATGCCGTAAGGCGCATCCAGCTTGAGGTCATCCTTGATGAAGCTGGCCACCCACGGGCCAGCAGCGTTGACCAGGGCGCGGGCACGAATGCTCTGCAGGCTGCCGTCGGCATGCTGCAACTCGACCTGCCAAACGCCATCGACACGCTCGGCACGCAGGCAGCGGGTGCGGGTGACGATGTGCGCACCTTGTTCGCGGGCTGCCATGGCATTGAGCACGACCAGGCGGGCGTCGTCCACGGCGCAGTCAGCGTATTCGAAACCCCGGGTGATGGCCGGTTTGAGCGGGTAGCCCGGGCCGAAGCGCAGGCTGCGCGAAGCGCCCAGGCGCTTGCGCTTGCCCAAGTGGTCGTAGAGGAACAGGCCGGCACGGATCATCCAGGCCGGGCGCAGGTGCGGGCGATGGGGCAGCACGAAGCGCATCGGCTTGACGATGTGCGGCGCCTTGGCCAGCAGGACTTCGCGCTCGGCCAGAGCTTCGCGCACCAGGCGGAACTCGTAGTGCTCCAGGTAGCGCAGGCCACCATGGATGAGCTTGCTGCTCGCCGACGAAGTGTGCTGCGCCAGGTCGTCCTTTTCGCAAAGGAACACCTTCAGGCCGCGCCCGGCGGCGTCGGCAGCAATGCCCACACCATTGATGCCACCACCGATCACGGCGAGGTCATAACAGTCAGCGAGGGGTGGCTGGGACGAAACGGGCTGGGACACGGGCAAGGCCTCCTGGGGCTGTTCACATCGAATATGAACATTGATGTTCGTTTCCGAAAATACTAGCGCAACAGAAGGCGGGTATCCAGTCAGTCTTTATAGAAAATACTGATCGGATGACAATAAAGTGAACATTTACGAAAATAGCGGGCCGGTGATGGCCCGCGTGCGGTTCACACCACGTCGAGGCGAATCTTGTACTGGTTAAGCAAGTGGGCGAGGGCGGGCGTCGGCGTCTGGTCGGTCACCAAACAGTCCACCAGGCTGATCGAGCCCAGGCGAACCATGGCATTACGCCCAAACTTGCTGGAGTCGGCGGCCAGGATAACCTGGCGTGCATTGGCGATCAGGGCCTGGGAAACCCGCACCTCCTGGTAATCGAAGTCCAGCAGGCTGCCATCTTCGTCGATGCCGCTGATGCCAACCAAGGCGAAATCGACCTTGAATTGGTTGATGAAATCGACGCTGGCCTGGCCTACCACACCGCCATCGCGACGCACCGTGCCACTTGCCACCAGTACTTCGAAATCGTCCTTGGCCGCCAGGATCGAGGCCACGTGGAGGTTGTTGGTAATCACCTTCAGGTGGTTATGGTTGAGCAGTGCGCGGGCGATCGATTCGGTCGTTGTGCCGATGTTGATGAACAGCGAGGCATGGTCGGGAATCTGCGAGGCCACGGCTTCGGCGATGCGCTGCTTTTCGTCGCGCATCTGGTCGGCGCGCATGGCGTAGGCGGTGTTCTCGATGCTCGAGTCATACGCCGCACCCCCGTGGTAGCGGCGTAGCAGGTTGAGCTCGGCGAGCTGGTTGATGTCGCGGCGGATGGTTTGCGGGGTGACGACGAACAGCTGCGCCATTTCTTCGATGCTGACGTAGCCGCGGTCGCGGACCAGCTCGAGGATTTGTTGTTGGCGGGGGGGCAGATTCATGGGCGGTCCTTATGGGCTGCCGGACAAATTCTGCAATGATGCCGTAGGAAGCGGATGACGGCCAGTGGAGTATCGGGCCGCTGCGCAGCCCATCGNNATGGGCTGCGCAGCGGCCCCTGACCCCGGATCAGGCTTCGTGATCTTCCCAGTCACGGGTACGGTCGACGGCCTTCAGCCACCCGGCGTAAAGCTTCTCTTTCTGCGTCTCGTCCAATTGCGGGCTGAACTCGCGCTCGATGATCGCCTTGTCGCGCAACTCGTCCAGGCTGCTCCAGAACCCACAGGCCAGGCCTGCCAGGTAGGCGGCGCCGAGGGCTGTGGTCTCGCGCATTTTCGGGCGCTCCACGCAGGTGCCGAGGATGTCGGCCTGGAACTGCATGAGGAAGTTGTTGGCCACCGCACCGCCATCCACGCGCAATTCGGACAGGCGATAGCCGCAATCCTGTTGCATGGCGTCCAGCACGTCACGTGTCTGGTAGGCGATCGATTCCAGCGCTGCACGAATGATGTGGTCGACCTTCACCCCCCGCGTCAGGCCGAACAGGGCGCCACGGGCATAAGGGTCCCAATAGGGTGCGCCCAGGCCTGTGAAGGCGGGCACCAGGTACACGCCGTTGCTGTCCTTGACCTTGCTGGCGAAGTACTCGGTATCGAGTGCGTCGTTGACGATCTTCAGCTCGTCACGCAGCCACTGCACGGTAGAGCCACCATTGAACACGGCGCCCTCCAGTGCATAGGCCACTTCACCGCGCGGGCCGCAGGCGATGGTGGTGAGCAGGCCGTGGGACGAGTTGACGGCCTTGTCGCCGGTGTTCATCAGCAGGAAGCAGCCGGTGCCGTAGGTGTTCTTGGCCTGGCCGGGCTCGACGCACATCTGGCCGAACAGCGCAGACTGCTGGTCGCCAGCGATACCGGCGATGGCAATGCCGCTCTTGGTGTGGCCGTAGACTTCGGAGGAGGGGCGAACCTCAGGCAGCATCTGGCGTGGGATGCCGAGGATTTTCAGCAGCTTTTCATCCCATTCCAGTGTGTGAATATTGAACATCAGCGTGCGCGACGCGTTGGTGTAGTCGGTGACGTGCACCTTGCCGCCGGAGAATTTCCAGATCAGCCAAGTGTCGACAGTACCGAACAGCAGCTCGCCACGTTCGGCGCGCTCACGGGCGCCTTCGACATTGTCGAGGATCCACTTGAGCTTGGTGCCGGAGAAGTACGGGTCGGTGACCAGGCCGGTGGACTCGCGGATGTAGTCTTCATGGCCATCCCGCTTGAGCTGCGCGCAGATTTCGGTGCTGCGGCGGCACTGCCAGACGATGGCGTTGTACACCGGGCGGCCGGTTTCCTTGTCCCACACCACCGTGGTTTCACGCTGGTTGGTAATGCCCAGCGCAGCGACCTGGGCGTGGCTGATGCCCGCCTGGGCGAGGGCCTCGACCAAGGTGGCGCTCTGGGTGGCGAAGATCTCCATCGGGTCGTGTTCGACCCAGCCCGCCTGCGGATAGTGCTGGGCGAATTCGCGCTGGGAGGTGCCGACCACATTGGCGTCGCGATCGAAAATGATGGCCCGCGAACTGGTGGTGCCCTGGTCCAGGGCGATGATGTAGTTCTTATCCAGGGTGTCTGTCATGGTCGTAGGCCTTGCAAAAATGGGAAGTCAGGGCTTGGGCGTGAGGCCACATCAGTTGACTTGAGTATCGCCCTGGCGATTGTCGTTTGTCTCAGCGCTTGCGGTTGGCGCTACTGGCAGGTTGCGGGCGATCAGGCCGCGATACGCTGCGGCGCCCAGGCATGCGCCAAGGATCGGTGCGAACACCGGTACCAGGAAATAAGGAATGTCCCGTCCGCCAGTGAAGGCGATTTCGCCCCAACCGGCCAGGAAGGTCATCAACTTTGGCCCGAAATCGCGGGCTGGGTTCATCGCAAAGCCGGTCAGCGGCCCCATGGCGCTGCCGATCACGGCAATCAGCAGGCCGATGAGCAGCGGCGCCACAGCGCCACGGGGCAGGCCGTTGTTGTCGTCGGTAAGGGCCATGATCACGGCCATGAGGATGGCGGTGATGACCACCTCCACCAGGAATGCCTGGCCAGTGGACAGCGAGGGGTGCGGATAGGTGGAGAACACCGACGCCAGCTCCAGGCTTTCGCTGCTGCCTCGTAGCATGGCGTGGGCTTGTTCGAAATCGAAGAACAGATTGCTGTACAAGGTGTAGACCAACGCTGCGCCGCAGAAGGCGCCGCAGACCTGGGCCAGCATGTAGAACGGCAGTTTGCGCTTGTCGAAGCCGGCGAACAGGGTGAGGGCGATACTCACGGCCGGGTTCAGGTGCGCGCCGGAAACACCGGCGGTGAAGTAGATCGCCATGCTCACGCCGACGCCCCAGATAATGCTGATTTCCCACAGGCCGAAGCTGGCACCCGCGACTTTGAGCGCGGCGACGCAACCGGTGCCGAAAAAGATGAGCAGGGCGGTGCCAAGAAATTCGGCCAGGCATTGGCTGGACAAGGTGGGTTCGCGTAGAGCAGTCGTCATGTATGACCTCGTTTTTTTTGTTGTGAGGCGCGTGGCGCTCGACAGCAAAGCCCGGAGTCGATCCCCATTGACCCCAGGCAGATACAGGAAATGCACCTTAAATGTGCACCATTTCTTCAGAAACGAAAAAATATAGACAAGAAACGCTTATGTCAAAGGTCGAAAGTGAACGGTCAGTCACGTTTTGGACGTAGTGTGGGGTCGCGAAACCGCACGCTAGACAGGCGCGTAGCCTCCGAACTGGCTGGGATGTGGGATATGTCCTAAAGTAGCCGCCGACTTGTCCCTGACCGGAGCCTGCGCATGACCCCCGCCCTAGACCTGTTGAAAAAAGCCCGCGCCGAGCATCGTGTGCACAGTTATGAGCACGATCCTAAATCGGCCTCCTATGGTTTGGAGGCAGCGGAAAAGCTCGGGCTCGATCCGCAACAAGTGTTCAAGACCTTGCTGGCGAGCAGTGAGAAAGGTGAGTTGCTGGTGGCCGTGGTGCCGGTGGTGGGCACCTTGGACCTCAAGGCACTGGCCCATGCGGCGGGGGTGAAGAAGTGCGAGATGGCCGACCCGGCGGCGGCCCAGCGGGCTACGGGGTATCTGGTCGGTGGCATCAGCCCGTTAGGCCAGAAGAAGCGCTTGCGCACCTTTATTGATGACTCGGCACAGAACTTTGCAACCATCCATGTCAGCGCCGGGCGGCGCGGGCTGGAGGTGGAGTTGGCGGCGGCGGTACTGGCTGAACATACCCAGGGCACGTTTGCCGGTATTGGCAGGGGTTGAAATCGCAGGGGCCGCTGCGCAGCAGCCCCAGAATAGAGAATCAGGTCGCCGAGCTGTAGCGGCGAACGCCATTTTCCTGCCGTGGCAACTGCGCCGCGACACTGCCCGGCACCGGGAACAGCACCAGGTGATCGGCCGCCACGGCAATCCCTACATCCTCACCGACCTGATGATCGATATGGCTTGGGAAGATCGCCTCCAGCTGGCTGCCGGTAGGCAGTTGCAGGCGATACAGGGTCGATGCCCCCAGGAAGCTCTTGCCCACGATACTGGCCCGCAGCAGGCTGTCTGGCGCATACACGATATCGTCAGGGCGCAGCAGCACATCCACCGAGCTGCCTGGCGCCATGATGTAGGCGCGGTTGCCGCGCAGTTCGCCGAGTTCGGTATTGACCGCCTCGTGGCTGCTCATCTGGCCACGGATGAAGTAGCCCTGGCCAATGAAGCTGGCCACGAACGGCGTCTGAGGCTCGTGGTAGAGGTTGTAAGGCGTATCCCACTGCTCCAGGCGACCTTCCTTGAACACACCCACCTGGTCGCTGACGGCAAACGCTTCCTCCTGGTCGTGGGTCACCAGAATGGCGCTGGTACCCCGGCTCTTGAGGATGTCGCGCACCTCATGGCTCAAGCGGCGGCGCAGTTCCACGTCGAGGTTGGAGAACGGCTCGTCAAGCAGCAGTAACTGAGGCTCTGGCGCCAGCGCGCGGGCCAGGGCGACCCGTTGCTGCTGCCCACCGGACAGCTCGTGCGGATAGCGACCGCCCAAGCCGCCCAGCTTGACCAGTTCGAGCATCTCTTCGACCACCTCACCCTGGCGCGGGTGCTTGGCGATGCCGAAGGCGATGTTCTGGGCCACGGTCAGGTGCGGGAACAGGGCGTAGTCCTGAAACACCATGCCGATGCGGCGTTTTTCCGGGGCCAGGGTGAAGCCGGCACGGGAAATGACCTCGCCCGCCAGTTGGATCTCGCCTTCATGGATAGGCTCGAACCCGGCGATGGCGCGCAGGGTGGTGGTCTTGCCGCAACCGGATGAACCCAGCAGGCAACCAATGTCGCCTGCGTTCAGGTGCAGGTTGAGGTTCTGGACGATGCGCTGGTCGCCGTAGCCGCAGGCGAGGTTGCGCAGGTTGAGCAGTAGGGGTTGACTCATGCGTGGTGGTAAGCCGGTTCTACAAGGAATTCGAGAAGGGCCTTCTGTGCATGCAGGCGGTTTTCAGCCTGGTCCCAGGCGACCGAACGAGGGTCGTCGAGCAGGTCATGGCTGATTTCCTCACCACGGTGGGCGGGCAGGCAGTGCATGAACAGGGCGTCGGGTGCCGCCAGGTCGAGCAGTTCGCGGGTGACCTGGTAAGGCGCGAAATGCGCCAGGCGGCGTGCAGTTTCCTCCTCCTGGCCCATGGAAGTCCAGACATCGGTGGTCACCAGGTGCGCGCCGCGCACAGCTTCCTTCGGGTCGCGGATGATCTGCACGCGATCACCGCCCAGCGCCATGAAGCGTGGGTCCGGCTCGTAGCCTTCCGGGCAGGCGATGCGCAGCTGGAAATCGAACTGCCGGGCAGCTTCGATATAAGAGTTGCACATGTTGAAGCCATCACCGATCCACGCCACGGTCTTGCCCTGGATCGAGCCACGGTGTTCGACGAATGTCTGCATGTCGGCCAGCAACTGGCACGGGTGCGACTCATCGGACAGGCCATTGATCACGGGTACGCGCGAGTTGGCGGCGAACTCGGTGAGGGTGTTGTGGGCGTGGGTGCGGATCATCACCACGTCGACCATGCTCGACAGCACGATGGCGCTGTCGCTGATCGGCTCGCCACGGCCCAGCTGGGTGTCGCGAGGTGACAGGAAGATGGCCTGGCCGCCGAGCTGGATCATGCCTGCCTCGAACGACACGCGGGTCCGGGTCGAGGACTTTTCGAAGATCATGCCCAGCACGCGGTTTTTCAGCGGCTCGAACAGTACGCTTCGCTTGCGCAGGTCCTTCAGCTCGATGCCGCGGCGGATCACCCCGAGCAATTCGTCGGTGGTGAAGTCCAGCAGGGAGAGAAAGTGCCTAGCGCTCATGTTTGACTACCTTATCTGCAACGGTATGCAGGTCGACCGTATGGTTTTTTTTGACAACGGGAGTGACCTGCGGCGTAAGCCGCACGGGGCGGACGAAATAGGGAAAGGCGCAATACTATAATTAAATGTCGCCTGAAACCAAGAGGGGAAACAGCAGCTCTGTTGCAAAGGGTGTCATTACCCCTTGAGCGTGCGCTGTTTTTTATTTGCTACAGAGGTTGTACACGGCTTGCCCGCAATTTGGCAAATGCGTGTCGCGAATCGTTTGCCTGATGTCGGAGAATTCACAGCGCAAAGTGCGCTGGCGAGGGCCGTGGGCGGGGCGCATAGTCGTGATCAGACCCATGACAACGCAGAGGCGGCCATGACCAAGACCCTGCATCACCGTGCCTGTCACCTGTGCGAAGCCATTTGCGGGCTGAACATCGAAGTCAGCCATGAAGACGATGGCCGGGCGCTGATCAGCTCGATCAAAGGCGACCCCGATGACCCGTTCAGCCGTGGCCATATCTGCCCCAAGGCGGTAGCCTTGCAGGACATCCAGAACGACCCCGACCGCCTCCGTCAGCCGCACCGTCGGGTTGGCGAAGGCTGGCAGGCGATCGGCTGGGACGAGGCCTTCGCCCTGGCGGCCGACAAACTGTGGGCCATCCAGCAGGCTCATGGTCGCAACGCGGTGGCGGTGTATCAAGGCAACCCCAGCGTGCACAACTACGGGTTGATGACCCACAGCAACTATTTCCTCGGCTTGTTGAAGACCCGCAACCGCTTTTCGGCTACCTCGGTGGATCAGTTGCCCCAGCACCTGACCAGCCACCTGATGTACGGCCACGGTCTGTTGTTGCCGATCCCGGACATCGACCACACCGACTTCATGTTGATTCTGGGCGGCAACCCGTTGGCATCCAATGGCAGCATCATGACTGTGCCAGATGTGGAGAAGCGCTTGAAGGCCCTGCGTGCCCGGGGCGGTCAACTGGTGGTAGTGGACCCGCGGCGCAGCGAAACGGCGGCCATGGCTGACCGCCACGTGTTCATCCGCCCCGGCGGCGATGCAGCATTGCTCAGTGGCCTGCTCAATACCCTGTTCGACGAAGGCCTGACCCGCGCGTCGCACGTGCCGGTCAAGGGTGTTGATCAGGTGCGCAACGCAATTGCCCCCCTGACCGCTGAAGCCATGAGCCCGCTGTGCGGCATTGCCGCCACCGATATTCGCCAGCTGGCGCGTGATTTTGCGGCTGCCGACAAGGCCGTCTGCTATGGCCGCATGGGCGTATCGACTCAGGCCTTCGGCACCGTGTGCCACTGGCTGGTGCAACTGATCAACCTGGTCACCGGCAACCTGGATCGCGTGGGCGGCGCCCTGTGTACCGAGCCGGCAGTCGACTTGGTGGCGAGTACCTCGGGTGGGCACTTCAATGCCTGGCAAAGCCGGGTTTCGGGGCTGCCGGAGTACGCCGGCGAGCTGCCGGTGGCTGCACTCGCCGAAGAAATGCTCACGCCTGGTGACGGCCAGGTGCGGGCGCTGGTGACCGTGGCGGGCAACCCGGTGCTGTCCACGCCCAATGGTCGACAGCTGGACGAGGCGCTGGAGGGGCTCGAGTTCATGCTCAGCATCGACCTTTACATCAACGAGAGCACCCGCCATGCCGATTTGATCCTCCCTTCCACGTCGGCGCTGGAGAACGACCACTACGACAGCACCTTTAACTTGCTGGCGGTACGCAACGTGACGCGCTTCAACCGCGCGATCCTCGTCAAGCCAGAAGGCGCGTTGCACGATTGGGAGATCTTTGTCGGCCTGGCCAAGGCCTTTGCCGAGCGTGCGGCACTGGAGCTCAAGCCGACCCTGCCCCCGGCGCAGATGATCGACTGGGCTTTGCGCAAGGGGCCTTATGGTGATGAATCGGCCTGGAAGCTCTCGATCGAAACACTGGATCGACACCCCCACGGGCTCGACCTGGGGCCACTAGGCGCCAATCTGCAAGCGCGCCTGCGCACTGCCAGCCAGGCCATCGAGGCGGCCCCTCAGGTGCTGCTCGACGACTTGGCCAGGCTTGCCCGGCAGGCACCATTGGCCGCTGGGGCGCTGTTGTTGATTGGCCGCCGCCATGTGCGCAGCAACAACTCGTGGATGCACAACTTCCACCGGCTGGTCAAAGGCAAGCCGCGCCACCAGCTGTTGATGCACCCTGATGACCTGCTGCAACGGCAACTGCAGGATGGCCAGCGCGTGCGCATACGTTCGCGTACCGGCACCCTTGAGGTTGAAGTGCAGGCGTGTACCGACATGATGCCGGGCGTGGTCAGCCTGCCACACGGCTACGGCCATGCTCGCCAGGGCGTGCACCTGCAGGTCGCCCAGGGGCAACCCGGGGTCAGTGCCAATGACCTCACCGATGAGCGCTTGCGCGATCAGGTGTCGGGCAATGCCGCCCTCAATGGCGTGCCTGTGCACGTCGAGGCCGCCTGAGTAACGGCAAGGCCGAGCATACCGCTCGGCTTTCCGATACAATGCGTCACCGTGCCGACCATCGAGTCGGAAAGTTCAGACGAGGTGTTCCATGGATATCATCGAAACGATCAAAGAGCAGATTGCCAACAACACCATTCTGCTTTACATGAAAGGCTCGCCGAATGCCCCGCAGTGCGGGTTCTCGGCCAAGGCATCGCAAGCTGTGATGGGTTGTGGCGAGAAGTTCGCCTACGTCGACATCCTGCAGAACCCGGAAATCCGCGCCAACCTGCCCAAGTACGCCAACTGGCCAACCTTCCCGCAACTGTGGGTAGCAGGCGAGCTGGTCGGCGGTAGCGACATCATGCTGGAAATGTTTGAAAACGGTGAGCTGCAAACCCTGATCAAGGATGCTGCTGCCAAGGCGAAGGCTTCTGAAGCCTGACCCTCAAACATCCATAAAAAAACCCGCTCATGGCGGGTTTTTTTATGGGCGGGATTTTACTCTTCGCCCATCTGCGACTGCAGATAGTTCTCGATGCTGATCTTGTCGATCAGGCTCAGCTGGGTTTCCAGCCAATCGATGTGCTCTTCCTCGGACTCGAGGATGTCTTCGAGCATTTCACGCGAGCCGAAGTCACCAACGGTTTCGCAGTGAGCGATGGCGGCTTTCAGGTCGATGAGGCCTTTCTGTTCGATCTTCAGGTCGCACTCGAGCATTTCTTTGGTGTGCTCGCCGATCAGCAGCTTGCCCAGGTCCTGGACGTTCGGGATGCCTTCGAGGAAGAGAATACGCTTGATCAATTTGTCAGCGTGCTTCATCTCGTCGATGGATTCCTTGTACTCGTGCTTGCCGAGTTTGTTCAGGCCCCAATCTTCGTACATGCGTGCGTGCAGGAAGTACTGGTTGATCGCGACCAGCTCGTTTCCGAGGATCTTGTTGAGATGCTGGATGACGCTTACGTCGCCTTTCATGACGGGTTCCTGCCCTGTAGAAGTGTGCCAATACAGAGAAGTTTGAGCCTGATACTTAGGGCTGTCAAACCTAAGTTATTGAATAATAAGTGAAAATGAATAGGAATAAGAATGTTTGTGAAGCGCGTTGGAGTGCTAAGTTATTGAATTGCGGGCATAAAAAACCGGACGCTAGGTCCGGTTCTTCAAAATAGGGGGTTTCAAGCGGCAGTAAATTCTACCGGATAGGGCAGGGCAGCCTGGCTGACCTGAAGATCGGTCAAGGTCTCGCGGACCACTTGCTTGGCAAGGCAGGCACATTTACCGCATTGGCTGGCGACGTTGGTCGCGGCTCGAACTTCCTTGTAGCTGCAGCATCCGTCATAGATCGCATCGCGGATCTGTCCGTCGGTCACGCCGACACAAAGACACACATACATAAAGTCGGACCATCGCTGGTTGAGATGGTCTGGAGCTTAATGGTAATGAGAATGCTTGTCAAAAGACTTTCTGAGAGGGGCGTGCTTGAGCGACCGGCGGTTGGATTCGGTCTGTCATGAGAAGCCGTGTATGATGGTCGGCCTTTGTTGGATGTCGGGCAAGCCCGTCTGGCCCGGCAAACGGTTTTTCACCCTCATCAGGAGATAACAATGAGCGTACTCGTTGGTAAACAAGCCCCCGACTTCACCGTTCCCGCTGTACTGGGCACTGGCGAAATCGTCGACAGCTTCAACCTGGCCTCGGCCATCAAGGGCAAGTACGGCCTGGTGTTCTTCTACCCGCTGGACTTCACCTTCGTTTGCCCGTCCGAGCTGATCGCCCTGGATAACCGCATCCCAGACTTCCAGGCTCGCAACGTTGAAGTGATCGGCGTTTCGATCGACTCGCACTTCACCCACAACGCCTGGCGTAACACCCCGGTCAACAACGGCGGCATCGGCCAGGTGAAGTACACCCTGGCTGCCGACATGACCCACGAAATCTGCAAAGCCTACGACGTCGAGTCCGAAGGTGGCGTGGCCTTCCGTGGTGCCTTCCTGATCGACACCAACGGTGTTGTCCGTTCGCAGATCATCAACGACCTGCCACTGGGTCGTAACATGGACGAGCTGCTGCGTCTGGTTGACGCCCTGCAATTCCACGAAGAGCACGGCGAAGTCTGCCCTGCCAACTGGAAGAAAGGCGACAAAGGCATGAACGCTTCGCCAGAGGGCGTTGCTGCATACCTGAGCGAGAACGCTGGCAAGCTGTAATTGCCAAGCGCACAAAAAAACCGGCCCTGGTGGCCGGTTTTTTTGTGCCTGCATTTGGGGCCGCAAAGCGGCCCCAATATCTCAACTCAGTCGTTGAAATCGCGCCAGCCGCCCATTTCCTTCCAGCGGTTGACGATGCCGCAGAACAGCTCGGCCGTCTTCTCGGTGTCGTAACGCGCCGAATGCGCCTCACGCCCGTCAAAGTCGATGTCGGCACTCTGGCAGGCCCGCGCCAGCACGGTCTGGCCATACGCCAGGCCCGCCAGGGTGGCGGTGTCGAAGCTGGAGAACGGGTGGAAGGGGTTGCGCTTGAGGTCGTTGCGGTTGACCGCGGCATTGAGGAAGCCCAGGTCGAAGCTGCTGTTGTGGCCGACCAGGATTGCGCGCTTGCAGCCGTTGGCCTTGAGCGCTTTGCGCACGCCGCGGAAGATATCGGTCAGCGCGCTTTCTTCACTCACTGCCATGCGCAGCGGGTGGTCCAGCTTGATGCCGGTGAACTCCAGTGCGGCAGCCTCGATATTAGCCCCCTCGAACGGCTCTACCCGGTGGAAGTAGGTGTGTTCGGGGAACAGGAAGCCTTTCTCGTCCATGCCGATGGTGACGGCGGCGATTTCCAGCAAGGCATCGGTGGCGCTGTTGAAACCGCCGGTCTCGACATCCACCACCACTGGCAGGTAGCCACGGAAGCGCTCAGCCATCGGGTGGCGCGAGCCGCTGCCGGCCTGGCCGTCCTGATCGTCTTCGTAGAGGTCTTCGCTCACGCGTTTTCCTCCAGCAGGCGCCAGCGCAGCTTCTCGCCGGCACGCAGCGGTACCACGGTCTGCTCGCCAAACGGCAGGCTTTCAGGGGCAGTCCACTCTTCGCGGACCAGGGTGATGGTGTCGGTGTTCGCCGGCAGGCCATAGAAGGCCGGGCCGTGCAAGCTGGCGAAGCCTTCGAGTTTGTCCAGCGCGTTACGCTGCTCGAACGCTTCGGCGTACATCTCGATGGCCGCGTACGCGGTGTAGCAGCCGGCGCAACCGCAGGCGGCTTCTTTGGCGTGACGGGCGTGAGGGGCCGAGTCGGTGCCGAGGAAGAATTTCGGGCTGCCACTGGTGGCAGCATCCAGCAGCGCCACCTGGTGGGTGTTGCGCTTGAGGATCGGCAGGCAATAGAAGTGCGGGCGAATGCCGCCAACCAGCATGTGGTTGCGGTTGTACAGCAGGTGCTGGGCGGTAATGGTGGCACCGACGTTGGCCGAGGCCTCGGTGACGAACTGAGCGGCATCGCTGGTGGTGATGTGTTCGAACACCACTTTGAGCGTTGGGAAGCGTTCGACCACACGGCGCATGTGCTCGTCGATGAAGCGCTTCTCGCGATCGAACACGTCGATCTCGCTGCGGGTCACTTCACCGTGCACCAACAGCGGCATGCCAACTTCGGCCAGCGCTTCGATAGCGGGGAAGATGTTGTCGATGCTAGTCACGCCTGAATCGGAGTTTGTCGTGGCGCCGGCCGGGTACAGTTTGGCGGCGTACACGATACCGCTGGCCTTGGCCGCGCGGATGTCCTCGGGGCTGGTGCGGTCGGTGAGGTAAAGCACCATCAGCGGTTCGAAGCGGCTGCCGGCCGGGCGCGCGGCAAGGATGCGCTCACGGTAGGCGCCAGCTTCGACGGCATTGCGCACCGGCGGTACGAGGTTGGGCATGATGATGGCACGGGCGAAGGTACGCGCCACATCGCCAACGGTATGGGGCAGGACGGCACCATCGCGCAGATGGATGTGCCAGTCGTCGGGACGCAGGAGGGTCAGGCGATCGGACATTGGGGATTCCAGGCGGGTCGAACTCAAGGCCCAATGCTACCGGAAAACCCTGGGCCGAGCACGGCTATCAAGTTTTTCGGGTGGCGTCCGATACCCTGCAGGTAAGCCGTCAGAATTTGTGGAGCCGCCCGTGCGCCAGCGTTACCTAGCCCTGTTGACCCTGTTCGCCAGCCTGCCGGCCGGTGCACTGACTTTCCAGACGCGCATGGAGAACATTGCCTGGCAAGTTGAGGGCGACCAGTTCGAGTGCCGCCTGATCCAGCCGATTGACGGTTTTGGCAGTGGCGAATTCGTGCGCCGGGCCGGTGAGCTGCCGGTGTTCCAGCTGCGTTCGCACAGTAACGCGCTGGGGGCTGGGTCTGCCACGTTGCTGGCCGCAGCGGCGCCTTGGCAGCCGGGGCGTGGTGATATCAACCTGGGTGTGGTGCGGATGGCGCGTAGCGGCGTGCTGTTCAGCTCGTCCCAAGGGCAGGCCGGCCGACTGATCAATGGTTTGCTCGATGGCCGCAGCACGGTGGTGCGCAACTACACCGGCGAGGCGGGGCGGGCAATGGAGGTGCGGGTACTGCCGGTGAGTTTCGCCAAGGCCTACAGCGACTACCAGGCCTGTGCCAGCAAGTTGCTGCCGATGAATTACGACCAGGTGAGGCAGACGCAGGTGGGCTTCCCTGGGGGCGGCATCGATCTGGACGATTCGGCTCGGGCTCGGCTGGACGTTGTGCTGGATTACATGAAGGCCGACCCGACGGTTAACCACATCGAGCTCGACGGGCACTCCGACAACAGCGGAAACCGGCTGACCAACCGTGACCTGTCGCGCCGCAGGGCAGTGGCAGTGGCGGACTACTTCAAGGCCCATGGCGTGCCCGAAGCGCAAATCACCGTGCGCTTCCATGGCGAGCGTTACCCATTGGCGAAGAACAACAATGCCGCTAACCGGGCTCGCAATCGGCGGGTGAGTATCGAGCTGGACCGGGTTGCGATGGTTGAAAAAACGGTGGAGAAGCCGGTTGAGCAAACAGTGCCAGCTGCTGCTCCGGCGCCAGCTAGCCCGGCTGCCGTGGCGCCGGGGGCGAAGCTACCCTGAGGTCGTGGGGGCATGGCAAGTGATTGCTTCAGGGTCATTAGGGGTTCGCCACAACATTTTCAGCGCCTGTGAGATCGAGCGCCGCCCGCGCGGCGCTCGATCTCACAGGCGCTACACCTCTCAAGCCATGCCCCCCATGCCCAGACCGCAATCCCCTCCAAGCATCCATTCAGGCAACGTCGCGCCCTCGACAATTACTGTCGCTTTGTCGTCAGAAGCTGTCGCCCCACTGTAAATTTTTCCACAACGCCGTTAGAATCGACCCCTTTCCGTACAACCCCGTGGAGTGATGGCATGGCGGACGTAAATAAGGTCGTACTGGCGTATTCCGGCGGCCTTGATACTTCGGTGATTCTCAAGTGGCTGCAGGATACCTACAACTGCGAAGTGGTGACCTTCACCGCTGACCTGGGTCAGGGCGAAGAGGTCGAGCCGGCCCGTGCCAAGGCACAGGCAATGGGTGTGAAAGAGATCTACATCGACGACCTGCGCGAAGAATTCGTGCGTGACTTCGTGTTCCCGATGTTCCGCGCCAACACCGTCTACGAAGGCGAGTACCTGCTGGGTACCTCCATCGCCCGTCCGCTGATCGCCAAGCGCCTGATCGAAATCGCCAACGAAACCGGCGCCGACGCCATTTCCCACGGCGCGACCGGCAAAGGCAACGACCAGGTACGTTTCGAGCTGGGTGCCTACGCGCTCAAGCCGGGCGTCAAGGTCATCGCCCCATGGCGTGAGTGGGACCTGCTGTCCCGCGAGAAGCTGATGGACTACGCCGAGAAGCACGGCATCCCGATCGAGCGTCATGGCAAGAAGAAATCGCCGTACTCGATGGACGCCAACCTGCTGCACATTTCCTACGAAGGCGGTGTCCTGGAAGATACCTGGACCGAGCACGAGGAAGATATGTGGCGCTGGAGCGTCTCCCCGGAGAACGCCCCGGACCAGGCTACCTACATCGAACTGACCTACCGCAACGGTGACATCGTTGCCATCGATGGTGTCGAGAAGTCTCCGGCTACCGTTCTGGCTGACCTGAACCGCATCGGTGGTGCCAACGGCATCGGCCGTCTGGACATCGTCGAGAACCGTTACGTCGGCATGAAGTCGCGTGGCTGCTACGAGACCCCTGGCGGTACCATCATGCTGCGCGCCCACCGTGCGATCGAGTCGATCACCCTGGACCGCGAAGTCGCTCACCTGAAAGATGAGCTGATGCCGAAGTATGCCAGCCTGATCTACACCGGTTACTGGTGGAGCCCGGAGCGCGTGATGCTGCAGCAGATGATCGACGCTTCGCAGGTCAACGTGAATGGCGTGGTACGCCTGAAGCTGTACAAGGGCAATGTCACCGTTGTCGGCCGCAAGTCGGACGACTCGCTGTTCGATGCCAACATCGCGACCTTCGAAGAAGACGGCGGCGCTTACAACCAGGCCGACGCTGCGGGCTTCATCAAGCTCAATGCACTGCGCATGCGCATTGCCGCCAACAAGGGCCGTTCGCTGCTCTAAGTACTGGCAAGCGTTGCACGAACCCCGGCTCAGGCCGGGGTTTTTTTTTGCGGCGTTATGCCAATGGCTTTTAAGCCTTGTGATTGACGACGTCCTCCTGAAGCGCACTGATAGACAGGCGTGCGCATTGGCGCTTGTCCAGATTAAGGAAGTGCCACGTGCGTGTTGATTCAGGCGCGTGTGCGAGTGCCACGAGGATATGTTGTTCCAGCCTTTGTTGTGCATCGGGGCCGGTAAAGATAACGGTCACAGGTTCAGGCGATTCAGTCTCTGGGTTGTCGGTTGTTACTTTTTTTATGGCAGGGTTATAGAACGACTTGTAATTGAAGTTCAAGGTAAGGAAGAACAAGGCTGTAAGGAAGAACGGAAAGCCGACCAGAAACCAGGTATAGAGACTCTGGCTGGATTCGCTGAGAAACGGCAGTGTTGCAAGGGCGGATGCTTCGATGATCCCCGCGAAGATAGCAATGATCGTCAGCGGGGCGACAGGTTGTACGTCGGGCATGATGGCTGTCTCCTGCGGTTTTGCTCATCATTACCGTACTGTTATGCTCAACTAAAGGCTGTAGTGTTTCCCGACTGCGCATTGTCGGCACAACGGCGGGTGCCTGATTTTTTTCGCGCATTTAAAGTGGCCTATTCTTCGCGCGGAAGTTTGTTTTCAACTGGTTCACTCGATCGGGTCAGTGCTACGTTTCTTGCGAGACATGAATACTCACGATTAGCGTGCTGCCAGGTTTTGTGTAGGAAATTTCTGTAAGTGTTGTAGGGCTCGTCTATTCATGAGTTTCATTGACAAATCGTCGCGCCATTAAGCGTTCTGTCGGTTATCGTGGCGTGCCACAGCAAAAATAATGAATGAATGGATATCACATGAATAAAGTCCTTATCGTGGATGACCATCCGGTCATACGCCTGGCCGTGCGCATGCTGATGGAGCGGCATGGGTATGACGTCGTTGCGGAAACCGATAACGGCGTGGCCGCCTTGCAACTGACGCGTGAGCACCTACCGGATATCGTGGTGCTGGATATCGGCATTCCCAAGCTCGATGGCCTTGAGGTCATCGCCCGCATGGCGGCATTCAGCCCAGGCAGCAAGGTGCTGGTGTTGACCTCCCAGGTACCTGGGAACTTCTCGATGCGTTGCATGCAGGCGGGGGCGGCGGGTTATGTGTGCAAGCAGCAGGAGTTGACCGAGCTGCTAAGCGCCATCAAGGCGGTGTTGTCAGGCTACAGCTATTTCCCTAATCAGGCCTTGCACGCCTCGCGAGGCAGGGGCAGCGGTGGCAGCGAGACGGACATGGTCAACCGTCTCTCGGCCCGGGAGATGACCGTTTTGCAGCAGCTGTCGCGCGGGCGCTCGAACAAGGAAATTGCCGACAGCATGTTCCTCAGCAACAAGACTGTCAGTACCTACAAGTCCCGTTTGCTGCTCAAGCTCAACGCCCGGTCGCTGGTAGACCTGATCGAGCTGGCACAGCGCCACGGGTTGAACTGAGCGCTGCGCTGCAAAGCCTCCCGGTGGGAGGCTTTGCAAGGGTCTATAAGTCGTAGTCGAAATCGGCCAGTTGCTTCTGCAGGCGTCGCTCTTCCAGCAGGTTGTCGATGGTGCGACGTTTACTGAGGTTGGTCTTTGCAGTCTCTACCTGGGGCTCCGCTTCATCATCTGCGGCAACAAAATCATCTTCGATTGACAGGTCGTCTTTATCAGCACTCATGAGTCGCTCCAAGCCAAGGGGCCATTGGCCGTCCTTATAACCAGAAAGCTGACGCTGGTAAAAAAGATTTTTTCAATCGCGCAGGGTGGTTTTTAACTATCGGCTCAATCGTCAGACGTCTTGTGCTTGTATTCGCACAGGTCTTCGATTCGGCAGCTCCCACAGCGGGGCTTTCGCGCCTGGCATACATAGCGCCCATGAAGGATGAGCCAGTGGTGGGCATCGAGCAGGTAGGGCTTGGGTACGAACTTGATCAGCTTCTTCTCGACTTCCAGCACGGTTTTACCGGGTGCGATACCGGTGCGGTTACTGACCCGGAAAATATGCGTGTCCACCGCCATGGTCGGCTGCCGGAACGCCGTGTTGAGGACCACGTTGGCCGTTTTGCGCCCCACACCGGGCAGTGCTTCCAGCGCTTCGCGGGTTTCAGGCACCTGGCTGCCATGGCGCTCGATCAAAAGCCGGCAGGCTTCGATCACGTTCTTGGCTTTGCTGTTGTAGAGCCCGATGGTCTTGATGTATTCGCTCAGCCCTTCGACGCCCAGGGCGTAGATGGCCTCCGGGGTATTGGCGACCGGGAACAGCCGGGCGGTGGCCTTGTTGACGCCTACGTCGGTGGATTGCGCTGAAAGGGTCACGGCGACAAGCAACTCAAACGGGGTGGTGTAGGCCAGTTCCGTTTTCGGGTCAGGGTTGTCTTCGTGCAGCCTGCGAAATATCTCCAGGCGTTTTGCGGCATTCATGGACTCAGGGCTTTCCTTGACGACGTGGGTGGGCAGGGCCCGGACGCAGGTGATTGTACAGGGCCAACAGCACTCCGAGCAGTAGCAGTGCGCCCGGGGCGAGGCTGGCAAGGTGCACGCCCAGCCCTTCGCCCAGCCCTTGGCGACAGGCGCCGAGTACGAGGTATGCAGCCAGCAGGCCACCCAGGTGCAGCAGCAATGAGCGCCATCGACCTGCTTCCGGCAGCAGCCGGTCCATTGCCAGGCACGTCAGGCACAACAGTGCGGGGTACGGGCCCAGGAGCAGCGCCAGGGGCAGCAGCCAGGCACGCAGGGCCAATTGCAGGCAACTGGCCAGGCCAGCGAGTATCAGCAGGCTAGCTAGCACGTAGGCCGCTCCATGCAGGCGGTTGCGCAATGGCATCAGCAAGGCTTGATGCAGGCCAACCATCAACACCGCGCACCCGCCCATGACAGCCGCCATGGGCAGCGTTTGCGTCGCCCCTAACAGCGGGGCGAGGGCGGCGACCAGCACGTAGTCCCTATTCATGGGGGAGGCCCTCAAGGAGTGCGTGACGATGCTCATCGAAATAGCGCAGGGCATCTTGCAGCGCCTCGATCACTGCCCGCGAGGTGACTGTTGCGCCTGCCAATTGGTCGAAGTCGCCCTGGTCACGCTTCAGTGCCCAGTGATCACCCAGGCTGCGATTGGCAAATTGCGTCAGCCAGTGCACCTGCGGGTCGGCAAGGCGCCCGCCGAGCCCGGGGCTTTCCTGCTGCTCGACCACCTGGCTTCCCAGCAGGCGCCCGTCGGGCGTAATGGCGATGGTCAAGACGATCGGCCCAGCATAGCCCTGGGCCTGGGTGATCAGGACGACCGCTGCAGGCGTGCCCGCCAGCGTCGCCCGGTAGGCCGACACGATGCGGCTGTGCGCAAGTTGTGCGTCGGGCGTTGGCAGGGGGGTATCCAATGGGTGATTGTCGTAACTGGCCTCGGGGAGCACTGCCAGCCGCTGGCGGCTCTGCAGCTGTTTTTCAGCTTGGCCAATGGTGGGCGTGGTCCACGAGCGCCAGATCAGCGTCGTCGACAAGGCCAACGCCGCTGTCGCTAGCAACACTGCCGCCTGCGCGAGGCGCTTCATCGGGCAGCCTCTTGGCGGCGCAAGGCCAGCCGTTCAAGGCTGGGGACCATGAGGTTCATCAGCAGGATGGCGAACGCCGTGCCATCGGGGTAGCTGCCCCAGGTGCGAATCAGGTAGATCAGCAGGCCTGTGCCAAACCCGAACAGCAGCTTGGCCCACTCGCTTTTGGGGCTGGAGACAGGCTCGGTGGCAATGAAAAAAGCCGCCAGCATGGTCGATCCAGAGAACAGGTGCAGCAAGGGCGAACCGTTGGAATCGGAGCCTGAGCCGTTCCAGCCCAGCAGGCTGAACAACATCAGGCCAGCCAGCAAACCCACGGGTGCATGCCAGCTGAACACTTTGCGCTGGAGCAGAAACAACCCGCCCAGCAGAAACGCCAAGTTGACCCATTCGCCGCCGCGCCCACCGATGCTGCCGAACCCGGGGTGGCTGGCGAACAGTTCATCGATGGTCAGGCTGCGGTTGTGGCGCAGGCCGTCGAGTATTGTCGGTTGTGCCCAGGCATCAATGTGCTCGCCGCCGCCCACTACCTGCTGCAGGCTCTCGAGCAACCCCGGCGCGTGCCCTGGCCAATGGTTCATCTGCAACGGGAAACTCAGCAGTACGAAGGCGTAGCCCACCATGGCTGGGTTGAACAGGTTGCGGCCGACACCGCCGAAGGCCTGTTTGCCAACCCCGATCGCCACCCCAGCGGCGACCATGGGCAGCCACCAAGGGGCCAGCGCAGGAAGGGCGGCCGCCAGCAGCACCGCAGTGACCAGTGCACTGCCATCGCTCAGCGTCACTCCTACAGGTTGGCCGCGCAGGGCCAATAGCAGCGCTTCGCAGAGCAATGCTGCACTGGCACACAGCATCAGGTTGCACAGCAGCCCCCAGCCCTGCACCCACAGCAGTGCTAGCAAACCGGGGGCACAGGCCAGTAGCACCAGGCCCATGCTGGTACGCAGGCGTGGGTCAAGCTTTGCCTTGGTCGGGGTCATTGCGCAAAAAGTCCGTTGAAACCGGAAAATGCCAAGGCCATGATGCCCACACCGAGCAATTCGATTGGCAAGCCACGCAGGGCAACAGGTATGTCGGCGTGGGCGCTGCGCTGGCGCAGGTCCGCGAACAGGGCCAGCGCAAGCCACAAGCCCACGCCGGCCAGCAGGCCTTTGCTTAGCGTCGCAAGCCAGGCCGTGCCAGCGCTTGTCTCCTCCAGGGCCAACCCCAGCACGGCGACGTTGCTCAGCAGCACTGCAGGCAGGTCTGCCACGGGCCAGTCGGCGCGTAGCCTGGCCAGCGCCCATGGCACGCCGTAGGCCAGCAATGCCAACCAGGGCAGCAACAGGAACAGGCTCAGGTCGTGGAACTGCCAAGGGTCGAGCACCAGCCACCTGAACAGGTGAGCGCCGATCATGGCAAGTGCCACGGACAAGGCGCAGGCCAAGCCGAGCACATGCACGCGCAGCCACGATATTGGCTGTTGCTGCAGGCACAGGTGATTGATCAGGGTGGCGCTGATCAGGACCAGAACGTAGTCACTCATGACATGACGATAGCCGGGATTCGTATCGATTGTCCGGCATTCAGCGGCCGATGGAACAGCCCCGGCACAGAGGCCGGGGCTGGGGGCTTACTTGATGCGTTGGCCTGGCTTGGCGCCGCTGTCCGGGCTGAGCAGGTAGATTTCTTCACCGCCGGGGCCGGCAGCCATGACCATGCCTTCCGACACGCCAAAGCGCATTTTCCGAGGCTTGAGGTTGGCGACCATCATGGTCAGGCGGCCTTCCAGCTTGGACGGGTCGGGGTAGGCCGACTTGATGCCGGAGAACACGTTGCGGCGCTCGTCACCGATGTCCAGCGTCAGTTGCAGCAGCTTGTCGGCACCGGGTACGGCCTCGGCCTTGACGATCAGGGCCACGCGCAGGTCGACGGCGGCAAAGGTATCGAATTCGATTTCCGCCGACAGCGGGTCCTTGGCCAGTTCGCCATTGCCGGCCGGCGCCTTGGCTTCGGCGGCCAGCAGGTCTTCTTTGCTGGCAGCGACCATGGCTTCGACCTTGGCGGGTTCGATACGGCTCATCAGTGCCTTGAAGGCATTCAGGCTGTGGTTTTCCAAGCGCGACTGGTGGTCGTTCCAGGTCAGCGGCGCGACATTGAGGAAGGCCTCGGCGTCGGCAGCCAGCACCGGCAGTACTGGCTTGAGGAAGATCACCAACTGGCGGAACAGGTTGATGCCTTGGGCGCAAATGGCCTGGACTTCGTCCTGCTTGCCTTCCTGCTTGGCCAGCGACCAAGGCGCCTTGTCGGCGATCCAGGCGTTGGCGCGGTCGGCCAGGGCCATGATTTCACGCATCGCGCGGGCGAAGTCACGGCTCTCATAGGCTTCGGCGATGGACGGCGCGGCTGCCAGGAAGGCTTCGGTCAGCTCGGGTGCGGCATCACCGGCCACCATCATGCCGTCGTTGCCTTTGTGAATGAAGCCTGCGCAACGGCTGGCGATGTTGACCACCTTGCCGACCAGGTCGGAGTTGACCTTCTGCACGAAGTCTTCCAGGTTCAGGTCCAGGTCATCGACGCCACGGCCCAGCTTGGCCGCGTAGTAGTAACGCAGGTATTCCGGCTGCAGGTGATCCAGGTAGGTACGGGCCTTGATGAAGGTGCCGCGCGACTTGGACATCTTGGCGCCGTTGACGGTCAGGTAGCCGTGCACGTTGACCGCAGTCGGCTTGCGGAAGCCCGCGCCTTCGAGCATCGCTGGCCAGAACAGGGCGTGGAAGTTGACGATGTCCTTGCCGATGAAGTGGTACAGCTCGGCGCTGGAGTCTTCCTTCCAGAAAGCATCGAAATCCAGCTCTGGGCGGCGCGCGCAGAGGTTCTTGAAGCTGGCCATGTAGCCGATTGGCGCGTCCAGCCAGACGTAGAAATATTTGCCCGGCTCGCCCGGGATCTCGAAGCCGAAATACGGCGCATCGCGGGAGATGTCCCACTCTTGCAGGCCCGAGTCCAGCCATTCGGCGAGCTTGTTGGCGACGGCTTCCTGCAAGGTGCCGCTACGGGTCCACTGCTGCAGCATGGCCTGGAAATCAGGCAGCTTGAAGAAGAAGTGCTGGGAGTCACGCAGTACCGGGGTGGCACCGGAGATGGCCGACTTGGGGTTCTTCAGCTCGGTCGGGGCGTAGGTTGCGCCGCACTTCTCGCAGTTGTCGCCGTATTGGTCTTCGGCCGCGCACTTGGGGCAGGTGCCCTTGATGAAGCGGTCGGCCAGGAACATGCCCTTTTCGGGGTCGAAGTACTGGGTTACCGAACGGGTGGCAATGTGGCCAGCGTCACGCAGGCGCGTGTAGATCAGGCTGGACAGCTCGCGGTTTTCTTCGCTGTGGGTCGAGTGGAAGTTGTCGAAATCCACCAGGAAGTCGGCAAAGTCGCCGCTGTGCTCGGCCTGTACATTGGCGATCAACTGCTCGGGGGTGATGCCTTCCTTCTCGGCGCGCAGCATGATGGCCGAACCGTGGGCGTCATCGGCGCAGACATAGATGCACTGGTTGCCGCGTAGTTTCTGGAAGCGGACCCACATGTCTGTCTGGATGTACTCGAGCATATGGCCAAGGTGGATTGATCCATTGGCATAGGGCAGGGCGCTGGTGACGAGAATCTGACGTGGCTCGGACATGGTGGCTCGGCTACTTATCTGGCTACGGGGTAAAAATGAGGGTGATCGGCCACTATAAAGGGCTGGCGAAGATATTTCACCCCACAGACGCACCTGCTGACGATTGACGGGTTAGGATAGGCGCCTGTTTTACATTCAGTTTGCCAATGGGAGTCTCCATGAGTGCCGTCACCCGTGCCGCCGTCGAAGGCGTGCTTCGCCAGTACACCGACCCCTACCTGAACCAGGATCCGGTCAGCGCCGGTTGCGTGCGCGCCGTGGATATCCAGGGCGGGCAGGTCAGTGTGCAGTTGCAACTGGGGTATGCCGCTGGGTTGTTCAAGAATGGTTGGGCCCAGGTGCTGCAGACCGCCATCGGCAACCTTGACGGCGTCAGCAGCGCCCAGGTGTCGATCGACTGCGTGGTCGCCGCGCACAAGGCCCAGGCCCAGGTGCCGGCCATGGCCAACGTCAAGAACATCATCGCCGTGGCCTCGGGCAAGGGTGGCGTCGGCAAGTCGACCACTGCCGCTAACCTGGCTTTGGCCCTGGCCCGTGAAGGCGCCCGGGTCGGTATTCTCGATGCGGATATCTATGGCCCCAGCCAGGGCGTGATGTTCGGCATCGCAGAAGGCACCCGCCCTCAGATTCGCGAGCAGAAGTGGTTTGTGCCGATCAAGGCGCACGGTGTAGAAGTCATGTCCATGGCGTTTCTCACCGACGACAACACGCCGATGGTGTGGCGTGGCCCGATGGTGTCGGGTGCGCTGTTGCAGCTGGTGACCCAGACCGCCTGGGATGACCTCGATTACCTGGTGATCGACATGCCGCCAGGCACCGGCGACATTCAGCTGACCCTGGCGCAGAAAGTGCCGGTGGCGGGCTCGGTGATCGTCACCACCCCGCAGGACCTCGCCCTGCTGGACGCCAAGAAGGGCGTGGAGATGTTCCGCAAGGTCAATATCCCGGTACTGGGCGTGGTCGAGAACATGGCCGTGCACATCTGCTCCAACTGCGGCCATGCCGAGCACCTGTTCGGCGAAGGCGGCGGTGAGAAGCTGGCAGCCCAGTACGGTGTCGACCTGCTGGCCTCGCTGCCGTTGTCGATGCTGATCCGCGAACAGGCCGACAGTGGCAAGCCGACGGCGATTGCCGAGCCGGAAAGCCAGATCGCCATGGTGTATCAGGAGCTGGCCCGCCAGGTCGGTGCGCGGATCGTGCTGCAGGAAGCCGCAGCGCCGGCGATGCCGAGCATTACCATCAGCGAGGATTGACCTGAGAAACCCCCTCCTACAGGTACACCGCAGGCCTGTAGGAGCGGGTTTACCCGCGAAGAAGCCAGCACCGGTTTCAGCCAGGCATAAAAAAACCCGCCAGAAGGCGGGTTTTTTTGAAAGCTAGAAAGCTGAGATCGACTTAGGCGATCTGAACTTCTTCAGCCTGCATGCCTTTCTGGCCGCGGGTAGCGACGAAAGTAACAGCCTGGCCTTCTTTCAGGGTCTTGAAGCCGTCAGCTTGGATGGCTTTGAAGTGCACGAACAGGTCGTCACCCGACTGAGGGGTGATGAAGCCGTAGCCTTTCTCGTCGTTGAACCACTTAACAACACCGTTTTGGCGATTGGACATGTTTCTGTCTCCTTGGACAAAGTTGATTACGGTCAGGAAAAACCCTGCCCGGGACTGAGTGCAAAGAGAGCAGAAAATTCAGATATGGGCCGATCAGGATCGTGCGTCAAACTAGAGATTCTCGGTGTCACGTGCAGCACAGTGGCGTCACCTTAACCCACTTTCCGCAACCTGCCAATGGCCAGAAGCCGCTTTACTGAAATTCAGATCGGTGGCAGCTGTAGGCCCCGCCTGGCGGGGATTGTAGCAAGAATGCAGGATGGAACTTTGAAGAGGGCGCTGGGACCGGTAAGATGCGCCTCACGATTTTCACCTCGCAACTCTTCAGGACACCCCCGCCATGAGCATCAAATCGGACAAGTGGATTCGCCGCATGGCGCAGGAACACGGCATGATCGAACCGTTCGTCGAGCGCCAGGTGCGCGGCGAGCACGACAGCCGAGTCATCTCTTTCGGCGTCTCCAGCTACGGCTACGACGTACGCTGCGCCGACGAATTCAAGGTGTTCACCAACATCAATTCGGCCACCGTCGACCCGAAAAACTTCGACGCCGGCAGCTTCGTCGACGTCAAGAGCGACGTCTGCATCATCCCGCCAAACTCCTTCGCCTTGGCCCGCACGGTGGAGTACTTCCGCATCCCACGCAACGTGCTGACCATCTGCCTGGGCAAAAGCACCTATGCGCGCTGCGGCATCATCGTCAACGTCACCCCGCTTGAACCCGAGTGGGAAGGCCACGTGACGCTGGAATTCTCCAACACCACCACCTTGCCGGCAAAAATCTATGCCAACGAGGGTGTGGCGCAGATGCTCTTCCTCGAGTCCGACGAAGAGTGCGAAGTGTCCTACAAGGACCGCGGCGGCAAGTACCAGGGCCAGCGCGGCGTCACCCTGCCACGCACCTGAGCCGACGAGCGCGGGGAATTCCCCGCGCATTTGGTACTCCAACGGGTAACCTGCCGATGTGCATGATGCGTGTCGGCTCTCGTCAGGAGCTGCCAATGAAACTCCATCCCGCAATCAGTGCCAAGCTGGCTGGCCTGCAGCCTAACCAGGTCGGTATGTTGCCATGGTCACTGCTGGCGCATCCGCTGCCGATGCAGGCGGGCGGCGTGCCCCACCAGCCTGATCCCGATACCCCTCAACCACCGGAACCGGGCGAGACGCAGCCCATGGAGCCCGGTGAGCCAACCTTGCCCGACGAACCACCTCCTGCGCCCGTCGCCTGAGTGGGCGCTGCTTTAGAGCGCCCATACCCGCCCGGCGCCGGCCAGAAACACGCGGTTTTCGGCGTCGGGGTGCACGCGCCAGCCACCGGTGAATTCACCGAAGGCCGGTAGCAAGCTGATCGCGTCACCCATCAGGAAGCAGGGCAGGCGCAGACGTTGTCTGGCCCGCCCTTGCAACACGAACACCGGGTGGACGTGGCCCGCCAGCACTGGGTGCTGGGGGTGAACGACGGGTTCGTGCTGTAAGGCGAAAGGTGCCAGCAGCCAGGGTTCTTCGACCACCTCGATACCCAGCGCAGGCGGTGGGTCGCCCGCGTGGCGATCATGGTTGCCACGCACCAGCACGATGCGCAGTCCGGCGTGCCGTTCCCGCCATGTTTGCAGCTTGGCCAGCGTTGCCGGTGCGCGCGCGGTGCGGGCATGCAGGAAATCGCCCAAAATGATCAGCATCTGGCACTCATGGCTTGTCAGCAGTTGGTCCAGGCGCGCCAAAGTGGCTTCGGTGGTGCCCCGCGGCACGGGCTGATGCAGGGCGCGATAGCTGGCGGCTTTGCCAATATGCACATCCGCTACCAGCAGGGCCCGGCGGGCAGGCCAGTACAGCGCTTTGTCCGGCAGTAACCACAGGGTTTCGCCGCAGTGCTCGATGGCCAGGTGATCATTCATGCGTTGTTACCCGCCACTTTTTCCAGGTCTGCGACCATCCGCGCAATGCGGTCTGCGAGTTTTTCCGTGCTCAAGGTTTCGCGCATGCCTTCCACCAGCAGGGTAAAGGCCAGTGGCCCAGGGCGGCGTAATTCACGCAGGTCCAGCTGCAGTTGGCCCAGCTTCGCCAACTGCCGGTGCAGACGCTCGATTTCCAGTTCTTCGCGCAATACTTCGTCCCGTGCCTGGCCCAGCAGCAGGTTGTCGGCATCGTGCTTGCGAAACACCTCGTAGAACAGCCCGCTCGAAGCCTGGATCTGCCGGGTACTCTTTTGCGCCGCCGGGTAGCCGCCAAACACCAGGCCGGCGATCTGGGCGATCTCGCGAAAGCGCCTTAGCGCCATCTCGCCTGCGTTCAGGCTGGCCAGTACATCCTCCAGCAGGTGCTCGGTCGAGAGCGCGCTGGGCAAATGGGTGGCCCAATCCACCGCGCTTGGGCTGAGCAACTCAAAGCCATAGTCACTGACCGCAATTGAGACTGAAAGCGGTTGCACCTGGCTGACCCGCCAGGCAATCAGGTTGGCCAAGCCGAGGTTGGCCATGCGCCCGGCGAACGGGTACAGAAAAAGGTGCGAGCCTTGGCGTGATTTCAACGTTTCGGCCAGCAGCGTGCGGGTAGTCGGCAGTGCAGACCAGCTTGCCTGCAAGGCCAGCAATGGCCGTATGGCGCGCATTTCCGGGCCTTCGTAACGCTGGTGGGCGGCGGCATCGAGTTGTTCGACCAGGGCATCGGCCAGTTCGCTGGACAGCGGCATGCGCCCGCCATTCCAGCGGGCCACGGCGGCCTTGCGCGAGGTGCTGCGGCGGACGTAGGCGGTCATGTTCTCGACGCGCACCAGTTCCAGCACGCGCCCTGCGAAGACCAGGCTATCACCAGGCCGCAGGCGGGCGATGAACGCTTCCTCGACACTGCCCAGCGACTTGCCACCGCCGCCTTTGCTCCAGTACTTGAGCTGCAGGCTAGCCTCGCTGACGATGGTGCCGATGCCCATGCGGTGGCGCCGTGCCAGGCGCTCGCTGGCAACCCGCCAGACCCCGTCGGCGTGGGGCTCGACACGTTGGTAGTCAGGGTAGGCGCTGAGCGAGTTGCCGCCGTGGCAGACGAAGTCCAGCGCCCACTGCCACTGGCTGTCGCGCAACGCGCGGAAGGCCCAGGTGCTGCGTACCTCGGCCAGCAACTGCTCGGGGCGAAAGCCACTGCCCAAGGCCATGCTGACCAGGTGTTGCACCAGCACATCCATGCACAGCTGTGGTGAGCGCCGGGCCTCGATCTGCCCGGCGAGCAGGGCATGCCGGGCCGCAGCGGCCTCCACCAATTCCAGGCTGTGGGTGGGCACTAAGGTTACCCGCGAGGGGCGCCCCGGTGCGTGCCCAGAGCGACCGGCGCGCTGCATCAGGCGGGCGATGCCTTTGGCCGAGCCGATCTGCAGCACCCGCTCCACGGGCAGGAAATCCACGCCCAAGTCCAGGCTGGAGGTGCAGATGACGGCTTTAAGCGTCCCTTGCTTCAAGTTTCGCTCGACCCAGTCGCGGGTGTCGCGGGACAACGAAGCGTGGTGCAGGGCGATCAGGCCGGCCCAGTCGGGGCGTGCCTCGAGCAGCGCCTGGTACCACAGTTCGGCCTGGGCGCGGGTGTTGGTGAAGACCAGGCTGCTGGCGCTGCTGTCGAGCTCCCGGCTGACCTGATCGAGCATCTTCAAGCCCATGTGCCCTGCCCAGGGGAACCGCTCGATCGCGTCGGGCAGCAGGGTATCGACCTGCAGTTGCTTGTCTTGCCGGCCTTGCACCAGCAACCCATCGCCTGGCAACAGCACGTCGCGTGCGTGCTGCAAGTTGCCAAGGGTGGCCGAAAGCCCCCAGGTCAGCAGCGGCGGGTGCCAGTGGCGCAGGCGTGCCAGGGCCAGTTGCAATTGTACCCCACGCTTGTTGCCCAGCAGCTCATGCCATTCATCCACCACCACCAGGCGCAGGTTGGCGAAGTCGTCACGGGCCTGTGCCCGGGTCAGCAGCAGGGTCAGGCTCTCGGGGGTAGTAATCAACACGCTGGGCAGGCGCCGGGCCTGTCGCGCGCGTTCGGCGCTGCCAGTGTCGCCACTGCGCACGCCCACGCTCCAGTTCAGGCCCAGCTCATCGAGCGGCGCTTGCAAGGCACGCGCGGTGTCGGCGGCCAAGGCGCGCATGGGCGTCACCCACAGCACCTGCAAGGGGGCCGGCTGGCGGGCTGAGCTGGCAACGGCGAACGCGCGCAGGGCCGCCAGCCAGACGGCGTAGGTTTTGCCGGCGCCGGTACTGGCGTGCAACAGCCCGGACTCGCCGCGTTCGACGGCCGCCCAGACACGGCGCTGAAAGGCGAAGGGTTTCCAGCCGCGCAGGGCGAACCAGGCGTTGGCGAGGTCGGTGGAGGCGGCCATGGGGCGGGTGATCCTTCGAAGGCTGTGCTTCTACTGACCGCCCGCCAGGGGCATTGGTTTTACCGGATCAATTCCCCAGCAGGTAGCCGCTGCGGCACACCTGCTCGCCCGCCACATGGGCGATGACCATGCCTGCCGTCGCCATGCGGCGCACGCTACGGGCGTACAGCAGGCCGGGTTGGCTGTTGCGCACCGCAGTCACCCGGTCGTTGAGCGGGTCGATGACTTCGGCGATCAACTGGTCGGCTTGCAGGTGCTGGCCTGGGCGCGCGTGGTACACCAGCAAACCGCCAAGCGGCGTCGACACGGGCTCTACGGCCGCCAGGGGCGTGGCCGCGCGGGGCAGTGGAGGAAGGGGGGCGCAGGTGCCTTCGATGACGCCGTTGTGGGTCAGGAAGTCGAGGATTGCCTGGCAGTCCTTGCCGGCCAGGTCATGGCTCACGTCCGCCTGGCCGCGCAATTCGACAGTGACCGAGCAACAGCCCAGCGGAATCGGGAAGCGCTTGCCAAAGCGTTGCTGCAACTGCCACCAGACCAGGCTGAAGCATTCATCGAACGATTGCCCGCCTGAATCGGTGGCCAGCAGGCTCGCCTGGGCGCCCAGGTAGCGGGCCAGTGGCTCGATCTGTGGCCAGGCATCGGGCGTCGTGTACAGGTGCTCGACGGCTTCGAAGTCGCAGTGCAGGTCGAGTATCAGGTCGGCGTCGCAAGCCAGGCGTTGCAAGATCAGGCGCTGGGCCTGGAGTGGGGTGCGTGCGGGGTGGGCGTCTAGCCCGCGGCGCAGGTATTCACGGATCAAGGCGACGTTGTGTGCGGCGTCCTGGGTCAGGTGTTCTTCGACCTGATCGCCGATGGAGTCGGACAGGTCGACGAAGTTGCGATTGAAATTCTCGCCACTCTGCAGTTCAAAGCGCCCCAACGGGGCGTCCAGCAGCACCTGTTCGAGACCGACCGGGTTGGCCACCGGCACCAGGATGATTTCCCGCTGCAGACGGCCCTGTTGGTCCAGCTCGGCCAGCCTGCGCTTGAGGTGCCAGGCCACCAGCATGCCGGGCAGCTCGTCGGCATGCAGCGAGGCCTGGATGTACACCTTGCCGCCACCGCGTGGGCCAAAGTGAAAGCTGTGCAGTTGGCGTGAAATGCCCGGTACGGGAGAAAGCAGGTCGTGGGTCGAATGGTGCATGGTAGTCCTGGCTACGTGGCGAATACGGTCTGCGACACGGGTCGGCACACAGATAGAAGCATAATTTTTGCGTCTGCGCCTGTGCGAATTAGGCACTGTCAGATCAGCAGTGCCTGCAGCGTGGCGAGGTCGTCGGCTTCTTCGACCGGTTTGTCCAGGCGCCAGCGCAGCATGCGTGGAAAGCGCACGGCGATGCCGCTTTTATGGCGTTTGGACAGGGCAATGCCTTCGAAACCCAGTTCAAACACCAAGGTCGGGGTCACGCTGCGTACCGGGCCGAACGTTTCCACTGTGGTTTTGCGGATGATCGCGTCAACCTTGCGCATCTCTTCGTCGCTCAGCCCTGAATACGCCTTGGCGAAGGGCACCAATGCTCGCCCGGCCGTGCCGGGCGGCGCGTCCCAGACGGCGAAGGTGTAGTCGCTGTAGAGGCTGGCGCGGCGGCCGTGGCCACGCTGGGCGTAGATCAACACGGCATCGACGCTGAACGGGTCGATTTTCCACTTCCACCAGGTGCCCATGTCTTTGGTGCGACCCACGCCATACAAGGCCTCGCGCTGCTTGAGCATCAGGCCTTCCACGCCGAGGCTGCGTGACTGCTCGCGCTGTTCGGCCAGCTCGGCCCAGGTTTGCCCTTCGAGCAAGGGCGAAAGCAGCACAGGCGCCAGCGGGCAATCCGCTACCAGGTGTTGTAACTGCTGACGACGTACGTGCTGCGCCTGGTTGCGCCAATCCTCGCCCTGCCATTCCAGCAGGTCATAGGCCTGCAGCACCACGGGCGCGTCGGCCAGCAGCTTCTTGCCCAGGGTCTTGCGGCCCAGGCGTTGCTGCAACAGTGCGAAGGGTTGCACGGCCAGGGCATCGTCCGTTGCCCCTGGTTTCCACACCAGGATCTCGCCATCGAGCACGACGCCGTCCGGCAGTGTTTGCGCCAGGCTGTGCAGCTCGGGGAAGCGATCGGTGACGAGCTCTTCCCCACGCGACCAGACCCACAGCTGGCCGTCGCGCTTGACCACCTGTGCGCGGATGCCATCCCACTTCCATTCGATCTGCCAGTCGCTCGGCGGGCCGAGTTGCGCGTCAAACTGCTCGACGGGCGCCTGCAGCGGGTGAGCCAGAAAAAAAGGATAGGGCTGACCGCCACGCTGGCGGTGTTCATCCGCCGACTCGGCAGCGATCAACTGCTGGTAACTGGCGGCGGTAGGGCGGTGGCTGATGTCGGTGTAGCCGACCAGGCGCTGGGCCACGCGCTTGGCGTCCAGGCCGGCCAGTTGCGCCAGGGCGCGGGTGACCAATAGCTTGGACACGCCGACGCGAAAGCTGCCGGTGATCAGCTTCAGGCACAGCATCAGGCTTGGCCGGTCGAGCTGCGCCCAGAGCGGCGGCAGGCGCTGGCGGATCACGTCGGGCGGCAGGCCTCGAAGGGGCAGCAGGTGTGTCTCGACCCAGTGGGCCAACCCCTCGTCGCTGCCATGGCTGTTCTCGGGCAGCAGCAACGAGATCGTTTCGGCCAGGTCGCCCACGGCTTGATAGCTCTCTTCGAATAGCCATTCAGGCAGTTCTGCCAGCTCAGTCGCCAGTTCGCGCAGCACACGGGTTGGCACCAGTTGCCGCGGGCGGCCGCCGGCGAGGAAGTACACGGCCCAGGCCGCATCCTCGGCAGGCGCCTGGGCAAAGTAGTCGCGCAAGGCGTCGAGCTTGGCGTTGCTGGAGGTGGTCGCGTCCAGGCGCAGGTACAATGCGGCGAAGGCTTTCATGCCTCGGGCTCCGATGGCGCGGGCTCGTCTTCGTCGCCGTATTCGGTGGCGAAGGCGCGAGCATCCAGGCCCTGTTCGCTCAAGTAGCGCACCAGCACGTTGACCGAGCCATGGGTGACCATCACGCGCTCCGCGCCGGTCTGGCCAATGGCCCACAGCAGGCCCGGCCAGTCGGCGTGGTCCGACAGCACGAAGCCGCGGTCGACGCCACGCCGCCGGCGTGTGCCGCGCAACAGCATCCAGCCGCTGGCGAAGGCATCGCTGTAATCGCCGAAGCGCCGCATCCAGCTACTGCCCCCGGCAGAGGGCGGGGCCAGGACCAAGGCTTGGCGCATTAATGGGTCGTTGCGCGGGATGTCGCCGGCATAGCGGGTTTCCGGCAGGTGCACGCCAGCTTCGCGGTACACACGGTTCAACGGCTCGACCGCGCCGTGTACCAGAATCGGCCCGATACTCGCGTCCAGCCCGTGGAGAATGCGCTGCGCTTTGCCGAAGGCGTAGCAGAACAGCACGCTGGCCTTGCCCTGCGAGCAATTGGCGCGCCACCAGGCGTTGATACCGGCGAACACCTGAGGCTGGCGGGGCCAGCGGTAGATAGGCAGGCCGAAGGTCGACTCGGTGATGAAGGTGTGGCAGCGCACTGGCTCGAAGGGGGCGCAGGTGCCGTCGGGTTCGACTTTGTAGTCGCCCGAAGCGACCCAAACCTGGCCTTGGTATTCCAGGCGTACTTGCGCCGAGCCCAGCACATGGCCGGCGGGGTGCAAGCTCAGGGTGACACCGTGGTGGAGGATGCGCACGCCGTAGGCCAAGGTTTGCAGGTTGATGTCCTGGCCCAGTCGGCTGCGCAGGATGCCTGCGCCGGGTGCGGCGGTCAGGTAATGGTTATTGCCGGTGCGGGCGTGGTCGCCGTGGCCGTGGGTGATGATGGCACGGTCCACCGGCCGCCAGGGGTCGATGTAGAAATCACCGGGCGGGCAGTACAGGCCTTCGGGGCGGGCGATAACGAGGTCCATGGCACGGGCGCTGGTGGTGGGTTACCAGTTAGGAGCACGGTGGGCGATGGGAAGTTCGAGTGAGTTCGTCGTGGGGGCTGTGGCGCCTGTGAGATTGAGCGCCGCGCGGGCGGCGCTCGATCTCACAGGCGCTACAAGGGAGGCGTCATGCACTCACGGCATCACACCATCTCCTTTACCGACCCGGCACCAAGGTCAGCCGCGGGTTGCCATAGGCCCGCCCAAAGTTCTGCGGTTGCAGCGGCAGGCTCATGAAGCGCCCCTTGAACCAGGCATCCAACCCGTCGCTGTAGTGCGGGCTTGCCGCGTTGCCAGACTGGCCGCTGCTGGTCAGCACCTGCAACGGTTCGGCCTGGCCGAAATCGACGACCATGCGTGCCGACGCTGGCAGGCGGGTGTCGAAGTCACTGCCCCAGGCGTAGGGGGTGAGGGCAAGGGTACTGAAGTCGCCGCCGGCAGCCAGCGGTGAACGGCTGAGGGCATCACCCAGGCCATGGTAGGCCGGTGCCGGCCAGCGGTACTGGTGCAGCTTGCCCCACTGCCAAGCGCGGCGGTCGGCGCCGAGTTGTGCAGTGCCGGCATCCACCGCAGCGGCCAGGCTGCGGGCGAGAATCACCGGTTTTTCTTCTTTCTGCGGGGTGCTGCGGTCATCCCAGAACGGGCTGTCCTCGCGGCCCAGCAGGTGGTCGGCCTGTGCCGAGTAGGAGAGCCGCGCGTTGCTGACGAACGCCTGCCAGGCAGGGCTGGATTCTGGCCCGAGGTCGTCGAGGAAGGTTTCGCGGGCGAAGGCCTGAAGGAACAGTTCGTACAGCGCGGCATCTGCCGACACCGGGCTCAGGCGGCCATCGAATGCCTTGAGCCGGGCCAAGGCGTCGCGGGCCTTGTCACGCTGAGCGGGTGGCAGGGCATCGATGGCTTGCTTGAGCGGTTGAGCCATGCCCGGGGCGTCGAACATCTGCTTGAGCTTGTCGGCCAGCAGGGTGACTTGATCGTTTTGCAGGGCCATCAGGCTGCGGCTGTCGTGACGGCCGTTGCCTGCCAACTGAGCCAGGCGCTCGGCGCGCTCGGGGTAGTACCAGGTGTTGGACAACTGCATGCCGTAGCCGCGCGGCAGGCTGCGCTGGTTGGCGTGGCCGATCCAGCCAGCCGGCGGGTCCTGATCGTATGGGTGCAGCATCGGGTCAGCGTAACCGTCCCAGTCGTAACGGCCGTCCCAGCCGGGCGAAGGCAGCAGGCCCTGGCCTTCGCGGCGGTTAGGGTAGCGCCCGCTGACTTGCCAGCCGATGTGCTCTGGCTCGGCGAAGACGAAGTTGAGCGCCGCGGCGGCGACTTCGCGGGTGCTGTCGAATGCACGTTCGACGGTCTTGGCGCGGGTCAGGTCGAACAGCGCGTCGAGGCTGCGGTCGCCCTTGAATTGAGGCAGGTTCAGGGCCAGGCCCAGGCTGGCGCTTGCCGGCTGGGCAAGCAGAGTGCCGTGGCGCGTGTCGTACATGACCTCGCGCAGCGGGCGTTGGCCACGCACTAAGAAGGTTTCGCTGCGCGCCCGTGCTGGCAGCCATTTGCCGTCGGCCAGGTAGCTCAGCTGGTTGCCTTGGCGGCGCAGTTGCTCCAGGTACAGGTCCTGGTTGTCGGCCATCACGGCGCTGCTGCTCCAGGCGATCTTGCCGTTGTAGCCGGCCAGCACGATCGGCAGGCCCGGCAGCGACAGGCCGGCGACCTGGTACTTGCCAGTGTGGATCTGCACCGGGCTTAGCGCCCAGGCGGCCTGGCTGTCGCTGGCCAGCAGGCTCTTGCCGCTGCGGCTGCGTTGGCCTGCCAAGGCCAGGTTGGCCGAGCCTGGGCTGCCGAGCAGGTCGAGGTCGGCGAGCTTTTGGCTGGCTGCCGCCAGGGCGGGCAAGCCGGGTAGCTGGTTGGCGAGGTTGAGGCCCTTGAGCTTGTCCACTTCGCTGTCGGCCAACGGTTCGTCCGGTGCGCCGGGCAGCAGCCAGGCCAGCTTGTCGCTGCCGACCTTCTGCGCCAGGGTCAGGGCGCTGAGTTCTTCTTGCAGGTTCACCGATTGGCTGAAGGCGTACAGGCTGAAGATCAGCGCCGAGTCTTCTGGCTTCCAGTACTCAGGGCGATGGCCGCTGCTGGCCAGGCTGGCGGGCAGCTTGTCGCGGTAGCGGAACAGGTAGGCGTTGACGCCGCGGGCGTAGACCTCGAAGAAGCGCTTGAGCCGTGGCGAGGCGTCGGCGTATTGCTGGGCGGCGCTTTGCTTGAGGTTGGCGGCGCGCATCAGGCGGTCGATGTCGAGGGCATCGCTGCCGGCAAGTTCGGCGAGGCGGCCTTGGGCGAGCAGGCGCATGGCGACCATCTGCTCGATGCGATCCCCAGCGTGCACGTAACCGAGGCTGAACAGCGCGTCATGGAAGTTGCCGCTCTCGATCAACGGCGCGCCCATGGCATTGCGCCGTACCGAGACGTTTTGTGCCAGGCCTTTGAGCGGCTGTACGCCGGTGGTCGGTGGCACGCTGTCCTGGTAGCCGCCCATCTGGCAACCGGCGAGTCCGAGCATGCCGAGCAGCGTGGCAGCGGTCGTGAACCGCGGGCGGAAGGGAGGAAAGGCGGGGGCGGCCATGACAAGGGCTCCTGCAAGGCGTGGCGGGGGTTTGGAAGGCGCTAAGGTAGTGAGCACGCAGGCGCGGTGCAAGGTGCTGAGGCGGTTTATTTACGAATGGTATGTGGGAGGGGCGATGGGCGAGGGGCGGCAGGTGTAGGGCTTGAGTGTTGTGGTGTTCTCAAGATCGAGCGCCGCCCGCG